>CAZFPR010000041.1:0-902 GCA_964521045.1 uncultured Hyphomicrobiales bacterium
GCCCAGAACTTCTCGGTCACCTCGATCGCAAATCCCTGCGAGACTCGCGTCGGGCGCTGAATCTCGCCCTTGGCGACGATCTTGGAGATCCGATCCGCGGACGCCACCTTGTCGCAGGCGAGCGCGGGCGAGGAGAGAACGGCGAGCCCGAGCACGACCGCAAATGCGATCGGCCGGGCACGCTTCAGCATTTCAAATGACATCAGTTCACGCGCGTCCAGGTTTGCGAGCGGCAGAAGATGCCAGCGACGCAGCCGGAAAGCGAGAGCGAATTCGCGCCGTTCATGGTCATCGAGCCCGAATAGGTCTTGCCGTCGGTGTAGTTGTAAAGCGTGCCGGACCACTTCTTGTCTCCGGCCGTCTTCATCTGGATCATGTTGATGCCGACGACATTGCGCGCCTTCAGCGCGGCATTCGGATTCTGCTCGTCCTTGGCGGGATTCTTCACCCACACGATGGTGCCGCAAATCGATCCGCCGCACGGCGCGATGCGCACGCGGGTTTCGCCGGACGCGGTAAGCCAGGTTCCGTTCGCGTCCTGGGCGGATGCGGGCAGCGAAAGCGAGGCGAGCAGGGCTGCCGCCAGTGCAAATTTCAGTTTCATGGGTTTCCTCCGGCAATCTTGTTGTTATGCGCAATCGTAAACATGCGAGCGCGTGTAACGGAAGCGGGGCCTTACGGTCCCGCTGAAAGATTCTTCGCTTGACGCAGCGTTCGCCGCGCGTTTCTCAGTTCACCTTGGTCCAGGTTTTCGACTGGATAACGAAGGTCATAGATGGGATATGTTATTTTTTGAATATCCGCTTGATGAGATTTCGATTCACTACCAGTCCTCTATCTCAATTAGAAATAATCCCACAGAGCAGGATGCCTTGTTTTCGGCAAGGGTCGCTAAGGGCGCC
>CAZFPR010000041.1:912-18193 GCA_964521045.1 uncultured Hyphomicrobiales bacterium
GGAGCTTCTGCTTGCAGTCAATAGTGCCGTCTCCGCCGCCGAGCACGCAGCCGCCGATCTCGATGGCGTTGCCGCCGATCACCTTGACCTTGCCGTGATAGGTCTGGCCGTCCTCGTAGTTGTAGATCGAGCCGCTCCACTCGTCGGGGGCAACCTGCTTCATGCCTGAAACCAGTTGCAAGCCGACCACCGGGCGCTCGCGCTTGGCCGGGTCGGGATTGTAGACGTCCTTCGAGGGGCTCTGCTGCCAAACGACTTGGCCGCAAAGGCCGCTGCCGCAGGGCATGACCTTCACGCGGGTGATGCCGCTCTGGCTCTGCCAGGTGCCGGCAACTTTCGTGGCGTCCGCGAGGGCGGGAGCGGCGGCGGCGCAGGCTGCCGCCAAAATGATCGTGCGGGCGAGTTTCATATCGCGATGTGTTTCCGTTCTGAGATGAAGTTCTTGTGACGGAGAAATAGAGTTCGATGGGGCCAGAGTAAGGCGCTGTCATAAAACTCACGGCATTTCTTGAATCACCTTCCGTGTCGGATGGTGACCAGACTCCCAATCGACAGCGTTTCCGAATGCTTTCCGCGAAGCGGCCTGTTGAAGTTTTTCAAGAGCTTGCTTGCTTAATGAATCTCGAAATGACCGCAAGCTGCTGATTTCGTTCAGTTTTCATTCAGGCTGATGCTTAGGATGCGATTCAAATTTCCCGGGCATCTTACGCATCACGGACGGGGGAACGTCCGTGGACAAAGCGGCGGGGAAACGCCGCGAACTGACGGGAGACGGACAAATGGCGCGGCTTCTCGAACTCGAGGTGGCGGCAATCGGTCAGGCCAACATGGCCGGGGACATTTTTTACCAGCTGGGTCTGGCCTACGCGTATGGCCGCGATGTCGATGCGGACAAGGTCGCGGCCCACAAGTGGTTCAACCTCGCTGCGGCGCGCGGCAACCGCGATGCGGTGGTCTGCCGGCAGGAACTGGCGGCGGAAATGAACGCGGACGAGATTTCGGTCGCCCAGCGCGCGGCGCGAGAGTGGATGACCTCTCACTAAACGATACGAGATAGCGGCCTTCCGTTGGGGTTCAGGGGCGGGGGCTGTTCGTGGAAGGGGACCGGCGACGTCAGAAGCGCCGGCCCCTTTTTCGTTTGTGGCGGCAGCGCAACACCAAGGCCGTTTTGCACAAAGCAGAGGCGGCTCTATTGACCGGAACCGCGGAAACAGGCCCCATGCGGGCAATCAATGGGGCGGGGCGATTCATGATCGGGCCACGGCATTTTCTTTTGGGCGGACTGGCGCTGGTAGCGGCCAGCGGCACGGCATTGGCGGCGGATGTGCCGATCAAGGGACCGGTGGCTCCGTCTTTCAAAGCGGCACCCGTCTATTCTTATTGGGATGGCGTCTACGTCGGCATCCACGGCGGCTATTCCTGGACTTCGAACGACACCAACATCGCAGGCAACGTGGCCGACTTCCGTCCCGATGGCGGCTTCGGCGGCGTTCAGTTCGGTTTCAATCGCCGCATCGCGCCCAACTGGGTGCTTGGATTTGAAGTCGATGCATCGATCGGCGATCTCGCTGGCCGCCGTCTCGTCGGCGCGAACACCGGCTTCTTCGATGTGAACGGTTTCGGCACCGCGCGCACGCGCCTCGGCTACGCGACGGGGCAGTGGCTGTTCTACGGCACCGCGGGTGCCGCCTGGGCGGACACGAACATCATGGTGCCGGGCGCAGGACTTCGCTTCGATCGTCCGCAAGTCGGCTACGTCATCGGCGGCGGCGTCGAATACGCCTTGAACCAGCGCTGGTCGGCCAAGGTCGAATATCTCTACGCGGATCTCGACACCACGACGACGAACGCCGGCGGCATGGTCACCGACCTGACCATGAGCACGGTTCGTCTCGGCCTGAACTATCGCTTCGCCGACATGCCGGTCGTGCAGTCTTCTCCGTTCGCGACGAAGGCGCCGGTGCGGCTCGCGGGCAACTGGTCCGGTCCTTATATCGGCGTGCACGCAGGCTACGGCTGGGGCTCGTTCGATGCCACCGCGACCGCGCTCGATCCTTCGGGCGGCTTCGGCGGCATCCAGTCCGGCTACAACTGGCAGGTTTCGCGCAATCTCGTTCTCGGCGTTGAATCCGACTCCTCGTGGGGTTCGATCAAGGACGTTGCCGGCGGAAACACGGTCGACGTCGATGCCATGGGCACGGTGCGCGCGCGTCTCGGCTACGCGATGGACCGCGTGATGGTCTACGGAACCGCGGGTCTGGCTTGGGCGCATGCCGATGCATCGTACAACGCAGGCACCGTCAACGACCGCTTCCACCTCGGCTGGGCCGCGGGCGCCGGTATCGAATATATGATCGCACCGCGCTGGTCGGCGAAGCTCGAGTACATCTACGCGGATTTCGGCGACATCACCGACGGACCCGATACTGCGAGTCTGACCGCTTCCACGATCAAGATCGGGTTGAACTACCGCGCCTCCATCCTCGATTTCATCGGAGGCCGCTGGTAAGCGCGCAAAATTTCGAGAACGAAAACCCCGGCTCTCGCCGGGGTTTTTTGTTTATCCGGGGCGCGCGCCACTCGACGTTCGAGGTGCAGCGAGGGTAAAAGTTGCTGGCAAAGGGTTCGCGGTAGTGAAGAAGTTCTGGGGCGTTTTCGTCCTGTCGGTGGTGTGCGGGTTCGGGTCTGCGGCGCAGTCGCGTGACGCCGTTCGTGTTTCCGCCGACGGCTGGTCCGGCTTGTATGTGGGAGCGCATGGCGGCTTCCTGCGCGGCAAGAACCATGTGACGAATGTCGCGACGGCCGAACCCGAAGGAACGTTCGGCGGCTTGCAGGCCGGGTACTGGGCGCCGCTTACCGCCAACTGGCTCTACGGCTTCGAGGTCGATCTCAGTCTTTCCGGTGCGGACGGCATCGGGAATGCGGCTGGCGTTTTTTCCGGCATCGACCGTTTCGGCACCGCGCGCACGCGCCTCGGCTACGCAAACGGGCCGTGGCTTTTGTTCGCAAGCGGCGGTTTGGCCTGGGCCCGCGTGACCTCGCTCGACATCACCACTTCAGCCGGCACCATGAACACGAAGCAGAGCTTCCTCGGCTGGTCGGGTGGCTTCGGTGTCGAGTATGCGCTCTCGCAGCGCTGGTCGGCGAAGGCCGAATACATTCACGCGAACTTCGGCAGAAACAACGAAGACATCGTGGGCGAGGGCGGCGAGCAGAAGGTTTCGTTCGGCACCGTTCGTCTCGGCCTGAACTATCAGCTCGGCGCGCTTCCACAGCGGCCGTCGCCTGTGCGCGCGCCCGCGTCTTTCGACTGGACCGGCGGTTATGCCGGCGTTCACGGCGGTTTCGCCACGGGCGTGCAGAGCATGGTCTATCAGGGCGGCACGGTGCTGTTCGATCCGGCGAGCGGCGGCTTCGGCGGCGTGCAGGGCGGCTATAATTTTCAGTTCGCTTCGAACCTCGTGCTCGGCATCGAGAGCGATTTTTCGTTCGCGAATCTCAACGGAAATTTCATGGCGGGCTGCTGCCGCGTGACGGTGGAGCGGTTCGGCACCGCCCGTCTGCGCGCGGGCTACGCACTCGGCAACGTCCTCTTGTATGGAACCGGCGGCGTCGCCTGGGCGAAGTTCGATCCGACCTATCGCGGCGGCCAGTTCGAAACGAATCGTCCGTTCGTCGGCTGGGCCGCCGGCATCGGCGCCGAATATGCCTTCTCGCCGCTCTGGACTATCAAGGCCGAGTACCTGCGCTTCGCCTTCGACGACAGCAGGACCGATCACCCGGGGCTTACGCAGTTCGACGAGCACGGCAAATACGAAGTCTATCGCATCGGCCTGAACTACCGCACGGCGCTGCTCGAAAACCTGCTGCGGCGTTGACCGGACCGCCGGCAGGCGGCTTCTTGCAAAGAAGGAAGCCCTCCGGCATAGCTCGGGACACGGAGACGTGGCCGAGTGGCTGAAGGCGGCGGTTTGCTAAACCGTTATACGCTCTCAAGGCGTATCGAGGGTTCGAATCCCTCCGTCTCCGCCAGATGACCGCAATCAGAAATGTTGGGTGGCCCCATAAATCATAAGAATGAGGCCAAGCACTGCGCCCACAACAAAAATCATAACAAAATAAGACTCGGCTTTCGTCCCGACCAGGAAATGCACCTTTCCTCCGCGCGGCAACGACCGCCAAAACAGCAGTACTGTCGCGACGAAAATACCTGCGCCTATCATAGCAATCATTTTTTTGATCTCCCCCGTTTTCCGGGATGTTGCCCAGGTGCCGAAAAGCATCTCCTCGATGGCTAAACAATCCGCATTACTACCGCTTCTGAAATACGGACGAGCTTTTTGGCAAAACTCGTCGGTTGTTCGCGCATGCGGCAGCGATCAGTGATGGATAAGCGCTGAGAAATTACGGCGATCCATGTTTCGCGGCGGCAAAGCCGCTACGCAGCCGACAACTGCTTGATGCGCTGAGCGATGCCTTCGACCGAGTTCGCCATCTTCTGCGCGTTGCCGGAAATCTCCCGGGTTACCGCGGTTTGCTCCTCGATCGCAGAAGCGACGCTGGTGATGTACTGGTTCACATTGTTTGCGGAGAGCGCGATCGTCCTGATGCTCTCTTCCACCTTGACCGAAACGTTCTGCACTTCCTGAATTTGCTTTGCGATGTCTTCGGTCGCCTTGGTGGTCTGGCTCGCGAGATTCTTCACTTCCGTCGCGACCACCGCAAAACCTTTGCCGGCATCGCCGGCGCGGGCGGCTTCGATCGTGGCGTTCAACGCCAGCAGGTTGACCTGCCTTGCGATGTTGTTGATGAGCTGAACCACATTCTCCATGACCTTCATGCTGGCGCCGAGCTGCACGGCTGCCGCGCTCGAATGGGAGGAGTCATCGAGAATTCCCGTCGCCGCTTCTTTCGATAGCTGCATGTTCTGGCTGATTTCGCCGATCGAGGCCGTCATTTCCTCCACCGCCGCCACCACGCTTTGCGTGTTCGCGACGGTCTCCTCGGCGATGCGGCCCGTTTGAATCACCTGCGTGACTTCGGTGGCATATTTCACCACCTTCAGGGGCCGGTCATTCGCATCGAAAATGGGATTGTAGGAGGCCTGAATCCAGATTTCCCTTCCACCTTTCGCGATGCGCCGATAGACGCGCGCATCGAATTCGCCGCGCGCGAGCTTCTGCCAGAATGCGGCGTATTCAGCCGAGTTCGCCTCCGACGGATCGACGAACATGCGGTGGTGCTGGCCTTTGATCTCCGGGAGCGAATACCCGAGCGCGCCGAGGAAGTTCTGGTTTGCGGTGATGATCGTGCCGTCGAGATTGAACTCGATCACCGCCTGCGATTTGCCGATCGCGTCGATCTGTCCGCGCGCGTCGGCAGCCGCCAGTTTCTGCGCGGTGATGTCGGTGGCGTATTTCACGACGCCCGTGACTTTGCCCGAGCTATCGAGAACGGGATCGTAGCTTGCTTCGATCCAGATCTCCTTGCCGCCCTTGCCGAAGCGCCTGAACTGCGCCGAGAAGAATTCACCCGCCGCAAGCCTGCGCCAGAAGTCCTGATAGTCCGCGCTCTGCACATAGGCGGGATCGCAGAACATGCGATGGTGCTGGCCCTCGATTTCATCGAGCGTGTAACCGACGGCGCTCAGAAAGTTTTCGTTTGCCTTCAGAATTGTGCCGTCAGAGGTGAAATGAATCACCGCGTGGGACCGCCCCAGGGCTTCGAGTTCGGCTCTTTCGGGTGTGCTTCTGCTGAAAAACATAATTCTTTCTTTGCTCAAGGCCTCGATGAACGGATGTTTCAAAAATCGCCTGCAAAACTCTGCTTCGACAATAAGCGTTACGTGGTGAAAGGCGGGTGAAGTATTCCTTATAGATAGAACAACGAAACAGATTGCTGTGGTTTCGCGAGATGGGAATGGTGAGCGCAGGGAGGAAAATGTTACCTCGCGCCCCCTCACTTCCGGTTCGGGCAGGGGCACGATACAAGGCGCGATGTTGCGCAAACGCCTCATTCTGTTCGCCGCCGTTGCAATCGCGAGCTTCCAGCCGTCGTTTGCACAGAACGCCGCGCCCCAGAACTTCGGGGCCTTCCTCGCAGCACTCTGGCCCGATGCCCAGAAGCGCGGGGTGTCGCGTGAGACCTTCGACGGGGCGATCCGCGGCATTGCGCCGGATGCGGAAGTGCTCCGCCTCACGCAAAGCCAGCCGGAATATGTGCGGCCCATCGGCGACTATGTAAGAAATCGCCTGACCCCGAACCTGATCGCCACCGGCAAGCGTCACGCCGAGAAATGGGCAAAGACGCTGGACGCGGTCGAGCGGAAGTACGGCGTCGATAAAGAGATCATCGTCGCGATCTGGGGTCTCGAGACCGGCTATGGTGCGTTCACGGGCGGCAAGGACGTGATCCGCTCGCTCGCGACGCTCGCGCATGCACGCTACCGCGGCGACTTCTTCCGCAACGAGTTGCTGGCGGCCTTCGAAGTGCTCGAAGCGGAACACATCACGCGCGAAAAGATGCGCGGTTCCTGGGCCGGAGCGATGGGCCAGCCGCAGTTCATTCCGTCGAGCTTCCTCAAGTTCGCGGTGGATTTTTCCGGCGACGGCAGGCGCGACATCTGGAGCGACGTCCCGGATGTGTTGGCCTCGATCGGAAATTACCTGCGGCAGCACGGCTGGCAGCCGGGTCAGCCCTGGGGCTACGAAGTCGTGATCCCCAAAGGCTTCGACTACCGCATCAGCCGCGGCACCTTCGCGGAGTGGCATGCGCGCGGTGTTCGCCGCGCGGACGGCGGAAAGTTTCCGGCGGAGGGGGATGGCATCCTGTTCTTCCCGAGCAGCGCGAGCGGGCCGGGGTTCGTCGTGACCGGCAACTACGACGCGATCAAGCGCTACAACCTTTCCGACGCTTACTCGCTCACGGTCGCCGGCACCGCCGACCGCCTGCGAGACATGCCGCCCTTTCGCGGCAAATGGCCGGAAGTGATCCCGCTCGACCGCGAAAAGCGGATCCGCATGCAGACGCTCATGCAGGCCAAGGGCTATCCAGTCAGCAATGTGGCAGGCCGGATCGACTTCGACCTGCGCGACCAGATACGGATTTTGCAGGACAGGTTCGGGCTGCTGCCGGACGGGCACCCCAACGAAACCTTCCTGGCGAAACTCGAAGCGCTTTAAGTTCCGCTCTGCGGATACGGATGCTTAAGCATTTATCAATTGCAGGAGTGCACAGTTCGCCCGATTTCTGATCGAGGCGCGGCGTGGCTGGAATTCCTCCTGCATTCCAAGTCCGGCTTGGGCTCTACAGCTTTGCCGAGGAGAACGAGCACGACCGCGCGTTGCGGGCGCAGATCTGGGACCTGATGGCGCCGGTCGGCGGCAAGACCATCGACCTGATGATCGACAACGCCGAGAAGGTCACCCCGCTATACGCCCAGACGCTCAACAAGAACCGCGAGGACATCAAGCGCTTCACGCTCGACGCGGTGGAGCGGTCCTGCAAGCGGCCGTTCGACGAATCCTGGGTTGCCGACGCCTATGACCGCGCCAAGTTCGAAATCGGAATCGGTCTCGACATGCGCGCCCGCGCGACCATCATCCGCGCGCTGATGAGTGCGTTTTTCTACGTGGCCGGGAAAAGTACTTCTATTCCGGCGCGAAGGTGGCGGCGTTCGGCGACGTCATGACCCGGCTTTCCCTGCTCGACAACGCGAACGCGATCTTCTGCCACAACGAACTTGCGGTGAACGAGAGCAAGGAACGCGGCGACCGGTTGCAGGGCGCGATCGGCCGTTTCGGCACGATCATGAACGAGGTGCGCACGGCGATCGCGGGCGCGGTCAACGAGTTCGGCGCATCCTCGCAGCGGCTTTCTTCGCTGGCACAGAACTCGAACCACCACGCCAATGTCGCCGCCGGAATCGCCGAGAGCAGCGCGAGGAACACCGACGGCATGGCCAGTGCCGCGGAAGAACTGTCCAGTTCGATCGGCGAAATTCGCGCGCAGTCCTCGCGCGGTGCCAGCATGGCGCTCGAAGCGGTCGAACTCGCGAACAAGGCGAACGGCATCGTGGGTTCGCTTTCCGACTCGGTCGGCAAGGTCGGCTCGGTGGTCGGGCTGATCTCGCAGATCGCCTCGCAGACCAATCTGCTCGCGCTGAACGCCGCGATCGAGGCGGCCCGCGCGGGCGAGGCCGGGCGCGGCTTCGCGGTCGTCGCGCATGAGGTGAAGGCACTGGCCACACAGACTTCCAAGGCGACCGAAGAAATCCGCGGCCAGATCGCGAAGATCCAGGAAGCGACCAAGCTCTCCGTCGAGCAGATCGCGGCCTGCGGCGAGAGCATCGGCCAGATCGCGGCAACCGTTGAGGCTCTCTCGGGTTCGGTGGGTCAGCAGGCCGACGCAACGACGAGCATCGCCGAGAATTCCAGCCGCACGTCGGAAGACGCGAATTCGGTCGCGAAGGCCATGCAGACGGTCGCAGGCTCCATCGCGCAGACCGAGGCGGAAGCGCGAACCGCGCTCGAACTCGCCTCCGGTCTGAACGCCAGAGCGGCGGAGCTCGACTCTGCGGTCGAGGCTTTGCTCGAAGTGGCCAAGGCCGACGGCGAGGGCGTGAAGGCCTTCGCGGATGTAGGCCGGCGGGCGACGGCCTGAGAATCGCGGGGGGCGATCCGTTGAAAAAGGCCCCGTATCGCGAATTGCATACAATGACCGGGCGGTAACAGGCCCTTTGGGAACGGATCGAGTCCTACTGTTAAGTCATTGAAATCATTACAGTTCCAGAATCGTGACCGTTGCGTTTGTGCAACACAATGGCGGAAAGCGAGTTCCGGGTGCCCCCAAAAGCGTCATTCCAATTGAATGCAAAGGGCCAATCGCTAGGGTGATCCAGCGACAGAAGGGGGAGACCCAAGTGGGGGGAACCTTGCGTCGCACCCGTCCGGTTTTGACGGCCGATTGCCAGTTTCTAGTACGAACCTAAGAAGTTCGAGGCGGTCGCAAAGTCGGTTCCGGGTGGTTTCGCGGGGATTTTGGGCACTTTTCCAAGGGGCGTCAGCCCTCCGGAGTAAGACCCGCTCCTCAGGCAATTTTGAGAGAGAATGACTCTTTGGAGGTCACGATGAAGATGGTGAAAAGCCTCATCCTCGGCACCGCAGTCGCTTTTGCGGCTTCGGCTGGGGCGCAGGCAGCTGACCTTCCCGTAAAGGCCAAGGCGGCCGGTTACGTGAAGATCTGCCCGCAGTACGGTCCGGGTTTCTACTACATCCCGGGTACGGATATCTGCTTGAAGGTCGGTGGTTTGGTGTTCGCGGAAGCGGGCTACTATGCATCCGGCGCTATTACGACTCTTACCTACGGCGGCACCTGGAGCCGTGACGACGTCTCGCTCCAGTGGCGTTCGCGTGGTTACCTCTCCGTCGATGCTCGCACGGCGACGCCCTACGGCGTTCTCCGCTCGTTCATCTTCGGTGGCTTCGAACAGCGCAACACCGCTGCTACGAACGCGATCACGAACGGTGGCTTCCACCAGTATGCGTTCATCCAGTTCGCCGGCTTCACCGCTGGTACCGCGAACTCGTTCTTCGACTTCGGCGCCAACTACCTGACGCTGTCGGTCTCGTCGAATCCGTGGAACTGGACCAACGTGTTCGCTTACACCGCGAACCTCGGCAACGGTCTCTCGGCGTCGATCTCGCTCGAAGACAACTCGACCAGCCGCATCGGCGCTCCGGCGACCGTGCAGCATCAGTCGCCGAGCATCGTCGGCAACATCCGCCTCGACCAGGCTTGGGGTTCGGCTCAGGTTATGGCCGCGGCTCAGGAAGGTCGCTTCCAGATCAACGGCGCTCCGGCTAACCACACCGATTGGGGTTGGGCAGTTGGCGCTGGTGTCGAAATCAAGCTCCCGATGCTGGGCGCTGGCGACACCATCAAGTTCGTTGCTGTGACTTCGGAAGGCGCGACCGAGTACACCGGTCTGTCGGGCTCGCCGTACGGCGGCATCGGCGGCATCGGCGTCGGCTTCGGCACCGTTGCCGGCGTTGGCACTGCGACCGTCACCGATTGGGTCAACGCGACCGGCATGAACACAGGCACGGACGCTTCGTCGGTCATGGTTCAGTTCAAGCATAACTGGACCCCGACCGTGAACTCGAACTTCCACGTTGGCTACAACGAAGCCTACAACGTCACGGCCGCTGGCGGCTTCGGCGGTCTGCAGATCGTGCAGTACGGCCACAGCCTGAAGTGGAGCCCGGTTAAGGACCTCACGCTGGCCCTCGACGTGCTCTACACGGAAACGGATGTGAACAACACCGAGACCGACAAGCTCGCGACGTGGTTCCGCGTGACCCGTACGTTCTAATCTGACGCAAGTCTGATTGGTGAAGGCCCCGGTGGGAAACCACCGGGGCTTTTGCTTTTTTGCGAACTTATCCCTCCCCTTTAGGGGAGGGTCGGCGAGCAAGGCGAGCCGGGGTGGGGTGGCAGGCTGAGAGTATCGTCTCCAAAACCCCATCCATGTTGGTGTCTATTTCTGAGTTCCAGAACCGGAGAACGCGGAAGCCTTTTTCGGCAAGAATCCGGTCACGTTGCAGGTCTGCCAAGGCGCTGGAATCTTCTCCATGTTGGCCGCCATCAACTTCGATGATGATCCACTCGCGTAGACACGCGAAATCGACAATGTAGTTTCCGATCGGCGCTTGACGGCGGAAATGCAGATTTCGTTGCGAGCGAAGCATGCGCAAACGAACCCATAGCTTGACCTCCTGCGAAGTCAGACGCTTTCGAAGTTCTCGAGCGACTGCGTTGGCCATTGTCTGAAAAGTCTATCCAGACCCCACCCGCTTCGCGCAGTCGCGCGAAGCTGCCCTCCCCTAAAGGGGAGGGAGTAACTTCACACCATTTCGCTTCCTTTTGCGTCACACCGCCTCGCGAGTTCGCGCACCGGGGCGATCGTGGTCTCATCCCAGAACACCGGCGGGTGACCGACGCCCGCGACTTCGAGCGCAGCCATATCCGGGTGGCGCGATTTCATGTCCGCAACCGTATTGCGGGAGAGCAGGTCCGAATGCTCGCCGCGCAGGACGAGGAGGGGAGCCTTTTTCAGGCCCTCGAACAGCGGCCACATCGCGGGTGCGGGCACAGCAGGATCGATCTCGCCGAGGTTCACCGAGATCGCGGGATCGGTACGGGCCGAGATCCCTTCCGCCGTCTCGCGCCAGGTGAGCCGCGCGTAGCGCGCCCAGTCGGCTTCCGAGAAACCGGGGAACTCGTGCGCCATGACCGACTTCTGAATCCGCACGGCGTCGCTCCAGTCCTTCGGCTTCGGCAGTTTGCCGACATAGGACTGGATCCGTACGATGCCCGGCATCTCGAGCACGGGCCCGATGTCGTTCAGCACCGCGCCCGCGATCGCCTGCGGACGCGCGGCGGTCATCGCCATGGTGAGAATTCCGCCGCGCGACGTGCCGACGAAAATTGCGCGCGAGATATTGGTCTGATCGAGGACCGCAAGCAGATCGTTCAACTCGACCGGCACCGAATAATTTCCCGGGTTCGGATCGCGGCCGGAAAGCCCGCGCCCGCGCGAGGAGAGCGCGATCACGTAGCGCGGACGATGCGCGTCGAATGCGAGCGCCTCGATCAGCTCGCGGAAGTCCTCGTTCGTGCGCGCGAGGCCCGGCAGGCAGACGACCGGCAGCCGCGCATCGTCCCGCGTCCCGGCCTCGAGCGCGTGCAGCTTCAGGCCGTCCGGCGCGGATAGGTATAAGTCGTTGATATTGTTCATTATAATCCCTCCCCTAAAGGGGGGGTCGGCGAGCGGAGCGAGCCGGGGTGGGGTTGCAGGCGGCAATGATACTTTCAACGACGCCGTCGATATTGGAATCGACTTCAGAGTTCCAGAAGCGAAGCACGCGGAATCCTTTTTCTGCCAGTTTATGGTCGCGCTGACGATCGCTGACGACTGTTGGGACAGTGCCGTGCTGGCCACCATCAATCTCAATCACGATGCCGCTACGCAAGCACAAGAAATCGACAATGAAATTGTCGATAGGTGCCTGACGGCGAAAGTGGAGATTGTTCAGGGCACGTAATTCACGCAGGCGTACCCATAGTTTCACTTCTTGCGGCGTCAGCCGTTTTCGCAGTGCTCTTGCTAGAGCGTTTGCCATGGTCGATCGAAGGGCCAGAACCCCACCCGGTTTCGCGCATTCTGCGCGAAACCACCCTCCCCTAAAAGGGGAGGGATAGTGAATTCAACCCGCGCCGTTGCCGCGCGCGAGATCGACTTCGATGTCGATCGTCCGCTTGTTGTGGATCAGCGCGCGATAGACCTGAAGGTTTTCGAGCACACGCAGAATGTAGAGGCGCGTCTCGGTGATCGGAATGCGCTCGATCCAGTCCACGATTGCGTCGGTCTTGCCGCCGCGCGGATCGCCGCGCGCATCCATCCACTGCCGTGCGCGGCCGGGGCCGGCGTTGTAGCCGATGAAGGTGAGCACGTAGGAGCCGTTGAAGGTCTGGATCAGATGCCCGAGTTCGGCGGCGCCGAGCGTCACGTTGTACACGGGGTCGCGTTGCAGTTTGTTGAAGTCGAAGCCGATGCCGATGCGGCGCGCAATCGCGGCGCCGGTCGGACGAATGACCTGCATCAGCCCGTAGGCGCGGGCAGGCGAGACGACATACGGCTGGAATTCGCTTTCCTGACGCGAGATCGAATAGACGAGCGCGGCCTCGATCGGCGGGCCCTTATGGTCGTATTTCGGAATGCCGGTGGTCGGGAATGCAATCGCATCGACCGGAAGACCGCGATCCAGACCCTGCTTGCCGATGATGACCTTCGCGCGCGTGTCCTTGTGTGCGGTTGCGATCTCCGCGAGCAGCACCGCCGTCGCCGCGGTCGGCGATTTGTCGATCATGTCCATATGGACCGGAATCACGAATTCGTCGGCATCGGCCTCGTAGAGCAGCTTCAGGGCGCGGGCCACGGGATTGGCGTTGAACGCCTTGCGCTCGGCGTCGGATACCTGCGGCATCGGCCGGAACGGCATCTCGTGAAGGTTCAGCTTCGCCCGCGCGAGTTGACCGTAGAAGACGAGGTGATGGCGCGCGGCGAGCGAGTAGGCGGCCTTCGCTCCGATCGGGTCCTTCATCGCCTCGGCGGCGCGGCCCTGCCAGTAGAGCGAGCGAGCGATGTAAAACGGCTGCGGCGTGCCGACGTCCTGCACGAAATGTTTCTTCGCCGCTGCCGGATCGTTCAGATAGCGAAGCGCGATCCAGCCTGCGGTGAAGTGGATGTCGGCTTTGAGGATGTCGTTTTCCGGCAGCACGGCCGCGGCAGCCACGCGATAGGCGAGCTGATGCTGCTTCGCGTCGAGGAGATTGCGGATCACGAAGCGGCGCTCGCGCCACCAGTCGTCGGCATCCGGCGTGTTGGGGGCAATGCGAGGCGCTTGCAGCAGCAACTCGGCGGCACCCTTCGGATCGTCGGCGCGGCGCTTCAGGTAGGCGCGGGCATAGAGATAGCTCGCGTCCTTCTGCAAAGATGACGGAACGGAATTGAGCAGCGCATTGGCATTGCCTGCGCGCTGCATCGCCGCGTTCCGTGCGCGGCTGAGCGCGGCCACGTCTCTTCCCGCGCGATCGGCGCTGCGTTGCGCAGCCTCGAACTTCTCGAGATAGAACAGCCGGTCGGCGCGCGCCTTGTGATCCGCGCTGGTGAGCAGGCTGCCATGCTGGCCGACGATTTCCTGCTCGAGCGTCATCGAGAGTTCTTCCTCGCGCCAGGCGCGGCGGAGCCAGGGCAGGCCGTGGGCCTGATTGCCTGAGGCGATCAGCGCGCGGGCAAGGGCCACCATGCCCTCACCGGAAACCGGCTGGGACGCGCCGAAATAGGCCAGCACTTCCTTCGGGTCGCGCTTTTCCGAGAGCAGCAGCCCCTCTGCGCGGCGGCGGATCAGCGCCATGCTCGGCCAGTTCGGGTTCCTGCCGATGAAATCGCGCGCCCGATCGAAGCCGACATCCTTCGCCGTCAGGCGGATCGCGAGCCAGGTCACGAGGTCGCGCGCCGCCGGATCGCTCATGCTGCCGGCGAGCGCAAAGGCCTGGTTGGAATTGCCGTCCTTGAGAAAGGCGAGTGCCTTCTTCACCGTTGCGGCATCGCCCTGCTGTTGCGCCCGCGCGGCGGGCACAAACAAGGCAACGGCTAGCAATGTCGCGGCAATGGCGCGGCCGAGTGGCGGTCGCATCCCGTCTCCCTCTGCTCCGGAACCCCCGAAATGGACTGGTTTGTATGAGTCGGTGGTTACTGTAGCGATATGGCGGTGTCTGGGCAGCCGAAAAAGGCCTGTTCGGCTTTCGCCCGACCGTTTTCCGCGCTATTTCAGGCGCCTTCGCCCGTCCGGGCCAAACAGGAGTATCTGCCGTGAAGTTCCGGGGATCGTTCACCGCTCTCGTCACGCCGTTCAAGAATGGCGGGCTCGACGAGAAAGCGTTCCGCGATCTCGTGGAGTGGCAGATTGCGGAAGGCACCCAGGGACTCGTACCGGTCGGCACGACCGGGGAGAGCCCGACGCTTTCCCATGACGAGCATCACAAGGTCGTCGAATGGTGCATAGATCAGGCCAAGGGCCGGGTGCCGGTGATCGCGGGTGCGGGCTCGAACAACACGATCGAGGCGGTCTCGCTCGCGAAGCACGCCGAAAAGGCGGGTGCGGACGCCGTGCTCGTGGTGACGCCCTACTACAACAAGCCCACGCAGGAAGGCATGTACGTTCACTTCAAGGCGGTGAACGACGCCATCGGCATCCCCATCATCATTTATAATATTCCGCCGCGTTCGGTCGTCGATATGTCGGTCGACACGATGAAGCGGCTATACGAACTGAAGAACATCGCGGGCGTGAAGGACGCGACCGCCAATATCGGCCGGGTGTCGCAGCAGCGGCATGCACTGGGCGAAGATTTCATCCAGCTCTCGGGCGAGGACATGACCGCGCTTGCCTATAATGCAGCCGGCGGTCACGGCTGCATTTCGGTGACCTCGAACGTCGCGCCGAAGCTCTGCGCGGAATTGCAGAACGCTTCGCTGTCGGGAGACTATGCGAAGGGCCTGAAGGTGCAGGATCGCCTGATCCCGCTGCATGACGCGATCTTCTTCGAGCCGGGTGTGGCAGGCGCGAAGGCGGGGCTCTCGCTGCTCGGCCGCTGCGGCGAAGTCGTCCGCTCGCCGCTCGTTCCGGCCAGCGCCAAAACCAAGGAAGCGATCCGCGCCGCCATGGTGCACGCCGGATTGCTGAACTAGGTCAGCTATGGCCAAGAAGGCCGAGCCGAAACTCAAAATCGCCGCCGACAACCGCAAAGCCCGCTTCAACTACGCGATCGGGGAAGCGTTCGAGGCCGGCATCGCGCTGACCGGAACGGAGATCAAATCGCTCCGCAACGGCAAGGCGACGATTGCGGAGTCCTACGCCGACGCCAAGGACGGCGAGATCTGGCTCGTGAATTCGAACATTCCCGAATACCTACAGGCGAACCGAAACAATCATGCGCCGAAGCGGCCGCGGAAACTGCTTCTGCACAAGCGGCAGATCAACAAGCTGATCGGCGCGGTGGAGAAGGAGGGCATGACCATCGTGCCCCTGAAGATCTATTTCAACCCGCGCGGCCGAGCGAAGGTCGAGATCGCGCTCGCCAAGGGCAAGAAGCTGCACGACAAGCGCGAAACCGACAAGAAGCGCGACTGGCAGCGCGAGCGCGGGCGCGTGATGCGGGATAAGGGCTAGACGTTCCGGCTAAGCAATCGCCCCGAAGCTCGCACGCAGGTTCGAGAACACTTCGCGGAACATATCGGTCGTGAGCACGCCGGTGTTCGTGTTGTAGCGCGAGCAGTGATAGCTATCGAACAGCCGCACGTTCTCGAAATCGTGGATCATGCCGTGGCCGAATTTGTGCCGTGACATCTTCGCGCCGAGTGCGACCACGACTGAATCATGCGCGATCTTGCCGAGCGCGACGATGCGCTTGAGGTTCGGCATTTCGTTGAAGGCGCTGGTCAGGAACACGCGGCAGGTCTTGATTTCGTCGCCGGTCGGCTTGTTCTCCGGCGGCACACAACGGACGGAGTTTGTAATGCGGGTGTCGATCAGCTCGAGCGTGTCGTCGGCGCGTTGCTGATAGTTGCCCTTGGCGAAGCCGAATTCCTTGAGCGTCGCGTAAAGCAGGTCGCCCGCGTAGTCGCCGGTGAAGGGACGGCCGGTCTGGTTCGCGCCGTGCAGTCCCGGAGCCAAGCCCACGATCAGGAGCCGCGCGCTCGCAGGCCCGAACGAAGGTACGGGCGCGTTGAAATAGCCGGGAAACTGCTTCCGGTTCGCTTTACGAAATCCCGCAAGCCGCGGGCAGAGCGGACAATCGCGGCCCGGCTCGGCGAGTTCGGCAGCCGCTTCGCTCAAGCGCCCTGGGTCTCGCCGCTCGGCGAGCGTTGCAGGAAGTTCGGCGCGTTCTGCATGCGGGCGGAACGGTCGGCGGGTTCGCGTCCGATCTTCCCGGCAAGCTCCTGAAGGTCGATGAATACGTCGGCCTGACGGCGAAGCTCATCGGCGATCATGGGCGGCTGGGTCGAGATCGTGGAGATCACGGTCACCCGGACGCCCTTGCGCTGCACGGATTCCACGAGCGGGCGGAAATCGCCGTCGCCGGAGAACAGCACGACATGGTCGAGGTGGTCGGCGAGCTCCATGACATTGACCGCGAGTTCGAGGTCCATGTTGCCCTTGACCTTCCGGCGGCCCATCGCGTCGGTGAACTCCTTCGCGGGCTTCGTAACCACGGTGTATCCGTTGTAGTCGAGCCAATCGAGGAGCGGGCGGATCGAGGAATATTCCTGATCCTCGATCAGGGCCGTGTAATAGAAGGCGCGTAAGAGATTGCCGCGGCTTTGAAATTCCTTGAGCAGAAGCTTGTAGTCGATGTCGAAGCCGAGGCTCTTGGTGGTGGCGTAGAGATTGGCGCCATCGATGAACAGAGCGGTCTTTTCGGCAGTATGCTGCATTGTCAAATTTCCTTGGACTTTGGCCCAGCGTCGGGGCCAGCGGCCTCCAAAAGGTGGATCGGACAATCGGTCGGGATAACAACCGGTTTCCATTCCGGTAGCAGGATAATGCGGCAATAGGAAAGCGGTACCTGCGGGCGTTTTGACGCGCTGCGGATGGCGGCTTGCGTCCAGCGCATAACCCGGGCTATAGGGACCCGATTCCGCACAAAGCCCGATTGG
>CAZFPR010000041.1:18203-18441 GCA_964521045.1 uncultured Hyphomicrobiales bacterium
CCGCGCTGGACGGCGCTGCGCTGCTGGCTGTCTTCGAGGACTGCATCGACAAGGTTGAAAACCGCTTCGATCTCGTCCTGCTCGCCAGCCACCGCGCCCGGATGATTTCCTCGGGCTCGTCCATCACCGTCGACCGCGACAACGACAAGAACCCCGTCGTGGCCCTCCGGGAAGTGGCGGAAGAGACCGTTTCTCCGGGCGATCTCAAGGAAGACCTGATCCACTCGCTCCAGAAGTA
>CAZFPR010000041.1:18451-21967 GCA_964521045.1 uncultured Hyphomicrobiales bacterium
AGGCCGTGCCGATGATCCCGGGCGCCGGTGGCTCCGACGACAACGTGGTCATGGACCGCATGAGCGAGGAAGAACTGCTCGCGGGTCTCCAGGGCCTGGTCCCGCCGGAACAGACCGAAGAAGACGAAGGCTAAGCACTTAGCTGCGTTAGCTATTTCGTCCGGTGCAGTCGCCGGGCGCCTCCCGCAATGCTAATTTGCCGGCCAGTCCCTAGATTCCAGGGACAGGAGCCGAAGGCATGATGCGCCAATACGAACTCGTGGACCGGGTTCGTCGCTACAACCCTGCGACCGACGAGGGGCTGCTCGACAGCGCCTACGTCTACGCCATGAAGGCGCATGGCTCGCAGACGCGCGCGTCCGGCGATCCCTATTTCTCGCATCCGCTCGAAGTTGCAGCGATCCTCACCGACCTGAAGCTCGACGACGCCACCATCGTGGCGGCGCTCCTGCACGACACCATCGAGGACACCAAGGCGACCCGGGCCGAGATCGGCAAGAAATTCGGCAAGGACATCGCAACGCTGGTCGAAGGCTTGACCAAGATCAAGAAGCTCGACCTCGTGTCGAAACAGGCCGCGCAGGCGGAGAACCTGCGCAAGCTTCTGCTTGCGATTGCCGACGACGTGCGGGTGCTGCTCGTGAAGCTCGCCGACCGGCTCCACAACATGCGGACGCTGAAGTTCGTGCCGGAGGAGAAGCGCGGGCGCATCGCCGAGGAAACGCTCGACATCTACGCGCCGCTCGCGGGCCGCATCGGCATGCAGGACATGCGCGAGGAACTGGAGGATCTTTCGTTCCGCCAGTTGCAGCCGGACGTCTGCCGCTCCATCGAAAGCAGGCTGCTCGCGCTGCGCGAGCGCAACGCCGGTCTCATCAAAGGCATTGAAGAAGAACTGACCGCCGAACTCGCGCGTGCGGGAACGCGCGCCAAGGTGCGCGGACGCGAGAAGCGGCCATACTCGATCTGGAAGAAGATGGAGCGCAAGGCGGTCGGCTTCGAGCAGCTTTCCGACCTCTACGGCTTTCGCGTCGTCGTCGATACCGTGACCGACTGCTACAAGGCCGTCGGCATCGTGCACACGAAATGGCCCTTCGTGCCGGGCCGCTTCAAGGACTACATCTCGACGCCGAAGCAGAACGACTACCGCTCGCTGCATACGACGGTGGTCGGTCCCGGCCGCCAGCGCGTGGAACTGCAAATCCGCACCAACGAGATGGATCAGGTCGCGGAATACGGCATCGCGGCGCACGCGCTCTACAAGGACGGCGACAAGCAGGACGGAGAAATCCTGCCGCACGACTCCAACGCTTATGCCTGGCTGCGGCGCACGATCGAAATGCTGGCGGAAGGTTCGAGCCCGGAAGAATTCCTCGAGCACACCAAGCTCGAACTGTTTCACGATCAGGTGTTCTGTTTCACGCCGAACGGCCGTCTGATCGCGCTGCCGCGTAAGGCGACGCCGATCGACTTCGCCTATGCGGTGCATACCGACGTCGGCAACAGCGCGGTCGGCTGCAAGATCAACGGGCAGGTGGCGCCGCTGGTATCCGAACTACAGACCGGCGACGAAGTCGAGATCATCCGCGGCGATGCGAAGGCGCCGCCGGCGGCGTGGGACGCGATCGTCATTACCGGCAAGGCGCGGGCTGCAATCCGCCGCGCGACCCGCACGGCCGTACGCGCGCAATACACCGGCCTCGGCCGCAGGATGGTGGAACGCGCATTCGCGAAGGCTTCGCTGCCCATTTCCGAAGAGAAGCTTCAGGCGGCGCTGCCGAGGCTCGCGCGCCACACCACGGAAGACCTGTTCTCCTCGGTCGGCCGCGGCGAAATCAAGCCGGACGATGTGTTGCGCGCAGTCGATCCGGACTGGCGCGGCGAGCGCGTGACCGGAGCGAAGACTCCGAAAAGCGAAGGCGGCTGGTTCGGCTTGCGGCGCGCAAGCTCGCTGAAATTCCGCATTCCGGAAAAAGGGAAAGAGGAAAAATCTTCGGCGATCCCGATCCGCGGCATCAATGGCGAGTTGCCGGTGCGCTTCGCGCCGAACGGCGGCGCGGTGCCCGGAGACCGCATCGTCGGCATTCTCACGCCGGGCGAGGGGATCACGATCTTTCCGATCCATTCGCCGTCGCTGAAAGAATATGACGACCAGCCGGAGCGCTGGCTCGACGTGCGCTGGGACATGGAAGATACCGAGCCGCAGCGCTTTCCTTCACAGATCGCGGTGAATGCGAAGAACGAGCCCGGCTCGCTCGCGCAGGTTGCCGCTGTGATCGGCGAGCATGGCGGCAACATTGACAACATCCGCATGGGCGGGAAAACCGCCGACTTCCACCGCATGATCATCGATGTAGAAGTGTTCGACCTGAAGCACCTGAACGCCATTCTGACGCAGTTGCGCGCGAAGAAGGTCGTCGCGGCGGCGGAGCGCGTGAATGGCTGAGAAATTTCCGATCCGTCTCGGCGTGAACGTGGATCACGTCGCCACCATCCGCAATGCGCGCGGTGGCTTTCACCCCGATCCGTTGCGCGCGGCGCGTGCTGCCATCGCCGCGGGCGCGCATGGCATCACCATGCATCTTCGCGAAGACCGCCGCCATATCGTGGACAGCGACGTCGAGCGGATGAAGGAAATTTCCGCGCCGCTCAATCTCGAAATGGCGGCGACGCAGGAGATGATTGGAATTGCACGGCGCGTGAAACCGCACGCCGTCTGCCTCGTTCCCGAGAAGCGCGCCGAGCGCACCACCGAAGGCGGGCTCGATGTCATCGCAGGCGGTGCCGCGCTTCGCGATGCGGTCAAGCTTCTGTCCGCGCACAGCCGCGTTTCGCTTTTTGTCGCGCCGGATGCCGCGCAGATCGAAGCTTCGAAGAAGGCGGGTGCTGCCGTCGTCGAGTTGCACACCGGGACCTGGTGCGAAGCGGCCGCGCATGGAAACGAGCAGGAAGCGCACGGCGAGTTTCAGAAAATCGCCGAAGGAGCGCGGCTCGCACATTCGCTCGGTCTCGAAGTGCATGCGGGTCACGGCCTCGATTTCGGAACGGCGGAACTGATTTCGACCCTTCCGGAAATCGCGGAACTGAACATCGGCTACTACATGGTCGGCTAGGCCGTTTTCGCGGGACTCGATGCGGTGGTGAAGAACATGCTTGCGGCGATGGCACGCGGACGGGCGCTGATCGGATCGGGCGCATGATTATCGGCATGGGCTCCGATCTTTGCGATGTGCGGCGGATCGAGAAATCGATCGCGCGCTTCGGCGACCGCTTTTTGGACCGTATCTTTACGAAGCGGGAACGCGAGCGCTCTGAGCGGCGCAAGCGCAGCGTCGAATCCTATGCGAAGCGTTTCGCCGCGAAGGAAGCCTGCGCGAAGGCGCTGGGTACGGGCTTCAGGGCAGGGGTGTTCTTCCGCGATCTCGGCGTCGTGAACCTGCCTTCGGGTAAGCCCACGATGCAGCTTACGGGCGGGGCGCTTAAGCGCCTGAATGCCCTGATTCCGGCGGGTTTCGA
>CAZFPR010000042.1:0-7957 GCA_964521045.1 uncultured Hyphomicrobiales bacterium
CCGAGGCTCTTGCCGAACTTCGATGTCGTGGCGCTCGTGCACCTGTGCGAGTTCCGCACGCCTGCCATGGACGCCTACGGTGCGCTGACCGACCGCCAGCTCGTCGATCTCTTCACGGCAAAGTTGAACCCCGGCGGACACATGATCTTCTACACGGGATCCATGGCCTGGGACCGCGCGCAGCCTATCGTCGAGCAATGGGCGAAGGACGCGGGCTTCGACAAGACCGAGCAATTCAAGACGCTCGCGGTCTACCGGAAGAAATCCTGAAGCGAACCGCCACGATGAAAGCCTGGTTCTGCGCGGCCTACGGGCCGCCGGAAGTTCTCGCCCTGCGAGAGGTGCAAAAGCCCAACCCGCAGGCCGGCGAGATTCTCGTCAGGATTCTCGCAACGACGGTGAACTCCGGCGACGTTCGCGTACGAGCGGCGCGCGTGCCCAAAGGCATGCGTCTGCTTGTCCGGCTTGCGCTCGGATGGTCAGGGCCACGGCAACCCGTTCTCGGCACCGAGCTTGCCGGCATCGTGGAAGCGATCGGCGAGACGGTGACCAAATTCCGGCCCGGCGACGAAGTGTTCGCTTTTCCCGGTGTGAAGATGGGTTGCCACGCCGAATATCGCATCCTGAAGGAGAACGAACGGGTTTTCCTGAAGCCGAAGACGCTTTCGTTCGCAGAAGCCGCATCGATCTCTTTCGGCGGCAGTACCGCGCTTCATTTCATCCGCAAGGCAAATCTCGCCCGCGGAGAAAAACTTCTGGTGATCGGCGCGTCCGGTGCGGTCGGGTCCGCAATCGTGCAAATCGCGAAGCACATCGGCGCGGAAATAACCTGCGTCACCAGCGGACCCAACGCCGATCTTGTACGATCGCTTGGTGCTTCGCGCGTCATCGACTACCGGAATGAAGACTTCAAATCTGAACGCGAAAGCTATCACGTGATCGCCGAGTGCACGGGCGAGCACACCTTTTCCGATTGCAGGCACGTACTGAAGCCGGGTGGACGCTTTCTCGGAATCGCGGCGGGCCTGCCGGACATGTTTGCCATGCTCTGGTCGAAGGTGGTCTACGGCAAACGCATCGTCGCCGGACCCGCCGAAGAATCCTCTACTCTTGTGCAGCAGATCGGCGAGTGGGCCGAAGCCGGCATCTTCAAACCCGTCATCGATCGCAGTTTTCCGTTCCAAGCGATGCGCGAGGCGCACGACTATGTCGATCGCGGACGCAAGCGCGGCAGCGTCGTCGTCGAGGTTGCAGCCCGGTCCTGACGTAGCCGCAGCGGCATTGCGCGCACTGCGCTTTCCTTGACCTATCGCAATCGGCGCGCTCTTTTTTGCGTTACAGAAGAGCGTAGAAAGGATCGCCGCTTTGAGCATTCCGGTACACAGCGCCGAGCCCTCGCCGCTCGACGGCGCGAAGCTTAACTCCGTCAACGAAGAGAGCATCCGCGCGCTGGTGCACGGCTTCTATGATGCCGTGCTGAAAGACGAAGTCATCGGGCCGATCTTCGCACGCGAGGTCGCGCCGGAACGCTGGCCCGCGCATCTCGACAAGATGTGCGCGTTCTGGTCGTCGCTGCTTTTGAAGACGCGGCGCTATGAAGGCCGGCCGCTCCGTCCGCACCTCCAGATTCCGGGGCTTGCCGACAAACACTTCCAACAGTGGTTAGCCTTGTTCCGGCAGACCGCGGAGCAGGTTTTCAACGGCGAGGACGCGGCCGCGGTCACTGCGCTTGCGGCCAAGATCGCGCACAGCTTCCGGCTTTCGATTGCGTTTCACCGGGGCGACGATACGGCTAATCTCCTGCCGCTAACCACCGGACACTGAACGGGGAACATCGTGACATTGAAAATCGGGCGGCCCGTGCTCGCGCTCTATTGCGCGTGCTGGGCCGGTATCGTGATCGGCGTCTCCTTCATCGCGACGATCGCCAAGTTTTCGGCTCCTTCGCTGACGCGGCCCGTAGCGCTCGATGTCGGTGCGCACACGTTCGCGATGCTCGCCCGCATCGAATGGGGGCTCGCGGCGGTGCTCGCGCTGTTCATTCTTGCCGCCGGGCTCACGCGGCTTCGCCTGCTCCTGCTGATCGCGATCGTGGCGATCCTTGCTACCGAAGCACTATGGATCTATCCGCAACTCAGTGCGCGGACTGCGCTCGTGATCGCGGGCCAACCGCTGCCGCCGCTGCATGCGTTCTCGGTGATGGCGGAATCCTCGAAAGTGCTCCTGCTCGCGCTGTTCGCCGTGCTGGAGGCAAGGAAGCCCTGACTAAGGGTCCGAGAATAAGACGGAGCGCGGAATGGTACAGTTGGGTGGGCTCGAACCACCGACCTCCGGATCCACAATCCGGCGCTCTAACCAACTGAGCTACAACTGCACGGTTACCGGGCCCCCTGGGGGCGCCGATGCGGGCGGAATGTCTTAGAAACCGCCGTGCAATGCAAGAGTTAGTGAAAAAGGCTCAAAAAAACAACGAGGCCCGGGCTTTACGGCCCGGGCCCCGGTATTCGCGTCAGTTCCGGCTTCAGGCCGAGAACTTGAAGGTCTTCGACACGCCGGTCTTGATCGGCTCCGAAGTTTCGGCGGCGATCTTCTGAGCGAGCGAGGAGAGATCCTTGGTCTGCTCGGTCAGCGCTTCGAACTGCTTGCGGAAATGCGTGGTCGAAATCTCGGCGGCTTCGGCGAGCGTCTTCGTGCCGAAGATCGCAGCCGTGAAGTCGAACGAGGCGTTGATGTTGGCGCGCAGCGCGTCGAGCGCCTTCATGTTGAATTCGGTCGCGCCCTTCGAGGCGGCGGTATAGGTGTTCTCGAGCAGGTCGGTCGTCTCTTCGGCGGCCGCCTTGATCTTGTCGTAGCCTTCCTTGGCCTGCTTCACGCCCTTCTCGGCGAACTCGCGGACCATCTCCGGCACTTCAACTTTCGGCATTTCGAATTTGGGCATCTCGGTCATGGCTGGGTTTCCCTGTCTGGGCGATGTGCCGCGGACCCTCTGCCCGCGGCTCTATCTGACTTGGATAACCCCGTACCACGGCCTTTGTTGCATCGCAACATAAATATTGCGATGCACTAAATAAGGTAAAGGAACTCAGGCCTTCGGCTTGGTCGCCTCGCGGGCTGCCGCCTGCACCTGTTCGCCCATGGCCTTCGACTGCTCGGAGAGCTTCTGCATGGTCTGCTTCGCGAACTCGGTCTGAAGCTGCATGATTTCCTGCGGATCGCGGGCCCGCACCAGCTTTTCGGCGAAGGCGAACGCGGCAGCCACGTTTTCCTCAGCGAATCCAAGCGCCTGCCGGCCGACATCGCGCGCGCCCGAGGTCGCCGCATCCGTCTGGCTTTCCGCGGCGCTCATCGCCTTGGTCGCCTGGTCCATGTAATTGTCGAAGGCAGTCTTCGCCTGCTCAACGCTCTTCTCGGCGAAGGCACGCATCTCCGGCGGAATTTCCAAACCCGGAACTTTTCCGAACATTGTTCTTCTCCCTGACCTCGCACCCGTCCCGCAACGCTACGCGGGCTGCCGTCCGCGCTCAACCATTTTGGCCCTGCCTGAGACAGATTAACCTTGCAGGACAAAGGTTTCGTGGTGCGGCAGGCGAGTAATAGCTTTCCGGAGGCGCCCAAATTATGAAGAAAGTGTAAATCCGGTCGCTAAACTTGGTCAAAACAGCCGCCCGGACCCCGCGTTGGATGATTGGGATGCGTTCGTTTCCGGCCTTTGCCGAACTCATTGCCGAGCCGAAGCTCGCTGCGCTGATCCTCGATTCCGCGCCCGTGCTGGTGTTCGACGGCAGCGGCACGCTCCGCTTCGCGAACCGCGCCGCAGTCTCGGCCTATGGCACGGCGTCGCTCGCCGAACTGATCGAGAAAGCGCCGTCGATCTTCGGCGAAATGCCGGACACCGCAAAAGAGTTTTCCGAAACGCTCCCGCTTAACGGACACTACCGCCGCGAAGCGATCGCGCTTGCGAAGGACACCGAAACCTTCCGCTGCGAGCGGATCGGGCTTTCGAACGGGCAAAGCGTCGTTCTGTTCACCGGACTTGCGCGCGAGCGCTCCGACGGCAATCTCGGCAAGGCGCTCGCGGCCTTGATCGACGGCGAGCGGGCTCCGTTCGCGCTGTTCGATCTCTCCGGCAATCCGCTTGCCGCGAACCGCATGGCAACCGCGATCATGGGCCCGGCCGGAACGCTGCTGCATCTGCACGCTACCGCCGCTTCCGCGCTCTCCGACGCCAACCTGAAAGGCTTCGGTGAGATTCCGTTCGGCGTGCTCAAAATCCTGCTCGAGAAACTCGCGATCGGATCGAACACGCTGTTGTTCGCATCCTTCATGCAGCCGGAACGTCCGGCCGCAGCACCCGTATCCGAGCCGGAAGCGGTGACCGCGAAGCCCCTCGATCCGCGCACGGAAGAAAAACCGGAAAGCAAACTGCCGAAGGTCATCCCGCTCGGCCCGCCCAAGAACGACAATGCCGGCTGGGAAGTGCCTGCCCGCACGCAAGCCGGCGAGACCGATCCCGAAGCGGTCTCGGACGAAGAGGTCAAGGAGTTCTGGGCTGAGCTTGGCGGCGAGGAAGAAACGCAGCCGGAGCCCGGCAGCGAGGAAATTCTGGCCGTCGTATCGGGCAACGAAGAAATCAGCGCAGAGGAAGTGAAGAAGTTCTGGAGCGAGGCTGAAGGCAAGAGCCCAAAGCGGAGCCCCGCGGAACCGCCTGTGCAGTTTCCGGTCCAATCCAAGCGTTCGCCTTCCCGTTTCGTCTGGCAACTCGACGCGGATGGAAAATTCACAAGCGTTTCCCCGGATCTCGCGGACGCCGTCGGCGCGGCACACACGGCAAAGACCGGAGAAGACTGGTCCGCACTCGTCGCGCGCGCGGGCATTGCCAATACCGAAGCGCTGTTCGTATCGGTGAAGCGGCGCGATACCTGGTCCGGCGTGTCGGTGCTCTGGCCTGTTGCAGGAACGGAAACGGCCCGCCCGGTCGATCTCGCAGCGTTGCCGGTGTTCGACCGCGAGCGCAATTTCCTCGGCTATCGCGGCTTTGGTGTATTCCGCGATGCGATCCCATTTATTGCGAAGGCGAAGCCTACTGCCGCCGCCGAACCGGCGGAAGAAACTTCGGCGAGCGACGAATTTCCGATCGCGCACGAACGGGTGCAGACGCCCGAGCAGCCCGCGAAAGAAACGCCGCAGGCGGATTCTTCTGAGTCCGACAAACCTGAGCCCGCCGCAAGCGTCCGTGCCCCGGAAATCGAAAACCGCTACAGGCTGTCTCCCAAGGAGCAGACCAACTTCCGCGAAATCGGCCGCGTGCTGACTCGCGAAGCGCTGGAGCGCGAACGCGAGCGCGTTGCGCGCGAACTCGACCGCACCGCCGGTGCTCGTACCGAAACCGCTCACGAAAGCGCGCCCGCCGCCGGGCAGCAAAACGTTACTGCGCCGCACGTACGCCGCCCTGACGAAGCAGCACCGATCCTCGCAGCCGCGCCCGATCTTTCCGGCGCCTCGGAACGTGCGCTCATGGACCGTCTGCCGCTCGGCATCGCAGTCCATCGCGACGAAAAACTTCTCTACGCCAACCGCGCACTGTTCGAGTGGATCGGCCTCGACAATATCGAGGCGCTGGAAAAGAACGGCGGGCTCGCGCGCATCTTCTCTGGCGCGACCGCGCCGGCCGAAGACGCTGATCCCACCATCCCGCGGACGCTTGCGGTGCAAGGCCCGAACGGCGAACCGATTCCGGTCGAGACGCGGCTTTTCTCCGCGCCGTGGTACGGCAAGTCCGCGCTCGTCTATGTGTTGCGCCGCGCGAATGCCGGCTTCGACGAACGGCGCGAGAGCGTCGAACGCGCGTTGCGCGCGGCAGAAGCCGCGACACGCGAGCAGCAGGCGATCCTGGATACCGCGACCGACGGCGTGCTGACCATCGACCGCGACGGCAAGATCGTGGGCATGAACAAATCGGCCGAAGCGCTGTTCGGTTTCGACTTCGCGGAAGTACAGAATTCATCGTTCACGATGCTGTTCGCGCCGGAGAGCCATCGCGCGGCGGTCGATTATCTCGACAAGCTCGCCTCGAACGGCGTCGCGAGCATCCTGAACGACGGCCGCGAAGTGGTCGGCCGCGAAAGGAACGGCGGGCTCATTCCGCTGTTCATGAACCTCGGCAAGGTGGGTGAGGACGGCCAGAAGTTCTGCGCGGTCCTGCGCGACATCACGCAGTGGAAGCGCGCGGAGGAAGAACTCACCGGCGCGCGGCGGCAGGCCGAGCTTGCGAGTTCGCACAAGTCCGACTTCCTCGCGAAAATCAGCCACGAGATGCGCACGCCGCTCAACGCGATCATCGGCTTCGCGGAAGTGATGATGGAGGAGCGCTTCGGCCCGATCGGCTCGGATCGCTACCGCGAGTATCTCAAGGACATCCACCAGTCCGGCGGGCACCTGATTTCGCTGATCAACGATCTCCTCGATCTGTCGAAAATCGAGGCAGGCAAGCTGGAACTGAACTTCGCGAGCGTCGATCTCAACGAAGTCGCGAAGCAATCCATGTCGATCATGCAGCCGCAGGCGAACCGCGAACGCATCATCATCCGGAGCGCGCTAGCCGAAAACCTGCCGCCGGTGGTCGCCGACGAGCGCTCCATCCGCCAGATCGTGCTGAATCTGCTTTCGAACTCGGTGAAGTTCACGAAGCCGGGCGGCCAGGTCATCCTTTCGACTTCGCTCACCGAGAAGGGCGAAGTCGTTCTGCGCGTGCGCGACACCGGGATCGGCATGAGCGAGGAAGAAGTCTCGGCCGCGCTCGAGCCGTTCCGTCAGCTCTCGACCTCCGGCCGCGACCGCAAGGAAGGCACCGGCCTCGGCCTGCCGCTCACGAAGGCGCTCGCCGAAGCGAACCGCGCAAGCTTCCAGATCAAGAGCGCAGTGAACGCCGGCACGCTGGTGGAGGTCGCATTTCCCTCGACGCGGGTGCTGGCGGGATAGCCTGATCTCTTATGAATGCGGCTGCAGCTATTCCCGCCGCGCTTTCTGCGTGCCCCTTGTGATAGCCTCCGGCAATCACGGGAGCATGCAAAAAATGAAAATAAGCGCCAGAAACCAGATCAAGGGCAAAGTCACCGAAGTCAAACTCGGAACGACCACCGCACATATCAGGATCGATATCGGCGGCCAGACGATCACCGCTGCGATCACGAACGATTCCGCGAAGGAACTGGATCTTGCCGCCGGGAAAAATGTCTATGCCGTCATCAAAGCCAGCGATGTGATGATCGGCATCGACTAGACAATGGCTCTGGACCGCCGCTCCCTTCTTGCCGGTCTCGGCGCTCTCGCGCTCTCGCCACGCAATGCGTTCGGTGCGTTCGTCAAGGATGCAACGGGCCGCACGATCAGTCTGCCCGCGAGGATCACCCGCGTTTTTCCGGCAGGGCCGCCGGCCGCGATCATGCTTTACACGCTCGCGCCCGACCTTCTGCTCGGCTGGCCGCGCGCGAACCGGCCTGAGGAAATCGAGTTCCTGCTTCCCGGTGTCGGCGCGCGTGCCGAGATCGGGCGCATTACCGGGCGCGGCAACACCGCAAACCTGGAGACGGTTATTGCGTTGAAGCCCGATCTCATCATCGACGTCGGCAGCACCAGCACCACTTTTGTTTCTCTCGCGCAGCGCGTGCAGGAGCAAACCGGCATTCCCTATGCGCTTCTGGATGGACGCTTCGATGCGACAGCCTCATCCTACCGGCTGCTCGGCGCTTTGACGCAGCGGCAGCAGCAGGCGGAACTGCTCGCCGCCTATGCGGAAGAAACCTTATCCACGATCACGGCACGGATCGGTTCGATTTCGGCGGCAGAACGCCCGCGCGTTTATTATGCGCGTGGACCGCGCGGACTGGAAACCGGTCTCGGCGGCTCGATCAATGTCGAGACGATTGAAATGCTCGCGCGCAACGTCGCCGGCGAACAG
>CAZFPR010000042.1:7967-15951 GCA_964521045.1 uncultured Hyphomicrobiales bacterium
ATCTGCTGTCCTCCCCGCTTTCTCTGTCGCCTCTGTCTGTAGTACAGATCGATAATTGCTCTGGAATACTATAGTACCTGTTCACCTATCTATTGTAACTGAACTAGGATTTGATTTAGAGAAAAAGTTTTCCTTTGTTTCCTCTGCGGCGGCGAGGCCTAACCACAGCGCGGCGGGCTCGCCAACGTTTCTATCGAGCAGGTGCTGCTTTGGAATCCGGAAGTGATCGTCACCATCGACCAGACCTTCGCAGCGAACGTGCGCAGCGATCCGGCATGGGCGAGCGTCGCCGCCGTGCAGAAGAACCGCGTGCATCTTTCGCCGAAGCTGCCCTTCGGCTGGGTCGATTTCCCGCCTTCGGTCAACCGGCTGATCGGCTTGTGGTGGCTCGCGAAGATCCTCTACCCGGAGCGATTTCCGGAAGACCTCAACGAACGAACGCGCGATTTCTACAAGCGCTTTTATCATGTCGATCTATCCGGCGCGCAGCTTGCGCGCGTGCTCGCAGGGCGTGGCTGATTCATGCGGCTCTCGGCATCCTCGGGAATTGCGGTGGCACTTGCGCTCGTCGCCGCGGGCTTCGCCGTCGCGTTTCTGGTCGGGCGATTTCCGGTTTCGCTCGGCGACGTCTTCGCGGTGCTCTACGCGAAACTCTCGGGCGCTCCATCCGGCGTTTCCAGCGCGGCGGAGACGGTCATTCTAAATGTGCGCGGCCCGCGCGTTCTTGCGGCGTTTTTCGTCGGAGCCGCCTTGAGCGTTGCGGGTGCCGCGTTTCAGGGATTGTTCCGCAATCCGCTGGTGTCGCCGGATATTCTCGGCGCATCTTCGGGCGCCGCACTCGGCGCTGTGCTCGGCATCTACTTTTCGCTCGGCGTGTTTGCGATTCAAGGCTTTGCATTTCTCGGCGGGCTCGTCGCGGTCGCGGCGGTTTATGCCATCGGCTCGGCGTTGCGGATGCGCGACCCGGTGCTGGTGCTCGTACTCGCGGGTGTCGTGATCGGCGCGCTGCTGGGTTCCGGCGTCGGCCTCATCAAGTATCTCGCCGACCCCTATAACCAGCTTCCCGCAATCACCTTCTGGCTATTGGGCAGTCTGGCTGCGACTTCGGCATCCGATCTCGTTTCGCTGGTTTCGCTGATCGCAGCCGGCACGCTCGTGCTGCTTCTGTTGCGCCATCGCATGAACGCAATGTCGCTCCCCGAAGAAGAAGCGCGGGCGCTCGGCATCTCCACCGGGCCGATGCGGATTGCCATCGTCGCGGCGGCGACGCTTGTTACATCCGCAAGCGTGGCGGCCGCGGGAATCGTCGGCTGGGTCGGTCTCGTCGTCCCGCATATCGCCCGCTCGCTGACCGGGCCTGATTTTGCGAAGCTCCTGCCGGTGTCGGCTTTGCTCGGCGGAAGTTTTCTTCTCTTCATCGACACGATCGCGCGCACCGCGGCGTCCATCGAGATTCCGCTCGGGATTCTGACGGCCTTCGTCGGCACGCCGTTCTTCATCTGGCTGCTCGCAAGCATGCAGAAGAACTGGTCATGACGATTGCCGCAGAGAACCTAGCCATCGGCTACCGCGACCGGCTTGTCGGCAGCGGCCTTTCGATTTCTCTGCGTGAAGGAGAATCGCTTGCGCTGCTCGGACCGAACGGCGGCGGCAAGACGACACTTCTGAAGACGCTGCTCGGCCTGCTGCCGCCACGTGCCGGCGAAATCGTACTGAACGGAAGGCCGCTCTCCGCGATCTCAGTGCGCGAGCGCGCTAGGCTCATCGGTTACGTGCCGCAGGTTCACATTGGCACCTTTGCCTTCAGCGTCGAAACCGTCGTGCTGATGGGACGCACCGCTTACGGCTCGCTGTTTTCCCGCCCTGGCGCGAAGGATATTTCGATCGCGCGAGAAATGCTGGAGCGGCTCGGCATTATCCATCTCGCGGAGCGCTCCTACACGGAAATCTCCGGCGGCGAGCGGCAGCTTACGTTGCTCGCACGTGCGCTTGCGCAGGAGCCGCGCTTTGTCGTGCTGGACGAACCGACCGCCTCGCTCGACTTCGGCAATCAAGGCAAAGTGCTGCAAGAAATCGGGAGGCTAACAAGCGCGGGACTCGGCGTTCTTTTCACGACCCACGATCCCAACCATGCGCTTCGCGCGGCGCATCGCGTGTGCCTTCTTCGCGACGGCGCGATCGTGACCGAAGGCGCAACCGCCGATGTACTGACCCGCAACAACCTCGAAATGCTCTACGGAGCGGGCGTCATTCCGGTTGCGGACGGAAAGCAGGTCGCTTTCCTGCCGGGCTAGCAGGCGTTCTTCATCTCACTGATCCATGCGGACCAGACAAACGACATTGTTGCGCTTGAACTCCTCGCACAGCGCGTCGGCATCCGTCTTCACGAGCGGCCCGATCATCGCGCGATAAAACGTGCCCTGATCGCCGAGATCGAGGCCGATCACTTCCACATCCTGTTCGGCGAACAGCGCTGGCAGTTGCTCTTTCAGCTTCGCGAGCGCGGCTTGCGCTTCCTGCTCGGTCTTGTGGGACGCCACAACGACCCTATAGCCGTCCGCAGTCTCCTGTGCGGGAGCTTTCGCTTGCTCCGGCGTGTTGTGCACTTTGGGCGGAAGGACCTCTTTTGCTTCTTCCAGTTTCGGCGGCTCCGGCGCTTTCACGACTTCGGTTCCGAACTTCGGAAGGGCTACGAGGCCGCTCCACAATGCGCCGCCGATTGCGATTGCGGCGATGCCGATCAGCGGCAGAAGCCAGGGCAGCATCGGGCGGCGGGGTGTTGCCTCCGCATCGTCTTCCCGCGGAACGAGAAACGTCGGCACGACATGGCTTTCCGCCACGGGCCAGTTCAACTCATCGCGCAGTTCTACGATCCCGGCTTGCCGGTCCTGCATGTCGAATGAGAGCGCGCGATCGACCGCACCGGCGGATTCCTGCGAAACATGCGGCGCAGTTTCGGCGAGCGGCGCATAAGGATCGGGCCGACCGAAGGCGCGGCGCTGGATACGCTCCTCAGCACTCGCAGGCGGCAGCCCGCCGAGTGCGCGGTAGAGCACCGCGCCGATGGAATAAATGTCTGCCCGGTGATCGAGTTCGCCGCCGTCTTCGGTCTGCTCGGGCGGCGAGTAATGCTGCTTCATCACCGTGAACGTGCGGGATTCCGAGCGCAGCCGCGTCTCCTGCCCGATCAGCTTGATCGCACCGAAGTCGATGATCTTGGGCACGCCGTCGGCGCGGATCATGATGTTGTCCGGGGCGATGTCCCGATGGATCATGCTGCGGGCGTGCAGATATTCGAGCGCTGAAAGAACCGGAGAAAGCAGCGGCTCCAGTTCTTCCGGCACCGGCAAAAATTCGCGTGCGCGAAGCCAGTCCTCGAGGGTCTCTCCCTCGACGTATTCCATGATCATGTAGCCGGTGCCGTTGTCCTTCACGTAGTGGACGACATCGACGATATGAGGATGACGGAGACCGCACTGATCCAGCGTCGAGGATTCGAAGCGCTTCAGCGCCCACTCGACGACTTCCGCGTCACGCCCGGCATAGACGACGTGCGTCCCGCCTTCGCGCGACACGATCCCGCGCGGGAAGAACTCCTTGATCGCGACGCGCTTGCCCGTATAGGGGCTCTCGGCTTCGTAGGTGATGCCGAAACCGCCCGCGCCGAGTACGCGCAGAATGTTGTAGCCCGCGATCGACGCACCCGGCCGGAGCGCGTGAGGATCGTCTGCCATCGCCTGAAAGACCCTTCTGTCCCGAAGCAATCCCTAGCCCGCAACCGCGGCGCGGTCGAGTAGCGGGCGAATCCCGATTTCGTGAGGCGTTATCTCTTGGGCCAGAGCGTCTCGAACAGCGCCGTCACCGGCCGCAGCGGAATCGCCGCGCAGCGGAAGGTGCGCTGGAACGGCGTGCCGCGCAGTCCGATCTGCATTTCCGAAGCGCCGTCGTTCCAGACGAAATCGGTGAACTGCTGGCCGATGCCCTGCACGTTGAACAGAAGGGATTTCCCGAACGAGCGCGTGATCGTGCCGGGCAGCGGGTCTTCGCGCACGGGCGATTCGTAGATCGCCTTGTTCGCCTTCGTGTCGAAGGTGAAAAGCAGCGGCTTGAATTCGCCGTCGTCGCAGCGAAGCGAAAACTGCTCCGCCTGCGCGGAAAGCGACAGCAGAAAGAGAAGCGCAGTGAGAAGAATTCTCATGCCCGCAAGATAACACGCCGCGCGAGGCTGCTCACGCGGCGTGTTTGAAAAAGGTGAACGCGGCGGTAAACGCCACACTGAGCCCGGGATTAAATCCCGAGCTGCGAGATGAACTTCGTATTCAGATAGGCTTCGATCGCCTCCGAGCCGCCTTCCGAGCCGTAGCCGGAGTCCTTCACACCGCCGAAGGGAACTTCGGGGAGCGCGAGGCCGTGGTGGTTGATCGAGACCATGCCGCTTTCGAACGCTGCACCGATCGCAGCGGCCGTCTTCGCGGAACTCGTATAGGCGTAGGCTGCAAGACCATAAGGCAGGCGGTTCGCTTCCTCCACCACGCTGTCGAAGGAGGAGAACGGCATGATCGGCGAGAGCGGGCCGAACGGCTCCTCGTGCATGATCTTCATGTCGTGGTTGATGTTGGTCAGCACGGTCGGCTCGAAGAAGCTGCCCTTGTTGCCGATGCGCTTGCCGCCGAATTCGATCTTTGCGCCCTTCTGCACGGCGTCGGAAACGATCTTCTCCATTGCATCCACGCGGCGGGGGCCGACGAGCGGGCCCATGCGCGTGTCCTTATCCATGCCGTCGCCGACTTTCATCTTCTTCGCGGAGTCCGTGTATTTCTGCACGAAGTCGCCATAGACCTTTTCGTGGACGAGGAAGCGCGTCGGCGCCACGCAGACCTGCCCGGCATTGCGGTGCTTGTTTGCAAACAGCACTTTGACTGCCTGATCGACGTTCGCATCCTCGAACACGATTGCCGGCGCGTGCCCACCAAGCTCCATGGTGATGCGCTTCATGTGCAGGCCCGCAAGCGACGCAAGCTGCTTGCCCACAGGCGTCGAGCCCGTGAACGTGATCTTGCGGATCACGGGGTGCGGAATGAGATAAGAAGAAATCTCCGCCGGATTTCCGTAGACGAGTTGCAGCACGCCGGCGGGAACGCCCGCGTCGATGTAGCACTTCACGAGTTCGGCGCAGGAGCCCGGCGTATCTTCCGGACCTTTCAGGATGATCGAGCATCCCGCAGCGATCGCCGCCGAGACCTTGCGCACCGCCTGGTTGATCGGGAAATTCCACGGCGTGAACGCCGCGACCGGACCCACCGGCTCCTTCACGACAAGCTGATAGATATTCTCGCCGCGCGCAGGAATGACGCGGCCATAGGTGCGGCGCGCTTCCTCGCCGAACCAGTCCATGATGTCGCCCGCGAGCAGCGTCTCGCCCTTGGCTTCCATGAGCGGCTTGCCCTGCTCCAGCACCATGATCTTCGCGATGTCGTCGGCGCGCGAGCGGATGATGTCGGCGGCCTTGCGCAACGTCTTGTAGCGCGTGTCGGCGGGCGTCTTCTTCCAGACCTTGAAGCCCGCATCTGCGGCGGCGAGCGCCTTGTCGAGATCGGGCTTGGTCGCGTGGAAAAGCGTGCCGATTTTCTCGCCGGTCGCGGGGTTCATAACGGGCTCGCTTTTGCCCTCCGCGCCCTTGGTCCATTCGCCGTTGATATGCAGGGAAACGTCCGGATACATTTGTTTCTCTCGCCTGTATTTTCTGGATTTGGCGGGGATGGGGCTACGAAAGCGCGTCCCTGTCAACCGTTTCAACGCAAGGCAGCCTTTCGCATGGAAACGACCCTCGACACGGCTTCAATCGCCGCAGAAGCACTGGACGCAATCGACCACCGCAAGCGCCTCGAGCCGTTCACCGGGCGGGTCGAGGGACTGGATCTCGCGGCTGCGTACCGCGTGACGGCACAGATCTACGAGCGGCGGATCGCACGCGGCGAGAAGCGCATGGGGCGCAAGATCGGCTTCACCAACCGGACGATCTGGGACGAATACAAAGTCTTCGCACCGATCTGGGGCTATATGTACGACACGACGCTGTTCGACATCGCGGAGGCGCGCGATGTCGCAGTCTCGCGCTTCGCGGAGCCGCGGCTGGAGCCGGAGATCGCATTCGGATTCTCACGCGCGCCGCGCGCTGGCATGAGCGAAGCGGAAATCCTCGATTGCGTGGAATGGGTCTCGCACGGCTTCGAGATCGTGCAGTCGCATTATCCGGACTGGAAATTCGCGGCGCCCGACACGGTCGCGAACGGCGGACTGCACGGCGTTTTCTATCTGGGCAGGAAAGTGCCCGCCGGCGGTGACCGTGCAGGCTGGCTGAAAGCGCTTTCGGATTTCGAGATCGATCTTTACCGCGACGGAAAGCTTGTCGATACTGGCCATGCGCGCAACGTCCTGGACGGGCCGCTCTCCGCGCTCAGGCATTTTCTCGATCTGCTCGCGAGCGACCCCGGCAACGAGCCGCTGGCTGCGGGAGAAATCGTGACCACCGGCACCGTTACGAAGGCATGGCCGGTCGCGGCAGGCGAACGCTGGCACACGCAGTTGCGTGGGATCGAATTGCCGGGAGCCGAGATCAGCTTTCGCTAGCGAGATTTGGGCGAAACGATTTCGCCGTCTTCCTTGGTGAAACTCGCGACCGGCTTTTCCAGAAGATCGAATACTTCCTCCGACGGACGGCAGAGCTTCACGCCGCGCGGCGTCACGACGATCGGCCTATTGATCAGGATCGGATGCGCGAGCATGAAATCGATCAGTTCGTCATCGCTCCACTTCGGATCGCCGAGCCCGAGTTCGGCGTAAGGCGTGCCCTTCTCGCGCATCACCTCGCGCACCGGAATCCCCATCGCGGCGATCAGCGACTTCAACGTGCCGCGATCCGGCGGGTGCTTCAGATATTCGATGACGACGGGTTCCTCGCCGCTCGCGCGGATAATGCCGAGCGTGTTGCGCGACGTGCCGCAGGACGGATTGTGATAGATCGTGACGCTCATCTTTTTCCGGCCCTCTTCTTTTCCGTCAGCAGCCAGCGCGCGAACGCGAGCGCAAGCAGCATGCCCGCGAGCTGGCACAGGATGAACAGCGGCACGCTCGCAGGTGCGATTCCGGCGAAGGTATCCGACAGCGAGCGGGCAATCGTGATTGCCGGATTGGCGAACGAGGTTGAGGACGTGAACCAGTAGGCGGAGGTGATGTAGAGGCCGACCGCCAGCGGAATCAGCGGTGCGTTCTTTTCTTTCAGTCCGAAGATCGTGAGCACGAGACCGAAGGTTGCCACCGCTTCGCCGAGCGCCATGCCGGGCGCGGCGCGGACGGTCTTCGAAACCTGCGCGACGGGCAGATCGAACATCAGATGCGCGAGCCAGGCGCCAACAAGCATGCCGGCAACTTGCGCAACGATATAGAGCCCGCAAACGCGCCACGGCAGTTCTCGGCTCAGCGCAAAGGCCAGACTCACTGCCGGATTGAAATGCGCGCCCGATACCGGTGCGAAAACCGAAATGATCACGAACAGTATGCAGCCGGTTGCAATCGCGTTCGCAAGCAGCGCAAGCGCGATGTTCCCGCCGGAGAGCGCCAGCGCCGCGATCCCGGAGCCGATCACGGTCGCGGAAAGAAAAGCGCTGCCCGCGAATTCGGCAGCCAGTGGACGCGCGTTCATGATGAACTCATCGCTTTTTCGGTGGCGCCTTCCTCGCGCCCGATCTCGCGCAGCCTTGCCTTCAGGGTCATGGTGTCGAGACCGCTGATCGGAAGTGCCGCGAACAGCTCGATCCGGCGATACAGGAGCCGATAGGCTTCCTGAAAAGCACGCGCAACTTCAAGCTCGCTGCCTTTCGCCGCCGAAGGATCGGCAACGCCCCAATGCGCGGTCAGCGGTTTGCCGGGCCACACCGGACAGACTTCGCCGGCCGCATCGTCGCAAACCGTGAAGATGAAATCG
>CAZFPR010000042.1:15961-21919 GCA_964521045.1 uncultured Hyphomicrobiales bacterium
AAATCGATCTCCGGAGCGCCGGGCTTCGCAAATTCATCCCACGACTTCGAGCGAAAATTCGACGTGTCGTAGCCGAGTCCGTTCAGAAGCTTCAGCGAGTTCGGGTTGACCGCACCGCGCGGCTGGCTGCCCGCGCTGTAGGCGACGAATTTTCCCGCGCCGATCCGGTTCATGATCGCTTCGGCCAGAACCGAACGCGCGGAATTATGCGTGCAGAGAAACAGCACGTTGTAGGGTTTATCCACGATGACGCTCCGATGATTTTCTCGGCTGCGGCACACAGGATGCGCCGCCAAAAACCTGCCCGCAGATTTCTGGCCTGCCGCCGCAGCAGTCCTTTGCGAGAAAATCGACCAGCACACGCAAGCCGCCGATGTCGGCGGAATAGATGACCTCGCGGCCCTGCTTCTCGGAATCAATCAGTCCCGCGCGCTCCAGAATCGCAAGATGCGTGGACATCGTGTTGTGCGGCACCTTGCAGCGCCGGGCGACTTCGCCCGCGTTCTTGCCCTCGGGACAACAGGAAACGAGATAGCGAAAGGCCGCGAGGCGCGTTTCCTGCGCCAGCGCGGAGAGGGTTTCGATTGCGGCTTTCTTGTCCATAATTCTCGACATATCGATATTTTATGACAGCGGCGTGACGGCCGCAATGCCGGGAGCTTCGCTAGAAATCCTTCACGAGCAGCAGGCCGGCCTCGTTCTCGGTATCCCAGTCGTCGATCACCATCTTGCGCGTGGCGCGTTCCGTATAGCCGTGACGCGCGTAGAGACGCCTTGCGCCGAGATTTTTATCGGCGACGACCAAGCTCATCCCGCGTTTGCCTGCTTTTCTCCCGGTATCTTCGGCGAGCGCGATCAGCTTCGCGCCAAGATCCCGGTTTCGAAACTTCGGCTGCACCGCGAGCACATTGATGTACCAGGTGCCGGGCGCGAGATTTTCCAGCTCCTGAAACGGCACGAAGATCGGCGGCATGTCCGCAGGGACCGGTTTCGGCACATCCGGGATTGCGTAGCCGATCAGGCACCCCGCGCATTCGCCATCCGCCTCGAGCACGGTCGCGTTGCGATAGGAGAACGCGCCTTCTTCGCGGGCCGCGCGGGCGCGGCCGACGGCCCACGGGTCTTCGCCTTCTTTCGCGAGCTTGGTCCAGAGATAGAGCGGCAGACCCTCGCCCGCGTAGTTCACGAGTTCGGCAAGCGCAGGGGCGTCGGCTTTGGTGGCGGGGCGGAACGTCATTATTCGATCATCGCTCCGATTTCTTCGCGCGAAAGGAACCGCCCGTCCCGCTCGATCCGTTTGACCGTATCTACGATCGCGCGGTTGATCGGGGTTGGAAAACCGATCTTCTCGCCGAGGCGGACGAATTCGCCGTTGAGGTAGTCGATCTCGGTCGGCTGTTTTCGCAGCAGGCTTTGCAAGGTCGAGGTCATGATCGATGCCTGCTCGCCACCGCCGAGATTTTTACGAAGGATCATTTTTCCTGCAAATGCAGGCAGCATCAGCGCACGCGAGAACAGTTTCATCGGCGCTCCGGGGATGTTGACCAACGGAATCCCCGCGGCGCGCACCACGCCGAACGACTCTTTGAGTTGCGCGACCGCAAAATCCGAAATCAGCGGATCGCGCACGCATTCGTTGAGCGTCTTGTTGGTCAGCGCTTGCAGGCTGTTCGTCATCGCATTGATGACGAGCTTCGACCACATCGCGCCTTCGATTTCGCTCGTCACGAAAACCGGCGCCACAAGCGCGAACAGCCTCTCGAGACCTGGAAGCGCGTTCCGCATCGAAGGGTCGGTCAGGCCGAGTACGGTTACACCCTTGCGATTGTAGCGAACCTCTCCAGGCGCGAGCGACGAGGCGTTCAGCAGAAGAATTGCCGAGACCGGAGCAATACCAAGCTCGTCGAATACGATCTCGGGCGCGCGAACGCCGTTCTGCGCGGCCACGAAAACGGCGTCGCCGAGATGCGCCTTCTGCGCGCGGCAGGATTCGGCGAGATCCTGCGACTTCATCGTGAAGACGGCGATGTCGGTTCCGGCGGGAATCGCAGCCGCGACTTTCGGTGCGGCGTGAAAGTCGCCGGCAACACCGCTCGCCCGCAAACCTGAAGTGCTAAGCGCTTCGACACGGCCCGGCCGCACCACGAGCGTTACGTCCTCGCCCGCGCGGCTCCAGATCGCCGCAAGCAGACTTCCGATCGCGCCCGCACCGACGACGGCAATTTTTGGCTTTGTATTCATCCGGTTCCCGGCAGTTGCGGTAAGGAAGAGAGTAAGGAGAAGGTAAGGAAAACGGCCACGCTGGCCACCGGAAGTCTAGCGGCTTCGCCCGACGGCGGGAGAATTCACCAGACATTGTGCGGCCTCCTTGACCACGCGAGACGCTTCTGTAAGTAAAAACATAAGCAGCTTCAACAGGTTATAAGTTTTCTAATCTGGCAAGCCCAGGGAAACGCGCGTGATCGTCTGCTCCTGCAACTGCCTGACCGACGCCCAGGTCCGCGAGTCCTGCACGCGTGCCGAGGGTGCCGCGCGTTCGACCTTCGAAGTCTACAAGTGTCTCGGTTGCAGCCCGAAGTGCGGCACCTGTGCGCGCACGATCCGCAAGATCATGGACGAAACGCTCGGCCGCAACACTTCCGCTTCGGCTTGCGGAGCCTGCCCGGTTGCGGCGAACAGCCAGTGCGGCGCGGCCAAAATCGCCGACGCATTAAACGCCGCGATCGATCCGCTGCCCGCTGGAACCGCACTTACGCCGGCAGAATAAGTTCCCTCCGGAACTTCAAAGACCGGGTTTGCGTTCTCTTTAGAGCCATTCTAAATACATTCATCACAGCATTTTGCAGGAGCAGCCGCCATGAAGGGCGATCCCAAAGTCATCGAGTATCTCAACAAGGGTCTTCGCTCGGAACTCACCGCGATCAACCAGTACTGGCTGCACTTCCGGATGCTCGACAACTGGGGCTTCAAGGAACTCGCGAAGAAATGGCGCGAGGAATCGATCGAGGAGATGCAGCATGCCGACCGCTTCGTGGATCGCATTCTCTTCCTCGAGGGCCTGCCGAACCTGCAAACGCTCGACCCGCTGAAGATCGGCCAGAACGTCAAGGAAGTGATGGAGTGCGACCTTGCCGCCGAGCACGAGGCGCGCCTGCTCTATCAGGAGGCCGCGACCTACTGCCATTCGGTCAAGGACTATCCTTCGCGCGAACTGTTCGAGGCACTGATGAAAGACGAGGAAGGCCACATCGACTTCCTCGAAACGCAGCTCGAACTGATCAAGAGCGTGGGTCTCGAACTCTACTCGCAGAAATATATGGGCGGATTGGGCGACTAAGACGCCGCTCGCACTACCGAAACAGCAAAGGCCGAAGTGCTCGCTTCGGCCTTTCCCGTTTCATGACCGCAGCGGCTAGTTGCCGACGCAGATGCCGCGTACGCAGATCGACCCGCGCGGCGTGAATGCCGGTTGCTGCTGTTGTTGCTGCTGCGGCTGGGGTTGCGGCCGCTGCACCTGCTTCGGCACGGCCACACAGGCGTTATTCCGCACGACGAATCCCGGCTTGCAGGTCAGCGGGCAAACGCGGCCGCTGCGCTGCTTCAGCGCGTTCAGCATTCCCTCGTTCGGTTCACCGTCGAACTTCGTCCTGGCATGGCGGTTGTAGAGCGCGAGCGAATTGCGCGCAGCATCGTTCCACTCGCCCTCGTTATCATCGGGGCCGCAACCCGCGCCCTGCAATTCCGCGACCACATTGAACACGAGCAGCTTGTGGATGCGAAGCTGCTCGTCTTTCACGCGCTGCTCTTCGATCATGGCAAGCTTGGTCTTCTGCGCGCGGGCGAGCGTCGCGTAGAACCCTTCCGAGTGGCGCGTGAGGAAAAGGTCGTATGCCTCCATGGTGTCGACCTTCTGCGCCAGTTCGAAATCGCGCCGCGCCTCGGCCTGCGGGTCCGGCGGCGGCGCCTGCATGACGGGAGTTTCGGTCTTCGGCTGCGCCTTCGCTTTCGACTGATCGACGGAAACGACCTGCTGCGACTGGCCCGGTGTTTCCGTTTTCGCAGGCGCCGTCACATTCGCGGCCTGCGGCTCGCCTGAACGAAGCGACATCATCGCGTAGGCGGAACCGACCACGAGCAGAACGAGTGCTGCCGCGATTGCGGCCCAGCGGACGCCCGCCGGACGCTTTCCGGTCTGGCCTGCCGCGGAAATATAGGAAGGGTTCGGCGGCGTGTTGCCGTAGAAGGCGCTATGGGTGGCCGGTCGTGGCGTCGGGGTGGTGGCGCCGCGAACGATCGGCCGGGTCGGCGCGCTTGCAGCCGGAGTACCTTGCCAACCGACAGACGCGCGAAACTCTTCGATCGATCCAGGCCGCTCGCTTGCGCGGAAGGAAAGTGCACGCTCGATCGCCTTCGCGAGTTCCGGCCGCACATGCGGAGCGGCCTGCGCAAGCGGCGTGAGCGGATCGCCCTCGCCGAACGCAATCCTGCGCGCACGCTCCTCGGTGTCTGCGGGCGGCGTGCCGGTAAAGGCGCGGTAGAGCACCGCACCGAGCGAATAGATATCGACGCGGGCGTCGAGGACTTCGCCTTCGCGGGTCTGCTCCGGCGGCGAATAATGCTGCTTGCCGACCATGAACGAATGCACGGTCTTCGCCTGCAACAGCGTGCGGTTCTCGATCAGCTTGATCGCGCCGAAGTCGATGATGACCGGGCGGCCGTCCGCCGTGATCATGATGTTGTCCGGCGCGATGTCGCGATGGATGAAGTTCATGCTGTGCAGGTAATCGAGGGCGTCGATCACCGGCTCGATGAACAGGCGAAGCTCGTCTTCGGAAGGCAGGTTCGGCCGGTCGCGTAACCACTGCTCGAGAGTCGTGCCCTCGACATAGTCCATGAACATGTAGCCGGTGTCGTTTTCCGCGAGATAGTGAAACACCTCGACGATGTTCGGATGCTTCAGCCGGCATTGTTCGGTGGTCGAGGACTCAAATCGCTTCAGCGCCCAGCTCACCAGTTCGGTGTCGCGCTCGGCATAGATGATCTCGGTCGCGCCCTTGCGGGAAGCGATGCCGCGCGGGAAGAATTCCTTGATGGCGACGCGGCGTCCGGTGACCGGACTTTCGCCTTCGTAAGTAATGCCGAAGCCGCCCGCGCCGAGAACGCGAACGATGCGATAGCCGGCGATTACCGTCCCGGCAGGAAGCGCGTGCGGATCGTTATTCATCTCAAGTCCGTCTGATTGCGCGAATGCTAACGAATAGGCCGCCTTGTGCAACGCACGAGTAGTTCACTCCTTGGCACAAGCCCGTGATCGTACCAAAGCTGTTCTTTAGAATTAGTTTAAACTATTGATTTCATTTGCTTTTTCTTTCCGTGCGCGCTTCTGTTACCGGCGAGTTCCACGAAATTTACGGCCCAATCAGAGCCTGAACGCCGCCAGGAGGACCCATGAAGCGTCTGTTGCCCAGCCTCGCGTTCGTTGCTGCCATCGCGGCAGGAGCGACCGCTCCCCTTCCCGCGCAAGCGCAGGGCGAGGTGAACGTCTATACGACCCGCGAACCGAAGCTGATCCAGCCGCTGTTCGATCTCTTCACCAAGAACACCGGCATCAAGGTCAATTCGATCTTCATCGAAAAGGGCATGGCCGAACGGGTCGCCGCCGAAGGCGCGAACTCGCCCGCGGACATCATGATGGCGGTAGACATCGGCAACGTGCTCGATGGCGTGGCTAGAGGCGTCACGCAGGGCGTTCAGTCCGAAGCGCTTGCATCGGCTATCCCTGCGAATCTGCGCGATAAGGAAGGCCACTGGTTCGCGCTCTCGCTGCGTGCGCGGCTGTATTACGTCTCGAAAGATCGCGTGAAGGATAAGGCGCTCACTTACGCCGACCTCGCCGGCCCGAAGTGGAAGGGCAAGGTCTGCATCCGCTCCGGCTCCCATCCTTACAACACCGCGCTG
>CAZFPR010000043.1:0-4640 GCA_964521045.1 uncultured Hyphomicrobiales bacterium
CGCTGCGCCACCGCAGCAGAGGCCCAGCCTGGGCGGCATGAAGAACGAATACAATCAGGTGAACTGGCAGCAGTTCGAACAGGATAGCCGCGCCGTCGCGTCTGGAACGCCGATCAGTCAGCTGCCGCCCGAGCGCCGCACGAATCTCGAGCGCGGCAACCGGGTTCTCGATCGTTTCGCCAGTGAACAGGATCAGCTCCAGCAGCAACTCGAACGGCAGGATCAAACCCGGAGAGAAGTCGAGCAACTGCACCAGGAGTCGATCAAGGAACGCGATCGCGCGGCGCTTCTCGGGAAAATCGGCAGTGCAGGATTGGGCGTCATTTATTCAGCCGACGCGCTCGCTCACGCTGCGCAGGCCAGTCCCTTCGCAGCGGCCAGAGCCGTGGGATATGCATGGAACTTCGGACGCGGTGTCGGCGACAAGATCGTAGGGATCGCCGATCGTGTCGATAATATTAGCAGCAGTCTCGGATTCGGATCGGGTGCGGGCGGAAACAGCGGCGGCAATGCAGCGGCTGGAAGCGGCGGTTCTGCACCGGGCCCGGCAGGTTCGGGATCCGGCGGAAACAGCGGCAATGCGAACCCGCCGGCACCGGATGCTCGAACCAGAATTGATAATACGCTCGGCACCGCGCAATCCGTTCACGATGCGAATGAAGTCATCAATGATCTGCGGGGAATGCCGCAGGAGTTCAGGGATACGAGACGGCGTCTCGGCATTCCTCCGACGGCCGAAGCGCCCGGGGCCATTGGCAGCACGCTAAGTCTTGCCCAAGCGGGGCTGGCGCTCCACGACGCAAACACTGCGCGCCTCAACGGCGAAACCCGTCAAATGTTCAAGCATGCCGGCGAGGCCGTCGTGCATGCGACGGAGGGCCTGACGATCTACGGGGACAACGCGCAGTCGGCCGTAAACGCTTTGACGAAGATAGACGAAGCGATCAACACGACAGATCCGAATGAGAGAAGGTTGCTTCAGATCGAAGCTTTGGGACACACGCTCGGCACCGCGCAAGGGCTTTCCCCAATTCGGGCTCACCCGATCGGCAGCGCCGGGCAAAGTATCGTTTCCGGCACCGAGGCTTATCGGCAGTTTCAGGAATTCAACGAAATTTCAGCTTACAGCCGCACGGATCCTTCGGCTCCGGGCCGTCAACTGCTGGAGCGGAACTATCAGGACAATATCCAGATGATGGAAAGACTTCGCCGTCTGCAATTCGCCAGACCCGGAACAACTGTTGCACCCCGCCAGTGAAGAATATGTTCAAACGTTTCCTTCCCCTTCTATTTGTCATCGTTCTTTGCGCCCATGCGGCGTCACATTCCGCCCAGGCACAGGCTCCGAACGTCCTGAAAGTGCAGGACGGAATCGTGGCGTCGCTCTCCGTTCGCGGCAGCGAGGCGCAAGCGATCTGGCGGTTCGTGCGCAGGCCCGACGCGCCGCTCGAGGAGATCGGCGGCACCATCAACGGCCGTCCGCTCGGCGTGCCGGTCGTCGAACAATATCCCGGAGCGGGCCAGACCACCGCGGTTCTCGCGCTGCTCGATCTCGGCGATCCGAAACGCGCGGACCAGATGGAGCGCCTCAAGCTTGCGATGCTTCTGCTCGCAGGCCGCGGACAGCCCCACCATCAGATTGCCTTCGCCGTCTATGCGCTGGAGCCGCGCCTGCTGGTTCCCGGCAGCACGAAGGGCGAGGAAATGGTGCAGCTTCTGCTCAAGCTGCCGCCGCTCGATCAGCCGAGCAATCTTTCCGGCGCGCTGATTCATTCGATCCGGACACTCGAAACGCTGAGCGTCGACCGCCGCGCGATCTATGTTTTTACCGACGGACACAACGCGAGTTCGATTGCGCTCGATGAAGTCGGCAAGCTGGCGCAGGACGCGGGCGTTTCGATCACCTTTTTCACCATACGAAGCGAGCGGCCGGCGGACGTTCCGGCGCTTGCGCGGTTCGCGAATTCCACCGGCGGACTTCTGGTCGAGGAAAACGGTATCACCAATTTTCTTCGTGAACCTTTCGCTTTGCTCGACAGCGGCGGGCGTGTCGCTTTCTCGTTCGCGGGCGCAAAGACCTATTTCTGGGAGTTCGGGAAACCCAGGCTCACGGTGTCGTTCCGCTACGGCAGCAAGTCGCTCGATCTGACAACGGATGTGGAAGCGCCGTCTGCAAGCATGGGCGAAGGTTTCGAGTATCTCGTAAAAAGCCCCGTCGCGCTCGGCAGCTTCGGCGGGATCCTCGCGCTTGGCGGCCTCGTATTCTTCTTCGCCCGCCGCAGAAAAGCGCCGGCACATGCGCCCGCGAGAGGCGGCGCTTCTGTTCTTGGCGGGATTCTCAAGGAAGTGGAATCGGGCAAGGCGCATATCGTCGATATGCCGGTCATGCACATCGGACGCAGCCGGACCAACGACATCGTCATCGACGATCCGACCGTGTCGCGCGAGCACGCCATGCTTAGCCTTGCCGCTGACGGCACTCTTTCGATCGAGAGCAAATCCGACCGGGAAGTGCTTGTGAACGGCAAGAGCGCCGGCAAGACAGCGCTCGCCGACGGCGATCTCATAGCCCTCGGTGCGGTCAAGCTGGAATTCAGGCCGGTGAAAAAAGTCGCCGGCTGATTGCCACTTGCGGATTCCGCAGGGCGACTGCGGTGCCATCTGCCGCCGAGCCGGAGTCTTCGTCTCAACCATTGTATCAGCTTCGCGGGCCGCGGATCGAGGCCGCCGCCGAGCATTCATGACCTATGTCAATGCATGGCCGCTTCCGGCAAGGCATTCAGCTTGATGCTTTTTTGAGAGAGGTCCGGATGCAATCGAGCTGGCCTGAAACCGTTTCCGCGCTGAGCGCGCAACTTCGCGAGCTTCGGGGCAAGGCGCCGGATGTCATGAAAGCTTTTGCGGCGAGCGCGCAGACCGCGCTGAAACCCGGTGCGCTCGACACCAAAACGAAAGAACTCATCGCGCTGGCGATCTCGATTGCCGTGCGTTGTGACGACTGCATCGCGTTCCATGCAAAGGCTGCGGTGGATCAGGGCGCCTCCGAAGCCGAAGTGCTGGAGACGATCGGCATGGCGATCTATATGGGCGCAGGTCCTTCCGCGATGTACGCGAGCCACGCGTATCAGGCGTACGCGGAGTTCGCGGCGAAGGCTGCGGAAAAATCCTGATCTAGGAAAGCCGCGCGATCGCGCGTTTGAGATCGCGTTTGTATTGTAGGAAATCCACGAAGATGCCGTGGCCTCCGCGATCTTTGTCTGCGGGTGCCGCGCAATAGTGCTCGATTTCACGGCGGAACGCTTGCGCGGCGGCGGGCTTTGCAGTCTTCGCTTTCAGGTAAGCCGCGACCAGATCGGTCTGCAACGCGCGTCCGGGCCAGCCGACGCCCGCGCCTTCGAGGAGGCCCGCAACGAAGAGGCCGTTATCCTCCGGCGGAAACACATTCATATAAAGCCGCGGCGCGCCGAACTGCGGTTGCCAGTTCAGCGGAGACAAATCCTCCAGAAACGGAAAGGTGATCCGGTAGCCGGTCGCAAAAACGACGATGTCCACGTCGTCGCGCTTGCCGTCTTCGAAGATCACGCTGTTGCCGTTGAAAGCCTTCACGGGCTTGCGCAGCGCGACGTCACCCTGCCCGAGATGCAAAAGCACCAGTGAGTTCACGATGGGCGTGCGGTCGTAGAGGCGATGTTCGGGTTTCGGCAATCCGAAGCGCTCCGGCGGACCCGCGAGCAGCCGTGCAAACGGCTCATGCAGGCGCGAGCGCAGCCACTTCGGCAGTACGATTTTCGCGCGATGATTGCTTTCGTCGGCGGGTTTTCCGCCTATGAATTTCGGCACGAAGTGGTTGCCGCCGCGCACGCTCCACAGCACGGATTTCGCACGGTGGATCGCGTCGACCACGATATCGCAGCCGGTGTTGCCCATGCCGCTGATGAGTACGCGCTTGCCTTCGAAAATCCCGGGCGATTTGTATTCTTTGGCGTGCAGGACGGTGCCTGAGAAGGCACCCGGAACCTCCGGCATCAGCGGATCGCTCAAGTGACCGTTCGCGATCACGACGCCGTCGTAGTCGCGCGTTTCGCCCTTGTCGAAAGTCGCGCGCCAGCGGCCGCCAGTGCGCGTGAGCTTCGAAACGCCGTCATTGAACCGGATTTTCGGATAGAGATCGAAACGCTTCGCGAAATCCTTGAAGTATTGCTCGATCTGGATACGGCTCGGATAGGCCGGCCATTCTTCGGGCATCGGAAAATCGGCATAGGCGGTCGTCGATTTCGACGAGATCAAATGTGTCGAGGCATAGACCGCGCTCGACTGCGCGCCGAACAGCCACTGACCGCCGACATCGGAATTCCGCTCGGCCGCTTCGACCGGAAGACCCGCGTCACGCAGGCTGCGGATTGCGGCAAGCCCCGCGGGACCGGCGCCGATCACGAGATAGGTCACGACGCGCTCCGCAGGCTTTCGAGATAGCGGTCGAACACCGCTCGTGCGTCGAGCCGCGGCGTGAAGCCGAACTCCGACTTGAGCTTCCCGTTCGCGAGCACCGGCCGGTACTGGATGAATTTCACATGTGCGGGCCCGAGCTTCGTGATGCGGAGCGTGTTCAGAATCCAGAGTGCCGTCTTCAGAACGGCGGG
>CAZFPR010000043.1:4650-21912 GCA_964521045.1 uncultured Hyphomicrobiales bacterium
GGCAGAAATTTCTTGCCTAGCAAATTCGCGATTTCGCGGAGGCTGAGTGTGCCGTCGCCCGCAAGATTGAAGACGCCGCCGCGCGATTCGTTCACGGCCCAGGCCAGCGCGTCGACCACGTCGATTTCCGAAACGAGCGAGAACGGCGTCGTGGTTCCGCTCAAGCCGACAACGACGGGACGCTGGAAGATGGCCGTGATCTGGTTGCTCGTACCCGGGCCGAGTACGGTGCAGGGACGAAACACGGTCTGCTTCAGTTGCGGATACTTGCCGCGCCATTCGGCCAGCATCTCTTCGACGAGCCGCTTGTGCTTCGAATAGGGGAAGTCGTCATTCCCGCGCAGCGCATCGCTCTCGCGCAGCGGCACCGGGTTGTCGGCGTGATAGCCGTAGGCGGCTCCGCTCGACGTAACGACGATATGTTTCGCGCCGGCTGCAAGCGACGCCTCCAGCACGTTCTTCGTGCCCAGAACGTCGATTGCGAAATCGCGTGCAGGATCGCCGCCGGCCGCGACGACGGAAGCCAGATGCACGACCGTCTGCGGCTGATAGGTGAGGAATATTTCGCCGAGCTTCGGATCGCCGATGTCCGCCGTTTCGTAGGTGACGCCGGGCAGCCGCTGGGCTTCCGGCACCTCGCGCAGATCGACAGCAACGACGTAATGCGCGCTTTTCAGCGCAGTCGTTAACGCGCGGCCGATGAAGCCGGCGGCTCCCGTAATCAGGACCGTTGCCATCAGGATTTCGCCGGAACGGCTGGATTGGTACGCATCGGAAGGTCCGGCGGCTCGCTTTCTTCGCCACAAAAATGAACGAGCGGCAGGGCATGTGCAAGTGATCCCGCCCCGTAATCTTGCGGGTAAGCGGGTGCCGGGTTAGAGCAATTCCATGCCGCTTCCGCGCCGCAACGGATGGAGCACTTCATGTTTCGCGTTTTGATCGCCGTTCTCTTTGCCGCCGGTCTGGTCGCGCTCTCGCCGAGCGTGAAGACCTTTGCGCAGGACAAGCAGTCCAAGAAAAGCATCTGCGAGTTCGGCGCCGACGACCAGAAGCTGAAGGGCGCGGAGCGCAAGAAATTCCTCTCGCGATGCATGGCGAAGGAAGACACGCCGGAAACCAAGGCGAAGCCGAAGCCCAAACCGAAGCCCAAGCAAAACGAAGAAAAGAAGGACGGCTAGGCCGGCCATCCGATGCGCGCCCGCGCGCGAAACTACTCCGAGATACGCGATTCGGTTCGCGCGCTCTGCGGACAATTCCCGGCTTCCTACTGGCGCGATCTCGATCGCGAGCGCGCCTACCCGAAAGCCTTCGTCGAAGCGCTGACGGGCGCCGGCTTTCTCTCGGCGCTGATACCGGAAGAATTCGGCGGCAGCGGACTTCCGCTTTCGGCGGCAGCGGCAATTCTCGAAGAAGTGCAGGCAGCAGGCTGCAACGGCGCGGCCTGCCACGCGCAGATGTACATGATGGGTACGCTGCTCAGGCACGGGAGCGAATCGCAGAAGATGAAATATCTTCCGCAGATCGCCTCGGGAAAGATGCGGTTGCAGGCTTTCGGCGTTACCGAACCGGCGAGCGGGACCGACACGCTGAATATCGCGACCACGGCAAAACGCGACGGCGATCGCTACCTCGTCAACGGACAGAAAATCTGGACCTCCCGCGCCGAGCATTCGGATCTCATGCTTCTGCTCGCGCGCACGACGCCGAAGGAGCAAGTGAAGAAGCGCTCGGAGGGACTGTCGGTCTTTCTGGTCGACATGCGCGAGGCGGTCGGAAAAGGGCTCCTCATCCGCCCGATCCGCACCATGATGAATCATGCGACCACGGAAATCTTCATCGAGAACCTGAGCGTGCCTGCGGAGAACCTGATCGGCGAGGAAGGGCAGGGTTTCCGCTACATTCTCTCCGGCATGAACGCCGAACGCATCCTGATCGCCGCCGAATGCATAGGCGACGCCAAATGGTTCATCGATAAGGCGTCGAGCTACGCAAAGGAGCGCAGCGTATTCTCCCGTCCGATCGGCCAGAACCAGGGCGTGCAGTTTCCGATAGCAAAGGCCTATGCGCAGATGCGCGCGGCCGAATTGATGGTTGCGGAAGCGGCCTCGCGTTATGAGCGCGGCGAAGACTGCGGCGAGGAAGCGAATCTCGCGAAACTGCTAGCGGCGGATGCTTCCTGGGCCGCCGCCGATATGTGTGTGCAGACGCATGGCGGCTTCGGCTTTGCCGAGGAGTACGACATCGAGCGGAAATTCCGCGAGACGAGGCTTTATCAGGTGGCGCCGGTATCGACGAACCTGATTCTTTCCTTTCTCGCGGAACATGTGCTCGGTCTGCCGCGCTCGTACTGACTATTTCTGGCGCACGACCTTGTTGCGAAGCACGCCGATCTTATCGACATATAGTTCGATCGTGTCGCCATCCGAGAGGAAGCGGTCCTGCTCGAGACCGCAGCAGTTTCCGACCGTGCCCGAGCCGATGAACTCACCGGGATAGAGCGTCTCATCCTTCGAGATGTGTTCGATCATCTGCTCGAAGCTGTGGAGCATATCTGCGGTCGTGTTCTTCGCCCAGACTTCGCCGTTCACGCGCACCTCGACATTCATCTTCTGCGGGTCGCCCAGTTCGTCGGGGGTCACGATCCACGGGCCCATGGCGTTACCCATGTCGAAGCTCTTGCCTTTGGTCGGCCCGAGTCGTCCCTGCATCTCGATCACCTGTTGGTCGCGTGCGGAGAAGTCGTTGAAGATCGTGTAGCCGAAGATGTGATCTTTTGCGTTCGCCGCCGTCACGTTTTTCGCCGGCTTGCCGATATAGATGCCGAACTCGAGTTCGAAATCCATCAACTCGCTGTAGCGCGGCCATTGCACCGTGGTGTCCGGGCCGACGACGCTGAAGCGGTTGGTGATGTAATAGACCGGAAGTTGCCGATACACCGGCGGGACATCCGGCTCGGCCTGGATTTTCGCGGCGGCTTCCTCGCCATGCGCCTTGCGGGCGAGATAGCGCTGCATGCCGCGCGGGGCATTCCGCACATGCGTGGCATAGACCGAAGCGTCGCGCATTTGCGGCGGCACAGGAACAGGCGCGAGCAGCTTCGTGCCGTCGAGCGGCGTGGCCGCGTCTTTCTTCCATTCGCCTGCGAGCTTCTTCGCTTCCGCAAGCGCAGAAGGGCCTGCCTCGATCAGGGAAAGCATCGAGGCGAAGGCCGCATGGCCGCCGCTGGCCGCTGCGAGATCGAGAATTTCCTTCTTCGCGGTGTCTACAACGCCGACGAGCTGTCTGCCGTTTTTCTCAAACGTAGCGAGTTTCATTTTCTCAATTCTCCAGAATGGCGACGGCGCGCGTCCAGCCTGCCGAAGCAGCTTTGATCTTTACGGGGAAGCAGGCGATCCTGAATCCGTTTGCGGGCAGCGCTTCGAGGTTGTGCAGCTTTTCGATGTGGCAGTAGCCGATCTTGCGGCCGGACTTGTGCCCTTCCCAGATCAGCGATGCGTCCTTGGTCTCGGCATATTTCTTCGCCGTGTGCACGAACGGCGCATCCCACGACCATCCGTCCGTTCCGGTTACGCGCACGCCGCGCGAAGTGAGATAGAGCGTCGCTTCCGCGCCCATGCCGCAGCCGCTGGCAAGATAATCCGGTTTGCCGAAGCGGGCGGCGGCTGATGTATTCACGACCACGATGTCGAGCGGTTGTAGCTTGTGGCCGATGCGCTTCAATTCCGCTTCGACGTCTGCGGCAGTCGCGACATAGCCGTGATCGAAATGACGGAAGTCGAGCTTCACGCCCGGGCGGAAGCACCAATCCAGCGGCACCTCGTCGATGGTCCATGCACGTTCGCCATCGTTCATGGTCGAGGCGAAGTGATAGGGCGCGTCGAGATGCGTGCCGTTGTGCGTGGTGAGATTCACCTGCTCCACCGCCCAGCCTTCGCCGTCGGGCAGATCTTCCGGTTTCAAGCCGGGGAAGAAGGCGCAGACGCCGGCCGCCGATTCCTTGTGGTTCGTGTATTCGATTTTCGGGCCGCGGCCCGGCGGGTCGGCAGGGACGTCGTTCTCGAGCGGCACCGACAGGTCGATGATTTTCATGGTGTTTCACTCCCGGGCGCTGCCTCGCGGCCTTGTTGCGCTCCGGCTAAAATATCGATATTTTGAGATTTGTCGACTATCCGGAATTTTATCGAATGACGCTGACGACCCTCGCGAAGACCGGGTCTGCCACCGCGACCGAAGCGGCGGTGCGCAAGCTGAAGCAGGACATCATGTCCGGCGCGCTCGCGCCGGACTCGCAGTTGAAGATGCGCGAGCTGAAGTCGCGCTACGGCATCGGTGCGAGCCCTATGCGCGAAGCGCTCGCGCAACTCGCCGCCGAAGGCTTCGTGCACCAGCGCGCGCAGAAGGGCTTTCGCGTTCCGCCAGTCAGCATCGAGGAGCTGGTCGACATCACCAAGACCCGCCAGTTTCTCGAAGGCGAGGCGGTCCGTCTCGCCATCGAGAATGCGAGCGCCGAGTGGGAAGAGGAGATCGTCGCAAGCTACCATGTGCTGGAGCGGGCGATCGTTCTCATGAAGAGCGGCGAGAAGGAGCGCGACTATTTCGAAGAGCGGCATCATCGCTTCCACCGCGCATTGATCGCGGCCTGCCCCTTCGCCTCGATGCGGAATTTCTGCGACGAACTCTACGTGCGCAAAACGCGCTACCGCCGCCTGCTCGGGAGTTACGGGTTCACGGCGAAGGAAGTGATCGCGGAGCATCGCGAACTGATGGACGCCGTGCTTTCACGGAAAGTCGCACGGGCACAGCAGGCGATACGGGCGCATATCGCGATCACGAACGATGTGATTACCGAAGTGTTGCGGGCGAAAGAGCAGGGAATGCTCGAGCCCGCAGGAATGCAGGACAAGAAGAAGAGCCGGCGCAAGGCGGCGCGATGACAATCAAGGAAATGATCAAGGGAGGAATGAAATGAAACGGAAGATTTATGCCGCGTTTGCGATCCTCGCAGCCGGCCTGTTTACGCTCGGATTGCAGAACGCGCTCGTCGCGCAGACGCCGACCAAGATGAAGGTCGCCTATACCGCGACCTCCGACTTCGCGAGCGGCTTTATCGCGGCCGAGTCCGGTTACTTTAAAAATCGCGGGCTCGACGTCGAGTTTCAGCTGATCCCGCTGAATTCGACCATGCCGGCCGCGTTGCAGTCGGGATCCATCGATTTAGCCGGCACCACGTTGCCGGTCTTCTTGCAGGCCGTGGATAGCGGTCTGGATCTGATCGCGATCGCCGGCTCCGGAATTACGCTGCCGTCGGACCAGAACTTCGCCATTGTCGTGAAAACCGACATCACGATCGCAAAGCCGGAGGACTATGCCGGCAAGCGTATCGGTGTTCCGGGTATCGGCGCGTTCCTGCACGTGCTGTTCCAGAACTGGCTGATCGAGAAGGGCGTCGACATCAAGAAGGTCACGTTCGTCGAAGTATCTTTTCCGCAGATGGCGGACGTGCTTCGCGCGGGCAATGTCGATGGCGTGATTACCGGCGAACCGATCATGAGCCGCATCGTGCTGCCGATCATCGTCTATTCCTCGACCCGCAAGTGGTACGAAGCGAATAAGGCCGCCGCAAAGGCCTTCCGCGACGGTATCGCCGAGGGCGTTCTCAATGTGCGCAAGGACGATGCTTTCCTGCGCGCCTCCATCGGCAAGTACATCAAGCTGCCGCCGGAAGTCTTGAAAACCATGCCGATCAACGGCCAGTGGCGCGCGGAAATCCCCGAAGAAAGCATGGCGCGCTGGATCGGGATCATGGAGAAGCAGCGGATGCTTCGCACCAAGCTGAACCTGAAGCGGCTCGTCGCCGAATAATGGCGGCTGCGGCTTCTGCAATCGAGCTGAAGAACGTAAGTCTCTCCTTCGGCTCGAACCAGATTCTCACCGGGATCGACATGTCCGTCGAACCCGGTGAGTTCGTCTGCGTGATCGGCGCGTCCGGGTCCGGCAAGACCACGCTGCTGCGCATGATCGCGGGCCTGCTCACGCCGACAAGCGGACAGGTACTTCAGCACGGAAGGCCGGTTCGTGCACCGACAAGGAAAGTGGCGGTGGTGTTTCAGGACTACGGGCGCGCCTTGCTGCCATGGCGCCGCGCCTACGCGAACGTGAGCCTGCCCCTCGAAGCGGGCGGGATGCCGGCAAGAGACCGGCCGAAACGGATCCGCGAACTGCTTGCGAAGGTCGGGCTCGCCAATCACGAGAACAAGTTTCCGGGACAGCTTTCCGGCGGCATGCAGCAGCGTTTGCAGATCGCGCGTTCGCTGGCACAGGAACCGGACACGCTTCTGATGGACGAGCCGTTCGGCGCGCTTGATGCCATGACGCGGCAGACCTTGCAGGACGAAGTGATGCGGCTCGTTGCCGAACGCAAAACGACAGTTTTCTTCGTGACCCACGATATCGAGGAGGCGCTTTACCTGGGTGATCGCGTCGTCGCGCTCGATTCGAATCCGGGCCGCATCGCCTACGACATCAAGGTTCCGCTGCCGCGCCCGCGCGATCAGCTCACGACACGCGAGCATCCGGAATTCCTGCGGCTCCGCCGCGAGATGTTCGAGATCATGAACAAGATCCACGCATGACGGCGGGACTCGCAAAAAGCTGGCGAGGCTGGCTCCTGCCGCTGGCCGTGCTTGCCGCTTCCGAAGCCTGGTTTCTGCTCAATCCGATCTTAAGCGATACGCTCGCGCCGCCGTCGAAAATATTGCTCGGCGCGATCGAGACTATGACGGACGGCACGTTCCTGCGCACGACCTATCAGACACTGTTCGCGGCGGCGGCAGGTCTTCTGATCGGCATGATCGCGGGAACGATCTGCGGCATCGTGATCGGTCTTCTGCGCACGGCTGATCGGCTGTCCTCATGGTCGGTGGAAATGCTGCGGCCGATTCCTTCGGTTGCGCTGATCCCGCTCTCACTGCTCACCTTCGGCTACGGCTATCGCATGGAATATGCGGTCGTCGCCTGGGCGACCTTCTGGCCGTTTCTCATTCTTACGCAGCATGCGCTGAAGCAGATCGACGTACGCCTGATCGAAGTGTCCAGACTGATGGGCTTCGGCATCTTCTCGCGCATCTTCAAGATCATGCTGCCGGCGGCGGCACCGCGCCTCTTCACTGCGCTCCGGCTTGCGGTCGGTCTGTCGCTCGTCGTTTCGGTGACGGTAGAGATCGCCGCGAACCCGCAAGGGCTCGGCTACGGCTTGATGGTGGCGCAGGAATCGCTTCGCCCCGACCGTATGTTCGCGCTTCTGGTCTGGGTCGGCATTCTCGGCTGGGCGCTTAATTACTTTCTGGTGCGTCTCGAAGGACGGCTGTTCGCGCATCGCACCCCCGGATTGGCGGCTGACGCATGATCCGCTCCCGCATCATCGATATCGTTCTCGGGGTCACGGGCCTCGCAGCGCTTCTGCTGCTCTGGCATTTCGTGACAGCATTTGAACTCATCTCGCGCGTGTTTCTGCCGGGCCCTGCCGCGACAATCGCCGCGCTCGAATGGGGGCTTGTGAACGGCGACCTGCTTCCGCAGACGATCGCCACCATCAACCGCATGGTGCAGGGCTGGCTGCTCGCAAGTTTCGTTGCGATTGCGGTCGGCAGCCTGATCGGCGTTTCCGCGATCGCGCGCGCCTATATCCAGCCGACGCTCGAATTTCTCCGGCCGCTGCCGGCCTCCGCGATCATACCTGTTGCGATTTCGATCTTCGGCCTGAATACGTCGATGGTGCTGGGCGTGGTTGTGTTCGGCGCGGTGTGGCCGACGCTGCTCGGCACGATTCACGGCTTCGCGCATGTCGAGCCGCGGCTCGTCGAAGTATCGCGCCTGCTCCAGATGTCGCGCTGGGAGTTCATCTACAAGATCGGTCTGCCGAACGCGGTACCCGACATTCTCGCGGGCATGCGGCTTTCGCTCACGGTCGCGCTGATCTTAGCCGTCGTCGGCGAACTTCTGACCGCACAGGAAGGTCTCGGGACGGCGGTGCTGCACGCCGCGCGTTCGTATCGCGCTGCCGACCTTTACGCGGGCATCATTCTGCTCGGCATGATCGGGCTCGTCAGCAACTACGGCCTTGCGGTCGCCGACAAGCGCATTCTTGCCTGGAAGAGCTAGGTCCGGAAAAGAAAACGGCCGGATCGAGTCCGGCCGTTCTCGCTAGCGAACAGGATGTTGCCTCTCAGACTTCGAGCCACTCGCGGCGGATGGCTTCGTTCTTCTCGAGATCTGCGGGCGTTCCCTCGAACACGATATGACCGTGACCCATCACGTAAACGCGGTGCGAAATCTTCATCGCGATCGTGAGCTTCTGCTCGACCAGCAGAATGGAGATTTTGCGCTCGGCGATGTTCTTCAGGAGGTTGCCTACGCGCTCGGTCATCTGCGGCGACAGACCTTCGGTCGGCTCGTCCACCATGATGAGGTCGGGATCGCCCATCAGCGTGCGGCACACCGTGAGCATCTGCTGCTCGCCGCCAGAAAGCACGCTCGCATCGGTGTCCTTGCGCTCCCGCAGGATCGGAAACAGGTCGTAGACGTCTTCGATCGACCAGCGCGGGTTGCTGCGCTTCGACTTCTCGCCGAGGATCAGGTTCTGCTCGACCGTGAGACCCGGAAAGATCGAGCGGTCTTCCGGCACATAGCCGAGTCCTGCATAGGCGACCTGGTAGGACTTGAGGCCCGCGATCTGCTTGCCCTTGAAAACGATCGAACCCTGCGGGGGCACGTCGCCCATGATCGCCTTCAGCGTGGTCGAGCGGCCGACACCGTTGCGGCCGAGAATCGAAACGATCTCGCCGTTCTTCACGTTGAGGTTGACGCCCTGAAGAATGTGGCTCTTGCCGTAATAGGCGTGGAGGTCGTTTACCTCGAGCATTACGTCAGTCATGGCCTGCCGCTCCGAGGTAAGCTTCTTGCACTTTCTGGTTTGCCTTGATCTTCACGGGCTGGTCGGTCGCGATGATCTGCCCGTAGACCAGCACTGAAATCCGGTCGGCCAGATCGAATACGACGCCCATGTCGTGTTCGATGATGATGAGCGTGCGGCCTTCGCTGACCTTCCGGATCAGCGCAACCGCGTGCTCGGTTTCCGAACGGCTCATGCCGGCGGTCGGCTCGTCCAGCAGAATGATGTCGGCGCCGCCTGCGATCGTGATACCGATTTCGAGCGCGCGCTGCTCGGCATAGGTGAGCACGCCCGCGGGTATCTGCGCGCGGTTCGCCATGTTGATCTGTTCGAGAATTTCCTGCGTGCGTGCCCGCACGTCCTCGAGTTTGTCGATATTGTGCCAGAACGAGTATTTGTAGCCCTTCGACCACAGCACGGCGCAACGCACGTTCTCCCAGACCGTGAGGCGGGGGAAGATGTTCGTTACCTGAAAGCTGCGCGACAGGCCGCGGCGGTTGATCTCGAACGGCCGGAGCCCGGTGATGTTCTCGCCGCGCAGGTGGATCGAGCCTGCGGAGGGAACCAGCCGTCCGCTGATGAGGTTGAACAGCGTGGATTTTCCGGCGCCGTTCGGGCCGATGACGGCATGGCGTTCGCCGAGCTTCACGTCGAGGCTGACGCCCCGGATGATCTCGGTCTTGCCGAAACGCTTTTCGAGATTGTTGAGTTCGACTGCCGAGCTCATGCGCCGCTCCTCTGCGCATCAACCAGCGCCTTGTGCCATGCGTTGGCGACCGTCGGCCAGGAAAAGCGGAAGGCAAAGAACCCGCCGATTACGGCAACGATCGCGCCGATCCACGGCAACAACGAATGCGTATTCACCGTGAGATAGTGACGGCGGAGGAAGTGCATGTTTGCGCCTTCCGCACCCTTCTGCGCAACGTGATGGATCATCTCGATCAAGAGGATCGCCCCGCCGATCATGATGAGCGCCGGAATTGCCGCGACCAGATAGGCGCCTGCCAGCTTGCCGAAGCGGGCAATCCGGCTCCCCAGGGGTCCGCGCCAGAACTGCGCATGCATCATCAGAAGCCCCGACAACCCGTAGGGCGCAAACATGATGATCACGACGAAGAGGATGCCGAAATAGAGCACCCAGATCTCCGAGTAGTCGGAGAGCGTGAGCGAGAGATAGGTCACCAGGATCGCGCCGAGAATGGGCCCGACGAAGAAGGCGACGCCGCCGATATAGGCCGCGAGCAGCACCGCGCCCGATTGTGCCGCGCCCACGAAGCTCGCTTGCGCGAGTTCGATGTTGATCGCGGCGAGTGAACCGGCGACGCCGGCAAACAGCCCCGCGAGCGAGAAGGCGATGTAGCGCACGAATTGCGGATTGTAGCCGACGAACTCGACGCGCTCGGGGTTTTCCCGCACCGCGTTGCACATGCGGCCCAGCGGCGTGCGGGTGACCGCATACATCAGGATCACGCAGAGCAGGCACCATGCTGCGATCAGGTAGTAGACCTGAATCTGCGGCCCGAAGTTGTAGCCGAAGAAGCGGATGAGTTTGGTGCGGTCGGCGGAGATACCTTCTTCGCCGCCGAAGAAACTGCGCAGAATGAGCGAGCTCGAATAAACCAGCTCGGCGAGACCGAGCGAGATCATCGCAAACGCGGTTCCCGCGCGCTTGGTCGAGACCGAGCCGAAGATGATGCCGAAGATCAGGCCGGTGATTGCGCCGGCTACCGGGATGAACGGCAGCGGGATCGGGACCCCGGACTTGATGGCCCAGTTGATCGTATGGGCTGTGACGAAGGCGGCGAGGCCGTAATAGACCGCGTGCCCGAAGGAAAGCATCCCCGACTGGCCGAGCAGCATATTATAGGAGAGTGCGAAGATGATCATGATGCCCATCAGGCACATGGTCGTGATCGCGGCTCCCGACGGGAAAATGTAGGGCAGGATCGCGAGCAGAATTGCAGCGGCGATCCAGACGCCGAAAGTTTTGAGGCGGCTCATGTTTCACGTGTCCCGAACAGGCCCGTCGGGCGGAGGATCAGCACAAGTACGAGAAGCAGATAGGGCAGGATCGGGCCGACCTGTGCGATCGTCACATTCCATACGTCGAAGAGCAGTGTGCCGCGCGTCGGCGTGATGAAGTCGCCGAAGAATTTGTTCAGCGACCAGTCCGATGCGATCGCGAAGGTTTGCAGGAGCCCGATCAGCAGCGAGGCGACAAAGGCGCCCCACAGCGAGCCAAGTCCGCCGACCACGACGACCACGAAAAGAATTGGCCCGAGCAGCGCCGCCATGTTGGATTGCGTGACATAGGCCGCACCCGCGATCACGCCGGCAATCGCCGCAAGCGCGGTGCCGAGACCGAAGACCAGCATGAAAACGCGGGGCACGTTGTGCCCGAGCATGCCGACCATGTTCGGGTGGGTGAGCGAAGCCTGGATGATGAGGCCCGCGCGCGTTCTCGTGAGCAGGTAGATGAGCCCGAGGAAAATCACGATCGAGAAGACCAGCATGAAGGTCTTGTAGGCCGGATAGTTCGTCGCATAGATCGTGAACGCCGGGAAATCGAGCCAGCTCGGTACGCGGTAATCCACCGAGAGCTTGCCCCAGATCATCTGGATTACTTCCTCGATGATGAAGGCAAGACCGAAGGTGAAAAGCAGTTCCGCGACATGGCCGTGCTTGTGAACGGTGCGCAGACCGTAGCGCTCGACCAGAGCGCCGATGCCGCCTGCGATCAGCGGCGCGAGAATAAGCGCGGGGACGAACCCGGCCCACTGGCTGATCTGAAATCCGAGGAACGCGCCGAGCATGTAGAAGCTCGCATGCGCGAAGTTGAGTACGCCCATCATGCTGAAGATGAGCGTGAGACCGCTCGCCATCAGGAACAGCAACATGCCGTAAAGCACGCCGTTCAGCGTTGAGATGATTATGAGTTCAGCCACGATGCCCTGCCCGCCGGGGGTGCATTTGAGACAAGAACATCCGGCCGGATCGCTCCGGCCGGATGCTTATTGAAAGCCGCTTAGGACGGCTTGTTCATCTTGCAGGTGGTCGAAACCGCCGTGTCCTTGGTGTCGACCTTGCCCGCGATGCTCCAGCCCCAGCCGGTGCCTTCTTCGTCGAAGGGCTGGTCTGCTTTGATCGGTCCAAAGCTCGCCATGTACATCGGCTGCATGAACTGATGGTCGCTGGCGCGCATTTCGCCCTGACCGCCGTTGAACACCTCGAACTTCATGCCGTGGAGAGCGGCAGCGAATTTCTTCGGATCGTCCGACTTCGCCTGGTTGATCGCGGCAGCCAGCATACGCATCTGGTTCACGCCGCGCGGGTAGAACAGGCCGACCTTGTACTTGTCGCGGAGACCCTTTTCGAAATCCTGCGAAGCCTTGTGCGGGATGTTCGCGAAGCCTTCGCCGACCGCGAAGACGCGGTTTGCGAGGTTGGCCTGCTTGATCGCGGTCGGGCCGCCGGTGCCGCCTGCGTAGAAGGTGAAGAAGTTCACTTGCAGGCCCGCATCAGCCGCGGCCTTGATCAGGAGCGAGATGTCGTTGCCCCAGTTGCCGGTGATGATGCTGTCCGCGCCGGAAGCCTTGATCTTCGCGATATAGGGCGCGAAGTCGGAGACCTTGGCGAGCGGGTGGACCTCGTTGCCGACGACTTCAATGTCGGCGCGCTTTTCCTTCAGGAACTTCAGCGCGAGATCGCGCACGCCGTGACCGAAGGCGTAGTCCTGATTGATCAGGTACACTTTCTTCACGTCCTTGCGCCCCTGCAAGAAGGTGGTGATCGCCGCCATCTTCTGCTCGGTGTTCGCGTCCCAGCGGAAGTGCCAGTAGCTGCACTTTTCGTTGGTGAGGATCGGATCGACCGCGGCGTAGTTGAGATAGATAACTTCCTTGCCCGGATTACGCTCGTTGTACTTGGTCACGAACTCCGAAATCGCGACCGCGAACGAAGTGCCGTTGCCCTGCGTGATGATGCGGATGCCCTGGTCGATGGCCTTCTGCACCTGCACGATGGTTTCCGGCCCGCTCAGCTTGTTGTCGAACGGAACGATCTCGAGCTTCTTGCCGTTCGCGCCGCCCTTGGCGTTGATGTCTTCGAGGATGTACTGGAAGTTCTTGAGGCCGGTGTCGCCGATGCCGGCCATCGGGCCGGAAAGCGGATCGACATAGGCGATCTTGATGGTTGCGCCCTGCGCTTCGGTTTTCTGCGGCAGCGCGAGATAGCCGGCGCCGGCGACGAGGCCGACGGCAGCAAGCCCGAGCAGCTTCTTAGGCATTTGCCATTTCATCGTAGTTTTTCCTCCCAAAGGAATTTGCGACCGATCGGTGCGCCGCGTTCTTTTTTGTTGTTCGCTACTTATGATTGACGCCGTGAATGTCGGCACACCCTTCATCGGCTTGCACGCTGGCTTCGAAGAGCCATCACGTAGAAGTTTCAGGCACTTGCGAAGGGTTCGTCAATAGCGATGCGGCACATGCGAAGGCGCGGAATGCATGAAATCTACGCAGGGTGAATCGGTCGCATGATGCAGCGCAGCAAGCAGTCCGCTGTGCGGAAACAGTGCTGACGCAATATTTCGTGCCGATTATTCGGCTGCTTCGCTGCGTTCGCCGCGCTGATGGCTGCGCGGTTTCACCTTATGCCGAAGTTCCGCGAGGTCGGCGCGATCGCGCAGCGCGGTTCTGAACAATTGATCCTTGCCGGCGAAGTATTGCGGAGGGCACGCGACGGTATCGATGCCGTACCAGGCGGCCGCGCGCAACGTGAAGTAAGGATCGGCGAGATGCGGACGAGCGAGCGCGACGAGGTCCGCGCGTCCGGCGGCGAGGATGGTGTTCACCTGATCGGCACTCGTAATGTTGCCGACACACATCGTCGCGATCTTCGCCTCGTTGCGGATCTGATCGGAATAGGGCGTCTGGAACATGCGTCCGAATACCGGCTCCGCATCGTGGACGGTTTGCCCGGTGGATACGTCGATCAGGTCGCAGCCTTCTCGCGCAAACGCGCGCGAAATCTCGACCGAGTCGTCGCCGGTGATGCCGCCGTCTTTCCAGTCGGTCGCCGAAATGCGCACCGACATCGGTTTGTGCGAAGGCCACACCGCGCGGATCGCGCGGAAGACCTCAAGCGGAAAGCGCAGGCGGTTCTCCAGCGAGCCGCCGTATTCGTCGCGGCGATGATTGGTGAGCGGAGAGATGAAGGTCGCGAGCAGATAGCCGTGTGCGCAATGCAGTTCGAGCATATCGAAGCCTGCGCGCTCGGCGCGTTCCGCGGCGGCTACGAAATCCGCCTTCACCTTCTCCATATCGGCGTGCGTCATCTCGCGCGGCACAGCGCTGTGCGGGTAATAAGGAAGCGGAGATGGCGCGATAATCGGCCATGCGCCGGCTTCCAGCGGCTCGTCGATGCCTTCCCACATCAGCTTGGTCGCGCCCTTGCGGCCCGCATGACCGAGCTGCAAGCAGATCTTCGCCTCCGAATTCGCGTGCACGAAATCGGTGACGCGCTTCCAAGCGGCCTCCTGCTCGTCCGTGTAGATGCCGGCGCAGCCCGGCGAGATGCGGGCTTCCGCGGAGACGTCGGTCATCTCGGTATAGACGAGGCCGGCGCCGCCGATCGCGCGGCCGCCGAGATGCACGAGATGCCAGTCGTTCGGCACACCGTCTTTCGCCGAGTACATGCACATCGGCGAGACGACGACGCGGTTTCGGATCTCCATGTCCCGCAACTTGAAGGGCTGGAACATCGGCGGCAGCGGCCGCTCGCGGCTCGCGCCCGGAACGCCTTCCGCAAACATTTCGCCCGCCTGCGCGACGAAGTCCGGCGCGCGTACCTGAAGGTTGTCCCAGGTGATCGCCTTCGAGCGCGTCATCAGGCCGAACGAGAACTGCCGCGGGTCCATGTCCCAGAAACGATCCACGTGCTCGAACCAGACCAGCGAGACATCCGCTGCGTGCTGGGTTTTTTCGACGTCCTCGCGGCGCGAAGTTTCGAAATGATCCAGCGCCGCGGGAACATCGAGCCGTGTCTTCGCCAGGGATTCGTAGAGCGCGATCGCATCTTCCATCGCGAGTTTGGTGCCCGAGCCGATCGAGAAATGCGCGGTCGCTTTGGCGTCGCCGATCAGGACGACGTTATCCATCACCCAGCGCTCGTTCGAAATGCGCGGGAAATTCCGCCACATCGAACGATTGACGAGAAGTTTGTGACCTTCCAGTTCTTTCTCGAAGATCTTTTCGAGAAAGCGCGCGGACTCTTCCTCAAACATCGTGCCGAGGCCCGCCCGCTCGAACGTATCGGGCTGCACTTCGAGCACCCAGGTCGAATGCCCGGGTTCGTACTGATAGCAATGGGCGATGAAGATGCCGTATTCGGTTTCCTTGAAGAAGAACGTGAAGGCGTCGAACGAGCGCGTCGAGCCCATCCAGGCAAATTTGTTAGGCCGGTAATCGATTTCGGTTCCGAAGCGGAGGCGGTTCGCTTCGCGGATTTTGCTGTTCACCCCGTCGGCGGCGACGATCAGGTCGTAGCCTTTCAGCGCCGAAAGCGCCGGATCAATCTCGGCCTGAAAATGCAGCTTCACGCCGAGCGTGCGGGCGCGGTCGTGCAGGAGTTTTAACAGCGTGGTGCGGGCGCAACCGCAGAAGCCGTTGCCGCCGATGCGGTGCTTGCCGCCCTTGAAGTGGATTTCGATGTCGTCCCAGTACGCGAAGTTGTCGGCGATCGCCCGGTAGCTCTCGCGATCGTACTGCTCGAAGGTGTCGAGCGTCTGGTCCGAGAACACGACGCCGAAGCCGAAAGTATCGTCGGCCCGGTTGCGCTCGAAAACGTCGATCTCGATTTTCGGCCAGGCTTTTGCGGCAAGAATCGAAAAATAGACGCCGGCCGGCCCGCCGCCCACGACTGCGATGCGCATGGCTCACAACCTCGCGTTTTCGCCGCTTGCAGATAAAGTAGTTTATGCTTAAAGTACTTTCATCGCAAGCCGGATCGAGGCCTTCAGGGATGGACCTTGGGATGGAGCTCGAACAGTCCGCGGCGCTGGACGCCGAAACCAAGATCGCGGAAGCGCCCGGCGATCACAAAGCCGAGTTACGGCTCTGGCTGCGTCTGCTTGCGACCAACACGCTGATCGAAACCGAGATTCGCCGCCGTCTGCGCGAACGTTTCGACGTAACCTTGCCGTGGTTCGACCTGATGGCGCAGCTCGAGCGCAAACCGCACGGCATGACGCTCGGCGAACTCTCGCAACGCATGATGGTGACGAACGGCAACGTCACCGGACTTGTCGATCGTCTGCTCGCGGAAGAAATCATCTCCCGCCGCCAGCACAAGAGCGACCGGCGTTCGTACATCGTGAGCCTGACCGAGAAAGGCCGCCGTCAGTTCGCGCGCATGGCGAAGGAACATGAAGACTGGATTGCCGGAATGTTCGGCGGACTGTCGCAAAGCGAATTTTCAGCGCTCACAAAACTGCTCGGCAAACTCAAAGCAAGCGTACGCAGCACCGTTGCGGATGCTTGAAAAATGAGGAGGTTCGGATGATCGCAAGCGCCCATGTCGATACCTTCGCCAGAGACAATCTCCCTCCCGCGGCTCTCCAGCCCGAATTCGTGTTCGATCTTCCGGAACTGCAATACCCCGATCGCATGAATGCCTGCGTCGAGCTGCTCGACAATGCCGTCGCGCGCGGACTGGGTGACAGGCCCTGCATCGTCACACCCTCCGAAACGCTCAGCTACGCACAACTGCTCGAGCGCGTGAACCGGATCGCGAACGTACTCGTAAACGATCTGGGGCTGGTCCCCGGCAATCGCGTGCTCCTGCGCTCCGCGAACAACGCGATGATGGCCGCGAGCTATCTGGCCGTGCTGAAAGCGGGCGGTATCGTGGTCGCGACCATGCCGCTCTTACGCGCGAAAGAAATCTCTTACGTGATCGGAAAGGCGAAGGTCGCGTTTGCGCTTTGCGATTCGAGACTGGGCGAGGAAATGGACAAGGCGAAGAGCGTCGCGCCCGAACTGAAACAGCTTGTTTATTGGGGGTCGGGTGATCTCGAAAAGCTGATGGCCCAGCCCGGCTACGAGAACTTCTCCGCCTGCAATACGGCGGCGAACGATGTCTGCCTGATCGCGTTTACCTCCGGCACGACCGGACAGCCGAAGGGCACCATGCATTTTCATCGCGACGTGCTGGCCGTTTGCGACTGCTTTCCCCGTTCGGTGCTGCAATCGCGTGCCGACGATGTCTTCATCGGCACGCCGCCGCTCGCGTTCACTTTCGGGCTGGGCGGGTTGTTC
>CAZFPR010000044.1:0-1638 GCA_964521045.1 uncultured Hyphomicrobiales bacterium
AGCGAGTAACTGCACTGTTTTGCTGGAAACCGCGTAGAACTGGAAATGGGATTTGCGTCCGATGCATCATTCGTTTGGTCGCGATCTTCAATGCATCCGTCCCAAGTCGTGCGCAGATTTGGCACGCAGGTTACGCCACCTTTGCCTTTGCCTTTACCACCACCAGTGCAAGTTTGGTTTTCGGATTCCCAGTCGTCCCATTTCAGCCACGTGCTCACGTAGGTGAATATTGAAGTATCGACCCTAACTTCCTTGTGAAAGGGAATGATCGCGATCTTCACGTCGCCCGGCGTCAGAACGGATACCTGCAACGTCGACAACAGGTTCTTCGCGGCCTTCTTCAGCTCGGTCATTTTGTTGCTCCAGCCCATCGAGCCGGTGTTATCGAGCGCGAGCGCGAGTTCGAGCTTCTTCATGCCCCACTGGACTTCGGTGTTGACCGAAACCGGGAAGGTGTTGACGCCCATGAAGCCGCTGATCTGCGGCGTGTACTGACCGGTGGCGACCAGGTTGATCTTGCCGATCGTCGGCGTCGTAATCACGAGGCCGGATTGCGGCATGCTGACCTTCAGCGTTCCGACGTTGGCGCTGAAAATCTCCCAGCCTTTCTGGTCGAGTTGCGCCTGAGAGAGGGGCATCATCTTGGCCAGCGCAAGCGCGGTCGAGTCGAGCGCCTTCTGCATAGACGTCCGGTTGGAATTGGCCATGGAGTAGTCGAGGGCGGCGCCGATGCCGCCTACGATCGGCACGATCGCGATCGAGAAGATGATCGCGACGTTTCCCGCCCTTGAACGCGGGCCGGACCACAATTGCCGGAGCGACGAGAGAAGCGACTTCATGGACGATCCCCAATGGTTTGGGACCAGATTTCGCCGGAACTCGTCTAAATCACCTTAAATTGGAGGTGCGTGGTTGCCTCAAATACGCGGCAAATCGTGTATTTGGTTAGGAAATGCCTTCCGCGGTCGCAGAAACGCCGTTGGCGGACGAGGGCGGCTACCTATATTATCAGGGAAGCCAGAATCTGGCTGTCCCAACCCCATATTTCCGGCGCCCAAGGTCTTGCCGGATGGCTGTTTCGGAAACGCTGCGCTGTGACTGGTTCAACGAAAGACCGTTCTGTCCTGGAGCCGCTGCGGCTGGCCAAGGGCGATGACGACCGCCGGCCGGGCCGCGACGACGGCACCGGAACCGCCGTCATTGCCCGCACCAAGCCGCAGACCAAGCGGCCGAACCTCTATCGCGTCCTTCTGCTCAACGATGACTACACGCCGATGGAATTCGTCGTTCATGTGCTGGAGCGCTTCTTCAACAAGCAGCGCGAGGATGCGACGCGCATCATGCTGCACGTTCATCAGAACGGGGTGGGCGAGTGTGGGATTTTTACTTACGAGGTCGCCGAGACGAAGGTGACGCAGGTGATGGACTTCGCGCGGAAGCACCAGCATCCGCTCCAGTGCGTCATGGAAAAAAAGTAAGCGAAAAAAAGTAAGCGAGAAAAGTAAGCGGAATAAGTAAACGCGCGCGGGAGGCACCGCTGGAACGGCGGAAATTCGCCCCGATCTGCGGCTATTGTAACGTGCTTCGCACGACCTAGATAGTGGACATCCCGCCCAAGCACCGGCAGACTTTCGGCTT
>CAZFPR010000044.1:1648-4630 GCA_964521045.1 uncultured Hyphomicrobiales bacterium
TGAATCACCCCGGAAAGTCAAGGACCCAATGCCGACCTTTTCGCGCAGTCTCGAAAATTCCCTGCATCGCGCGCTGGCGCAAGCCAACGAGCGCCATCACGAATACGCGACGCTCGAACATCTTCTGCTCGCGCTGCTCGACGATCAGGATGCCGCCGCGGTCATGCGCGCGTGCAACGTCGATATCGAGAAGCTGAAGGAGAATCTGGACGATTACGTCGACGGCGAACTTGAGAATCTGGTTGTCGAGGCCGGCGAAGACTCGAAGCCGACCGCAGGGTTCCAGCGCGTCATCCAGCGCGCGGTGATCCACGTGCAGTCGTCCGGCCGGGAAGAGGTGACGGGCGCAAACGTGCTGGTCGCGATCTTCGCCGAGCGCGAAAGCCACGCCGCCTATTTTCTGCAAGAGCAGGAAATGACGCGCTACGACGCGGTCAATTACATCAGCCACGGCATCGCAAAGCGCCCCGGCGTCTCCGAGAGCAAGCCGGTGCGCGGCGCCGACGAAGAGGGCGATGCGAAGCCGGGCGAGGAGCAGCAAAAGAAGAAGACCGACGCGCTCGAAGCTTATTGCGTCAACCTCAACAAGAAGGCGAAAGACGGCAAGATCGATCCGCTGATCGGCCGCGCGAGCGAAATCGCGCGCACGATCCAGGTGCTGTGCCGCCGCCAGAAGAACAATCCGCTTTATGTCGGCGATCCCGGCGTCGGCAAGACCGCGATCGCGGAAGGCCTCGCGCTCCGCATCGTCAACGAGGATGTGCCCGAAGTGCTTCGCGGCGCGACCGTGTTCTCGCTCGACATGGGTTCGCTGCTTGCAGGCACGCGCTACCGCGGCGACTTCGAGGAGCGTCTCAAGCAGGTCATCAAGGAACTCGAAGCGCATCCGAATGCGATCGTGTTCATCGATGAGATTCACACCGTGATCGGCGCTGGTGCCACTTCTGGCGGCGCGATGGATGCGTCCAATCTCCTGAAGCCCGCGCTGGCTTCCGGCACGATCCGCTGCATCGGCTCCACGACCTACAAGGAATACCGCCAGCATTTCGAAAAGGACCGCGCGCTCGTGCGCCGCTTCCAGAAGATCGACGTGAACGAGCCCACGCCGGAAGACGCGGTGGAAATCCTCAAGGGCCTGAAGCCTTACTTCGAGGACTACCACAAGCTCCGCTACACGAACGAAGCGATCAAGGCCGCGGTCGATCTTTCCGTGCGCTACATCCACGACCGCAAGCTGCCGGACAAGGCGATCGACGTGATCGACGAGTCGGGTGCGGCGCAGATGCTGGTCTCGGAATCGAAGCGCAAGAAGACCATCGGCATCAAGGAAATTGAAGCGACGGTCGCGACCATGGCGCGCGTGCCGCCGAAGACGGTTTCGAAGGACGACGCCGTCGTGCTCGAAAACCTCGAGACTGGTTTGCGGAATGTCGTGTTCGGCCAGGACAAGGCGCTCACGGCACTTTCGGCTGCGATCAAGCTCGCGCGCGCGGGCCTGCGCGAGCCGGAGAAGCCGATCGGCGCTTATCTCTTCTCGGGCCCGACCGGCGTCGGCAAGACCGAGGTCGCAAAACAGCTCGCACAGTCGCTCGGCGTGCAGCTGCTGCGCTTCGACATGTCCGAATACATGGAACGGCATACGGTTTCGCGTCTCATCGGCGCGCCTCCGGGCTATGTCGGCTTCGATCAGGGCGGCCTGCTCACCGACGGCGTTGACCAGAACCCGCACTGCGTAGTGCTGCTCGACGAAATCGAGAAGGCGCATCCGGACCTCTTCAACGTGTTGTTGCAGGTCATGGATCACGGCAAGCTCACCGACCACAACGGCAAGTCGGTCAACTTCCGGAACGTCATTCTCATCATGACGACGAATGCCGGCGCGCAGGATATGGCCAAGTCGGCCTTCGGCTTCACGCGCTCCAAGCGGGAAGGCGACGACGCCGAGGCGATCAACCGGCTGTTCTCGCCGGAATTCCGTAACCGACTCGACGCGATCATTCCGTTCTCGCATCTGTCGCCCGAGATCATCGGTCAGGTGGTCGAGAAGTTCGTGCTTCAGCTCGAGGCCCAGCTTGCAGACCGCGGCGTCACCATCGCGCTTTCGGACGAAGCCAAGCGCTGGCTGATCGATCAAGGCTACGACGAACTCATGGGTGCGCGGCCGATGGCGCGCGTGATCCAGGAGAACGTCAAGAAGCCGCTCGCCGACGAAGTCCTCTTCGGCAAGCTCAAGGACGGCGGACATGTCCGCGTCGTGGTCCGCGAGGAAGAGGGCAAGCCGGTGCTCGGCTTCGAGTACCAGGAAGGCCCGGTCATGCCGAAGCCCGAACAGGACGTGGCCAAGCGCGTCAAGCGAACGCGCAAGGCCCGCAAGGACGACGACGGCTCCGGGGACTCCGGGCCGAAGCCCCTGGTCAACGTCTAGGCCATAGCTCGACAGAGTGTAATGCACGCGGCGCGCTTGTAACGGGCGCGCCGCTCGTGTTTTGTCGCGGTCGGACAACTCCCGCGATTTTCTCCCGTGACCGAACCCGACAATAACGGCGCCAAGCCGAAAACCGCCGCGCCGCTTCCACCTCCGCACGTATGGTACTGGCGCGGCATGTGCGCCGGGCTGTCGTCGGTTCAGGGCATGGTGCTGTTCGCGGGCTTCATCGGTTTCGGCGGACTGATACGCGATGTCGGGTTTCCGCTGGGTGCTGCGGTGCTGTCCACGCTGGTGGTCTGGGCCTTGCCCGCGCAACTCATCATCGTCGGCGGGTTCGTGGCCGGCAATCCTCTGCCCGTGGTCGCGCTCGCGGTTGGGCTTTCCTCCGTCCGCTTCTTTCCGATGGTGGCCTCGATCATGCCGACGATCCGCGGAAAGAGCGGACTCGGCACGCAACTGCTCGCGTCGCATTTCGTTGCCGTCAGCGCATGGGTCGAGAGCATCCGGCTGATGCCGGCGATACCCGTCGAGGCGAGACTCCCGTTCTTCTTCGG
>CAZFPR010000044.1:4640-14444 GCA_964521045.1 uncultured Hyphomicrobiales bacterium
TCTCGAACATATTTCTCTTCGGCAGCATCGCCGCGAGCCTCGCCGGCTATCTGCTCGCCGGTACGCTGCCGCAGGCGCTCGTGAACGGTCTCGTGTTTCTGACGCCGATCTCGTTCCTGCTTCAGCTTATCCGGAATTCGCACGACACGGTCGACTGGCTTGCGCTTGCGATGGGGCTCTCGCTTGCGCCGCTCTTCGCGCAGTTCGGCGGCTCGCTCGATCTACTCTGGATCGGGTTGATCGGCGGCATCGTCGCTTACGGAGTAGGGCGCTGGCGGAGGGCGAGGACATGAGCCTCAACATCTCCGATCCGATGCTCTACGCTTATCTGCTCGTGATCCTAGCGGGATTCCTGCCGACCGACGTATTCCGTTTTGCGGCGGTGCTGTTCTCGCGGCGTCTCGACGAGGACAGCGAGGCGCTGATCTTCGTACGCGCGGTCGCGACCGCGCTGCTTGCGGGCGTTATCGCGCGGCTCGTCCTGTTTCCGACCGGCGATCTTGCCGGCGTGCCGCTCTGGCTTCGCCTGCTTACGATTGCCGCGGGCGTCGCCGCCTATCTGCTGTTCAGGAAATCCGTCTTCGCAGGCGTCATCATTGCGGAGATCGTGATCGTCGGCGGGGCGATACTGTTTCGTTGATTTTTATGCGCGTGATCTTATCCGAAAACCGGTGCCCACTTTTCGGGATCACGCGCCTAACGCCGCCTTCAAAAGCTTCGCATGCTCGGCAAGCACTTCGGGCTTTTCCATCACGCTCGCGGCCGGTTTCATCGGCGTATCCTTGTGGCGCGGGATGATGTGGACGTGCAGGTGAAACACCACCTGGCCTCCGGCGGTCTCGTTGAACTGCTGCATGGTCACGCCGTCGGCGTTGAATGCCTTCTTGCCGGCGATTGCGATCTTCTTCGCGGTCTTAATCACGTGGGAAAGCGACTCCGGCTCGACGTCGAGCAGGTTGCGGGCGGGCTTTTTAGGAATGATCAGGGTGTGGCCGGGGGCGCGCGGCATGATGTCGAGGAAGGCGAGCGTATGTTCGTCTTCATAGACCTTATGCGCGGGAAGCTCGCCCCGCAGGATTTTCGCAAAGATATTGTTGTTGTCGTATTCGGCCATGACTCTCGCCCTGTGACTGTTGTTCCAGATTGCAGCAGTGTCCGCCGCCGTCAAGTTGCGGCGCGCTTATAGGGTGCCGCTTCGGCGAGGTGCTCCCGCTCGGCTTCCACGTATTCGCGCTCGCGCACGAGATAGTCGTCGATGGCCCGGCGCAGGGCAGGGTTGGCAATGTAATGCGCCGAATAGGTCGGCACCGGCACATAGCCGCGCAACAGTTTGTGCTCGCCCTGCGCGCCAGCTTCGACCGATTGCAAGCCGCGTTCGATCGCGTATTCGATTGCCTGATAGTAGCAGACCTCGAAATGCAGGAAGGGGTGATGCTCGATCGCGCCCCAGTTGCGTCCGTAAATCGTCTGCTTCCCGAGAAAGTTCAGCGCTCCCGCGATGTAGTTGCCGTCGCGTTTCGCCATGATGAGCAGGGTTCTGTCGGCAAGCTTCTCGCTCACGCGAGAAAAGAACTCGCGCGTGAGATATGGGCGGCCCCATTTGCGCGAACCCGTATCCATGTAGAAGCCGAAGAAGGAATCCCATACCGGCTCCGTCAGTTCGCTTCCCGTGAGCCGCACAATCTCGATGCCGCTTGCCCGTGCTTCTCGCCGTTCGCGGCGAATGGTCTTTCGCTTGTTCGAGGAGAGCGCGTTGAGGAAATCGTCGAACGTTCTGTAGCCGCGGTTGTGCCAGTGAAACTGGCGGTCGGTGCGGGCGAGTAAGCCCGCGCGCGTGAGAAAATCCCATTCGCTTTTTGGCGCGAAAGTGACGTGCACCGAAGAGGCATTTCGCAGCTTGCAGAGTTCGACCATGCCCGCGACCAGCGCGTTGCGTGCGGCTTCCGCGTGTGGTCCGCGCTTCACGAGCAGACGAGGGCCGGTAACCGGCGTGAAGGGAACGGCGACTTGCAGCTTCGGATAATAGTTGCCGCCCGCGCGCTCGTAGGCGTCCGCCCAGCCGTGATCGAATACGTATTCGCCCTGGCTGTGCGCCTTCAGATAGCAGGGCGCGACGGCATGGATTTCACTACGCTCATCCTCGACGACGAGATGCTGCGGGATCCAGCCGCTGCGCCCGCCGACCGATTTCGACTCCTCCAGGGCGTTTAGAAAAGCGTGTGAAATGAAGGGGTTATTGGGGTCCGCAAAAGCATCTTCAAGTGATGATTCAAGTCCTTGAGAGTTTGATTCAGCACGTTCGCCTTCTGATTCAGGAATTTCGCGGGCTGATTCAGCAAGCTCGCGTTCTGATTCAAGTGCTTTGCTTTCCGATTCAGGACTCTGCGCGAAACCCTTCGCGCAGGAATCCCAGGCGGCTGCGTCGATCGATCGGATCGAGCCCTCCACACGGGCCTGAAATTTCGGGGATTCAGCCATTCCTGCATTGTCGCCGATCCTGGCGGCGGCTCAAGGGCGGGATTTTAGGGTCTGATATGTTCGAAGATGATCTGGTCGACCCACTTCGAAACACGGGTTCGTTCCCGCTCGGTGCGGACGGTCCAGCTTAACAGCGGCATTCCGAGAATATGGCGGCCGATCAGCGGCGCGAGCGCCGGCATGTCGAACTGCGCGTAGGCGATGAAGTGAGGCTTCGAGCGCATCAAGTGCAGCAGAAAGCCGAGATAGCGCTTCCTCCAGAACGAGAGAAACTTCCACTCGGGATGAAGATACCAGCGCTCGGCGACAATGCCGCGCGGCAGCCCCGGGGCGAACTGCTTTAGCGCCACGACAAGGCCGGGGTCGAACGACATCACCGCAACCGGCCCATGGTATTCGACGAGGCGGGAGGCGACGGCTTTGGCGAGCGTGACGTCGCCGTTCCATGTGCTTTTCAGTTCGAGGATGAGCGGAACGCGGCCCCCCACCAGTTGCAGAAGATCGTCGAGCAGCGGGATCGTATCGTTCGTATCCTTGAGCTTGATCCCTTTCAGTTCGGCGGCGGTGCGGGCTATGACTTCGCCTGTTTCGGACGTCAGCCGGTCGAGCGTCTTGTCATGAAAGACGATCACTTCGCCGTCTCTGGCAAGTTGCAGATCGACCTCGATGCTGTAATTCGCATCGATCGCGGCCTTCGCGGCGGAGAGGGAGTTTTCGACGATCCCGTTCCCGTGCAGCCCGCGATGCGCGACCGGGCGTGCCGTCAACCAGCCGATGGCCATTTTCAGGAAATCTCGAACATAGCTTCCACTTCGACCGGCGCGTCGAGCGGCAATTGCGCGACACCGACGGCATAGCGGGCATGTTTGCCTGCGTCGCCGAGCGCTTCGACCATGAGATCGGATGCGCCGTTCACGATCTGCGGGATGGTCTGATAGTCGGGGAGTGCGTTCACGAAGCCGCCGAGCCTGATGCAACGCTTGATGCGCGACAGATCGCCGAGTGCTGCCTTGGCCTGTGCGAGAATGTTGATCGCGCAGAGGCGGGCTGCTTCCTTGGCCTGCGCTTCGGAAACGTCCGCGCCGACCTTGCCTTTGATCGTGAGCCCGCTTGGCCCGATCGGAAGCTGGCCGGAGACAACCAGCAGGTTTCCTGCGACGACCGCGCCGACATAATTCGCGACCGGCGCTGCCGGTTTCGGGAGTTCTATTCCGAGCTTTTGCAATCGCAGTTCGATTTCGCTAGCCATTGGGTGCCTCTCGCGGTTCGCCTTACTCTTGGCCGATCGCTTGTTTAGGCGCAAGGCGCATCACGCCGGAGACCTGCATGTTCCGCAAGACGCTCGTACTTGTAATGTTGTTGACTGCGGTTTCCGCAAGCTCAGGCATGGCCGCATCGCTGGTTGCGCATCGCGCGATCTACGATCTCGTGCTCGACCCCGAGCATCCCGGCACGCAGGTCGACAAGGCGCGCGGACGCATTGCCTTTCAGTTCACCGGCACGGCCTGCGAGGGCTATACGATCCTGCTCCGGCAGGTGACGTCGCTCGACACCGGCGAGGGCCAGGAGACCGTGAGCGATCTCAGGAACGAGAGCTGGGAAGACGCAGCCTCCACGAACTACCGCTTCAAGACCGAGAACTTCGTCAACGACGAGAAGCGGGAAGACGTTTCCGGCACGGTTACGCGGCAGAAAAATAGCGCGCTCAGCGTGCGCGTGACCAAGCCGAAGCCTGCGAGTTTCACGTTGCCCGGGAAGATTTATCTGCCGACGCAGCACACCCGCTCGATGCTGGAGACCGCCGAGCGCGGCGAGAAGTTGCTTTCGGCAAGGTTGTTCGACGGTTCTCCCGACGGGCGGAAGATTTACGAAACGCTGACGGTGATCGGTGCCGCGGAGTTGCACAACGATAAAACGCCTGCGCCCGATCCGGCGCTTGCGGGGCTGAAGCGCTACCCCGTGACGACCAGCTATTTCGAAGTCGGGAAAGCGGATCGTCTGCCGGCCTATACGCTTTCCTTCGATCTCTACGAGAACGGCGTTTCGACTGCGCTCCGGCTGAACTACGGAAACTTCGCGCTGAAGGGCCTGCTCCGGAGCGTTGAGTTGCTGCCGCAGAAGCCCTGCGCGGTTCCGCCCGCGAAGCGCTAGAGCACGACCGGAGGCGAGAGCACGTCGCGTGCCGCGCGCACGCGCGCGGGATCGAGGTTCATCTCTTGCGCGAAGGCGACAAGCTCCTTTTCGTTGGCGAGAAGATAATCGAGCAGCGCCGGCAGGAACGACGGATCCCGCGCGGCCGCCCGCACATTCTCAGGTCCGAGACCGGTAATCGCGAGAAAGCGTCCGATCCGCTCGGGATCGGATGCGAGATAGGAAAGTCCCGCGACGCCGATCATCTCGGCTTCCTGTTTCGTTAACGATGATTTCCCGCGTAGGAGCGCCATTTTCACTTCCGTAACGATTGCCTTCTACTTTGGAACCCTAGGATGCCGGAAGAAGCATCCGCATGTCGAACGGTGCCGAAAGCCTGATTCCTCGGTATCGCACAAGACATGGATCGAGTTTGCAGACGGTTCGCGCGATCATCGGACGTCCGCAGGCGATTCGGGGAAGTGAAATTCAAATGGCGCGCCAGAACGGCTCGCCGGGGTGGACGGGGAATAGCGGGATGGCGAAGACTGTCCTGATCGTGGAAGACAACGAGCTTAACATGAAGCTCTTCCATGATCTCCTTGAGGCGCATGGCTACCAGACCATCGAGACCCGCAACGGGATCGAGGCGCTGGATCTTGCGCGCAAGCACAAGCCCGACCTCATCATCATGGATATCCAGCTCCCGGAAGTCTCGGGCCTCGAAGTCACCAAGTGGCTGAAAGAGGACGACGAGCTTCGCTCGATCCCGGTCATCGCAGTCACGGCCTTCGCGATGAAGGGCGACGAGGAGCGCATCCGGGAGGGCGGCTGCGAGGCCTATCTCTCGAAGCCGATCTCCGTTTCCAAGTTTCTCGAAACCGTGCGCCATTTCGCAAAGGATTGATACGGAATGAGTGCCCGCGTTCTGATCGTCGATGACGTCCGCGCCAACCTCAAGTTGCTCGAGGTTCGGCTCTCGGCGGAGTATTTCGAAGTCGTGACCGCGACGAGCGGCCAGGAGGCGATCGATATCGCCGAGCGCGGCCTGTGCGACATCATCCTGCTCGACGTGATGATGCCCGGCATGGACGGTTTTGAAGCCGCGCGGCGACTGAAGAACTCGCCCGCGACCATGCACATTCCGATTGTGATGGTGACGGCGCTCGATCAGCCGTCGGACCGGGTGCGCGGCCTCGAGGCCGGTGCAGACGATTTCCTGACCAAGCCCGTGAACGACCTCGCGTTGATCACGCGCGTGCGTTCGCTGTCGCGGCTCAAGGTCGTGATCGACGAATTGCGCATGCGCGCGGTGACTTCGCATGAGATCGGCGTCACCGCCGATATTGCCGATACGGTCAATGAAACGGGCGAGGGCGGCAAGATTCTGATCGTGGACGATCGCGCATCCTCTGCCGAACGTATCCACGACACGCTTTCCGGCAAGCACCACGTGGACGTCGAGAGCAATCCGCAGGAAGCGCTGTTCCGGGTTGCGGAGGGCGGCTACGACCTCCTGCTTCTGAACCTCGACCTTCAGGAATTCGACGCGCTCAGGCTGTGCGGGCAGGTGCGCTCGCTCGAGCGCACGCGGCATCTGCCGATCCTGCTCATGACGGAGCCCGGCGATCAGGCGCGGCTCCTGCGCGGGCTCGATCTCGGCGCGAACGACTATGTGGTGCGTCCGATCGACAAGAACGAACTGGTCGCGCGCGTGCGCAGCCAGATCAAGCGCAAGCGTTACACCGAGCGGCTGCGCGACAGCGTGCAGACCTCGATGGAGCTTGCGGTCACGGACGGGCTCACCGGCCTCTACAACCGCCGCTACATGGAAAGCCACGTCGGGACGCTCGTGGAGCGGTCGGCTGCGCGCGGCAAATCGCTTTCCGTGCTTCTCTTGGACATCGACTACTTCAAGGCGATCAACGACACCTACGGCCATGACGCCGGCGACGACGTGCTGCGCGACTTCTCGGATCGTCTGCGCGCGTGCATCCGCGGCATCGATCTCGCCTGCCGCTACGGCGGCGAGGAGTTCGTGGTCGTGATGCCGGATACCGATATCGGCGTTGCCACGATGGTTGCCGAGCGCATCCGCCGCCGCGTGGCGGGGGACATGTTCCCAATCCACAAGGGCGAGAAGCAAATCGAGGTCACGATCTCGATCGGTATTGCCGCGCGCTCGACGCCGGAAGACACCGCCGCGATGATCCTGAAGCGCTCCGACGAGGCGCTCTATCGCGCCAAGCGCGACGGACGGAACCGCGTCGTCGCCGACGCTGCCTGAGCGTCCGCAAGGATTCTCAAGCTTAACGCGCTCCCCCGGTAAGGTTATCCTTTTAGGTAACCGCGCGATTCGCCGCCCAAGCTTTTGAATTCCATTGCCTTCGGCGGGCGCCGCGCTACGTTCAATCTACGTTCCAACTACTAGCTAACCCTACGGAATGCTCAGGTCCGCCGCATCTCCTGGGTCCGTGGGGTTCGGCCGGCAGGTTCGAGACGAGAGGCCTCCTCTTTCTTTGCCTGCCGGCCACCTAATCTCAGAGGACTGAAACTGAAAAAGGCGCCCCAAAAGGGCGCCTTTCTTTATCTGGGCTCGGAAGGAGCGATTACTTGATCTTGGCTTCCTTGAACTCGACGTGCTTCTTCGCGACCGGGTCGTACTTCTTCTTGACCATCTTCTCGGTCTGCGTGCGCGAGTTCTTGGTGGTCACGTAGTAGTAGCCGGTGTCGGCGGTCGAGACGAGCTTGATCTTGAGAGTGACTGCCTTGGCCATTGGAATGTCCTGAAAAGGGGGCTAAAGCCCGAATTTGGCGGCAACCTAGCGGCCAATCCCCAGAAGTCAAGGAAGCGGCAGGCAGGCAATTTAAGGCCGGCGAAACTCCCGGTCGAACCACGTCTGGACATTGTATCGGACGTCCGAGGTGGTTTTGAACTCCAGCTTGGCGCCGTGATTCCGTGCAAGCCAGTCGTAAAAGGCCGAGAAGTTGAGATCGGTGACCGGAGTATGGGCATAGCCCTCCGCCCTTCGCCATTGATGGCAAAGCTGCCGGATTGCCTTCTCCGCTTCACCCTTGGTCACGGTATTCAGTCTAGCAGCTTCCGCTGAAATCCGCCCGGCCGGTAGAAATAGAACGGCGCGGGGCGGGTCATTTCGCCGGTTTTCAGGCGATCCGCGATCTCGCGAAGCACGACCTTGGTGATGTTCGGCAACTCGACTTCCTGCGCGTCGTCGAAGCTGAGCCAGTCCAGCGAAACGAGTTCGGTCTCCGGGCCGACGATCCCCGGAATCTCCGCACCGATGTCGGCGCGGTCGGCGAGGAAAAAGCGGGTGTCGAAACGCTTCGGGCGCTTGGGCGGCGTGATCGCGCGGGCGACGAAGGTGAGCGCCGAGAGCGAAGGGCGGATTTTCTTCGACACGAACGGCGACCAGGCGTCGGCTTTCGAAGTCACGCCGTTCGCGTCCTCCTTGCCGATCAGCAGACCGGTCTCTTCCGCGGTTTCGCGGATCGAGGCGAGCGCGAGCGCACGGCCGCGGCCCGCGCTCCATTTCACGACGTTCTGTCCGAGGCGGCGCGCGCAGATTTCCCCAAGATCGTCGAAGGGTTTGATCGCACGGTCGGCGGCGTCGAGACGTCCGCCGGGGAATACATATTTGCCGGGCATGAATTTGTGCGCGTGATGGCGCTTGCCCATCAAGACGCGCGGCAGTTTGCCCGAGCGGTCGATCAGAATGAGGGTCGCGGCGTCCTTGGGCTTGAGCGAGACGCCGGTGCCCGGGCCGAGTTTAACCCGCTCGCGCTCGTGGAGCTGTCTCTCGGTCTCGTTCATCGCACGTCTTTCATCCGCGCATTCGTCATGGCGGCGATTTCGTCTTCGTGGTTCGGGTCGAAACCGTGCATGCGCTGCGCCCATTGCCAGGCGACGATGATGCCTTTCATTGGCTGCAACAGAACGAGCGCCATGATCAGGGTCAGCGGCAGCCAGATCGAGAAGGCGAGCCAGTGCGGTGGCTGATAGAGTTTTTCGACCAGTAGCGCGAGCGGGACGACGATGTGGCCGACGATCAGGATCACGAGATAGGCCGGCGCGTCGTCCGCGCGGTGGTGGCGAAATACTTCGCCGCAGGCCGGGCATTCGTCGGCGACCTTCAGGAACTTGCGAAACAACTTGCCTTCGCCGCAGTTCGGGCACCTGCCGAGCAGACCGCGCTTTACTGCCTCACCAAGATTCCGCTTTTCGCTCATCATCGTTTGCCTTTTCCTTTGCCGCTTTTCTTGCCACCTTTGCCACGCTTACCTGGCACCGGGCGTCCGTATTTGCCACGCATCGGGGCGTTTTGCCGCTCTCCGGGCGCATGACTGCCGCGCGGGCCATGCGGCCTGTCGCTACGGGTTTTCCGGGTCGCCTTCAGGTCGTAGCGGCCTTCGGAAATCAGTTCGAAGCGCAGCGCCCCCGCGACCGGAACCGCTTCCACGAGCTTCACCTCGACGATGTCGCCGAGCCGGTAGGCTTCGCCGGAGCGGTCGCCGACCAGCGCCTGCAAGGCCTCGTGATAGGCAAAGAACTCGTTGCCGATGGTGCGGGCAGGCACGAACCCGTCCGCGCCGATTTCATCGAGCTTCACGAAGAGGCCGGCACGGGTGACACCGGACACCACGCCGCGGAAATGCGCGCCGACACGGTCGGCCATGTAATGCGCGATCAGGCGGTCGACCGTTTCGCGCTCGGCCGCCATCGCGCGGCGTTCGGCTGCGGAGATGCCGGCGGCGATCTCTTCGAGGCTCTCCGGCGTCACGCCGTTCGCGAGGCCATCGCCGCCGAGGTTGAGTGCACGAATGAGCGAGCGATGCACGATGAGATCCGCATAGCGGCGGATGGGCGAGGTGAAGTGCGCGTAGCGCCGGAGCGTCAGGCCGAAGTGGCCGTAGTTGTTTGCCGAATATTCGGCCTGGGCCTGCGAGCGCAGCACGATCTCGTTCACGAGGCGCTCGTGCTCGGTGTTCTTCACGCGCGCGAGCACGCGATTGAAGAGGGCGGGGCTGAGCTGGTCCGTCTTCGGCAAGGTCATGCCGATTGAATGTAAAAAGTCGCGGAGTGCTGCGGCCTTCTCGAGCGAAGGACCGTCATGCACGCGATAGACGATCGGCGTGCGCTTCGCCTCCGCCGTCTCTGCCGCCGCGACGTTCGCGAGG
>CAZFPR010000044.1:14454-20313 GCA_964521045.1 uncultured Hyphomicrobiales bacterium
GGATCATGAATTCTTCGATCAGACGATGCGCGTCGAGCCGCTCCGGCTGCGTCACGCGATTAAGCGTGCCGTCGGGATTGAGAACCAGTTTTCGTTCCGGAATGTCGAGCGCGAGCGGTTCGCGTGCATCGCGCGCCTTCGCGAGTGCGCGATAGGCGGCCCAGAGCGGCTCCAACACTTCTCTCAGAAGCGGCTGTGTCGTGTCGTCGGGCCTGCCGTCGATTGCGGCCTGCGCCTGCTGATACGAAAGCTTTGCATGCGAGCGCATGAGGATGCGGTGGAAGGAATGGCGCTGCTTGCGGCCGTTCGCGTCGATCCACATCCGAACCGCCATCGACGCCCTGTCTTCGCTGGGCTTGAGCGAACAGAGATCGTTCGAGATGCGCTCGGGCAGCATCGGTACGACGCGGTCGGGGAAGTAGACCGAGTTGCCGCGAATGAGCGCCTCGCGGTCGAGTGCGGAACCCGGCGTCACGTAATGCGCGACGTCGGCAATCGCGACCGTCAGCACGAAGCCGCCGCGGTTCTCGGGATTGTCGTCTGCCACCGCATGCACCGCGTCGTCGTGATCCTTCGCATCCGGCGGATCGATGGTGACAAGCGCGAGATTGCGCCAGTCTTCGCGGCCTTCGAGGGCCGCGGGACGGGCGGCGTCAGCCGCGGCAATCACCGCATTCGGAAAACTGTTCGGAATGCCGTGCGCGTGGATCGCGATCAGGCTGACGGCCTTCTCGGATTTGATCGAGCCGAGACGCTCGCGGACTTTTGCGGTGGCTAAACCAAATGCACGTTGCGGCAGCGCGTCGGCGGTGACGAGATCGCCGTCTTCCGCGCCGTTTTCCATGCCTGCTGCGATCGCGATTTCGCGGCCCAGGGATTTCTTGTCGACCGGCACGAGGCGTCCGCCGCCGAGCGTGCTCTTGCGGTAGATGCCGAGCAGTTGCTTCTGCGCTTTTTCGAGCACCTTGATGACGCGGCCCGTATAGGGCGCGTCTTCGTCGTCATGGGTCTTCTGCGTGCGGAGAAGTACGCGGTCGCCGATGCCGGGGGCGGGGCCTGCGGCAGGTTTGCGCCCGAAGTTCAGGCGAATGCGCGGGGCCGCGCCGAAGTCCGCTTCGTCCCACTCCAGCGGCTCGGCGAGGAGATCGCCGCCGCTGTCGCGCGCGACGATGCTCGCCATGACGGTGCCGCCAACTTCGCCTGCGACGTTCACCTTGCGGCGCCGGCCGCGGACTTCGCCGTCGTCTTTCAGATCGCGGAGCAAGGATTTCAGTTCGACCTTGCCCACGCCATCGAGGCGGAAGGCGCGGATGATGTCGCGCTTCGACACGTCGCCGCCGCGCTCGGAAATGAACGCGATGATTTCTTCCCGCGACGGCAGCTTGCCGTGAGGCTTCGGGTCTTTGAATTTCTTTTTCGGTTTTTTGGACAAGGGTACCTGATTGTCATGGCCGGGCTTGTCCCGGCAATAGCATGTAAGCCTGGCCGGAAGGGATCGCCAGACCGGCGGTTTCGGCAAGCGGAAGTTTCCCCGGCTTACTGGAGCCGAGGGTCGCGAAGCGCCACGGGACGCCACGTCTTCGCTTTCCGCTCCTCGTTTTGACACGAGGAACGTATCGTCTCGCAGCGCTTCGCTATCGGCGATTTTCGGTGCGGGCCGCGCTTTTCGTGAAGCGCCTAGCAAGGCGCGCTTCTCCGTCAGCCGTGCTCCCGGCAGGCGAGCGTATTCTCGCCGGGCGGTGCCCCGCAACGTCCCGGAGCACGGCTGCGAACCGCGCGCGGAGACGCCGGCCGCTTCCCGCATTCACGACGCCTCATGAGCGCGCCCTCGAACGGAAACGGCGAGCGAAATGTAAGCGCAGGCTTGGAAGCGGGGATAAGTTTTTTCGCACTTCGGCGGAAAGGATTGGAAGAAAAGCGAAATCGCGAACAACGAAAAAATGCTTATCCCCATGACCTGTGTCATGGCCGGGCAAGCGGGCATCCAGTGACAATCAACGAACGTGCGGGGCTACTGGATTCCGGATCGCGCGCGTCCAGCATGACTAGTCAGAAGAGTTTTTGATTTCTTTCAACCCAGCCAACTTGTCATCCCCGCGAAAGCGGGGATCCATAATCCCTGTGTTGGAGATTTATCTCGCGGGCTTGCGAAAATAGCTTCCAGTCGTGGTTATGGGTCCCCGCTTTCGCGGGGACGACAAGAAAGAGTTTCTAACTACTCTTCCGTCTTCGCGGTTTCGTCCGCGCCGTCCGTTTTCTTTTTCTTCGGGGCGGCTTTCTTCTTGGCTGCGGCCTTCTTCTTCGGCTTTGCCGCGGCTTCTTCGCCGCTGCCGTTCGTCTCTTTCGTCTTCTTCGCTTTCGCGGGTTTCTTGCCGCTCTTTGCGCCGCTCTTGCCCGCGCGCGCGTCGATCAGCGCGACCGCTTCCTCGAGCGTCACGGTCGCGGGATCGGTGGTGGAGGGGAGCGTCGCATTGACCTTGTTGTGCGAGACGTAAGGGCCGTATTTGCCGTCGTGCTGGGTCACGGGCCCGCCGAGCGTGGGGTGATCGCCGAGCGCGCGGCCTGCCGGTTTGCCGCGGCGTCCGCGGCCCGGGCCGCGTGCGAGCTTTTCGGCGATCAGCGTGACCGCACGATTGAGACCGACGGTCAGTACCTCGTCGCCGTCGGTGAGGCTCGCGTAGGTGTCCTGATGCTTCACGTAAGGACCGAAGCGGCCATAGCCCGCGACGATGGGTTCGCCGCTCTCCGGGTGCTTGCCGACTTCGCGCGGAAGCTGGAGCAAAGAGAGCGCGGTGTCGAAGTCGAGTTCGTGCGCATCGAAATTTTTCGGGATGCTCGCCCGCTTCGGCTTCGAGAGCACGGGCTTGCCGGTTTTCGTTTTCTCGCCCGTGTCCTCGGCTTCGCCGAGCTGGATGTAGGGACCGAAGCGGCCGGAGCGAACCGTGATCATCTTCTTGGTCTCGGGATCTTCGCCGAGTTCCTTGGTCGCCGCGAGTTCGCCTTCGCCCGGTGCGGTGAGGGCACGGGTGAAGCGGCATTCGGGATAGTTCGAGCAGCCGACGAAGGCGCCGAACTTGCCGACCTTGAGGCCGAGACGGCCGGTGCCGCATTGCGGGCACTGCCGTGCGTCCGAACCGTCCGCCTTCGGCGGGAAGTTGTGCTCGTTGAGCAACGCATCGAGGACGTCGATGACTTCCGAGATGCGAAGGTCTTTCGTTTCCGCGACCGCGCCGGTGAAGCCGGTCCAGAACTCGCGCAATACGCGCTTGTAGTCGAGTTCGTGGTTCGCGATCTCGTCGAGTTTCTCTTCGAGATTGGCGGTGAATTCGTATTCGACGTAGCGCGGGAAGTAGGACTCGAGGAAGGCCACGACGATGCGGCCCTTGTCCTCGGGAATGATGCGCTTCTTGTCGAGCCGCGTGTAACCGCGGTCGCGCAGCACCTGAAGGATCGAGGCATAGGTCGAAGGCCGGCCGATGCCGAGTTCTTCCATGCGCTTGACCAGCGATGCTTCCGAGAAGCGCGGCGGCGGCTCGGTGAAATGCTGATCGATCTTGAGTTCGTTTTTCGAAAGCGCTTCGCCCTGGTTCATCGCGGGCAGGCGGCGCGCGTCTTCGTCTTCGAAGTCGTCGTCGCGGCTCTCGTTATAGAGCGTGAGGAAGCCGTCGAATTTCACGACCGTGCCGGTCGCGCGCAGGTTTACGAGCTTGTAGGGCGCGGAAGGCGCAGTCACGTTCGCTTCGATCTCGGCGGTGGTGCGCTCGAGTTCGGCGCTCTCCATCTGGCAGGCGAGCGTGCGCGTCCAGATCAGTTCGTAAAGACGCGCCTGATCGGTCTCGAGCCTGCGCGCCATGTCTTTCGGGTGGCGGCGCAGGTCGGTCGGGCGGATCGCTTCGTGCGCTTCCTGCGCGTTCTTCGACTTGTTCTTGTAGATGCGCGGGCTGCCGGGGAGATAGTTCTTCCCGTAGTCCTTGGCGATGACGTCGCGCGCCTGCGTGATCGCTTCGGGCGCGAGGTCGATGCCGTCGGTACGCATATAGGTGATGAGGCCGGTGGTCTCGCCTTCGAGGTCGATGCCTTCATAGAGACGCTGTGCGAGCCGCATGGTGTGCGAGGGCGCGAAGCCGAGCTTGCGGCTCGCTTCCTGCTGGAGCGTCGAGGTCGTGAACGGCGGGTAGGGGTTGCGCTTCGCTGGCTTCGCTTCGACCGAAGCGACCTTATAGGTTGCTGCGTTCAACGCATTCTCGAAATCGCGCGCTTCTTTCTCGCTGCCGACATCGAGACGCTGGATTTTCCTGCCGTCCGCGCCGACGAGGCGCGCTTCGAAGCCGTCTCCGCGCGGGGTCGCGAGCATGGCCGCGACCGACCAGTATTCCTGCGGCTTGAAGGCTTCGATCTCGCGCTCGCGGTCGCAGACGAGGCGGAGCGCCACCGATTGCACGCGGCCGGCGGAACGCGCGCCGGGGAGCTTGCGCCACAGCACGGGCGAGAGCGTGAAGCCGACAAGATAATCGAGTGCGCGGCGCGCGAGATAGGCGTCCACCAGCGAGTGATCGATCTCGCGCGGATGCGCCATCGCTTCCTGCACGGCATCCTTGGTGATGGCGTTGAAAACGACGCGGTCGACTTTCTGGTCTTTGAGCGCGCGCTTTTCCTTCAGGACTTCCAGCACGTGCCAGGAAATCGCTTCGCCTTCGCGGTCGGGGTCGGTGGCGAGGATCAGGCGGTCGGCGCCTTTCACGGCCGCCGCGATTTCGGCCAAGCGCTTCTGCGCCTTGCCGTCGACCTGCCAGATCATCGCGAAGTCGTCGTCGGGCAAAACCGAGCCGTCTTTCGGCGGCAGGTCGCGCACATGGCCATAGGAGGCGAGTACCTCGAAGCCGGGCCCGAGATATTTGTTGATCGTCTTCGCCTTGGCGGGCGACTCGACAATGACGACGTTCATTCAGCGTCCGAGGGTTATCGCGAACAATCAGATGGGTCCGCGGCCCCGCGCGGCGGCGGGAACATGGTGAGATAGGCTGCCCAAGTCAAATCGCAGCCAAGTCGCATGCCTAAAGCGGAGTGATTAAGGCGGCCTGAGCGATACCTGCTATGCGGGAATCTTGAAATAATACAACCTATGATATAGGATCGATTCCGTGGGTCGGATGCGGGCGGACCATGACCGAAAAAGGCTCAGGAGACGGAGAAACCCGTTCTGAAGAGGTCGCGGCCTACGTCGCCGCCATGACCGCTGAGATGGGGCGGCTGGCCCGGAAGCACAACCTTCCGGCTCTGGGGTATCTCCTGGATCTCGCCCGGATGGAGGCGCTGGAGCGATCCGGGACCCCGTCTGCGGATGACGGCCAGCGAATCGCCTGAAGCGTCAGATCAGCGAAATCATCCCGCCGCCGTGGCGCTCGATGCGGCCCGCGAGTTCCAGTTCCAGGAGCGCCACCTGCACGTCCGAGGCTTTTGCCTTCGCCTCTCTCACGAGATCATCGAGCGCGACCGGCGTGCTGCCGAGGAGCGAGGTCACGCGCGCGCGAAGTTCGTCGGCCGTCGAGGTCGTCTCGGCGGGAACGACGATATCCGGTTCGCGCATTGCGGACGGCGTGCTGAGACCCAGCATCGGCTTCAAGCTCTCGATCACGTCCGCGGCGGAAGTCACGAGCGTGGCACCCTGCTTGATGAGGCGGTTGGTGCCGCCCGCGCGCGGATCGGCGGGTGAGCCGGGGACCGCAAAAACTTCGCGGCCCTGTTCGCCGGCAAGGCGCGCCGTAATCAGCGAGCCCGAGCGCTCCGCCGCTTCGACCACGACGACACCCGCCGCAAGACCCGAGATCAGGCGGTTACGGCGGGGGAAGTCCTTCGCCC
>CAZFPR010000045.1:0-536 GCA_964521045.1 uncultured Hyphomicrobiales bacterium
AGTCGGCTGTTTTTCAATTAACCACCATAGATATCGCCGCCGCCGATTATCTCTGGCAGCAGCATAGCTGGTACGAGCGGCAGCGCATGTCGGTGCGCGAAGTGCGCGAGGAATACAAGGAACAGGAAGGCGATCCGACCATCAAGGCCAAGCTGCGGCAGATCCGGCAGTCGCGCTCCAGGAAGCGCATGATGCAGGAGGTGCCGGAAGCGACCGTCGTGGTCATGAACCCGACCCACTTCGCGGTCGCGCTGAAATACGAGCAGGGCATGGGTGCGCCGATCTGCGTCGCCAAGGGCCAGGACAACATCGCGTTGAAGATCCGCGAAGTCGCCTACCGGCACGCGGTTCCGGTGGTGCAGAATCCCCCGCTCGCGCGTGCATTGTTCAAATCGGTCGAGATCGATCAGGAAGTTCCGGTGGAACACTACAAGGCCGTGGCCGAGGTCATCGGCTACGTCATGAAGCTCAGGAATTCCGCCCGGAACGGCGGGCTCAGGGGATGAGCTTGCGAAGCGAAGGCGTTCTCGGGCAAA
>CAZFPR010000045.1:564-2681 GCA_964521045.1 uncultured Hyphomicrobiales bacterium
GGTATTCGCGGGAGACGGCACAGATGACGGCTCACGACGACGAAGTAACCGGCGTCGATCGCATCCCGGCCACGGGCTCGATCGGGCTTGTGATCGTCGTTGCCTTCGTCCTGGTTTCGACGGCGGTGTTCCTTTTGTTCCTTGGCAGGGACAAGGCCGAGCCCTACATCGTCGCGGTGCTTGCCGCGCTCGCCGTAATCGGCGTCTTCGCGCTTTTCTCTTACGCTTCCGGTGTCATCGAGTTTGCCGGCCGCGCGAGCCGGAACGACCTGACCAAAGTGCTCGCGGACACCGGCGCAGAAGGCATGTCCATCGTCGATCCGTCGGGCCGCGTTCTCTACGCGAACCGCGCCTACATGGAACTCACCGGAGCCGAACACCCCGACGACGTGCGGCCTGTGGAGCGCCTGTTCACGAGCGATCCGAGCGTCGCCGACGCGATCTATCGTCTGGTGCAGGCGGTGCAGTCCGGCCGCTCGCATTCGGAGGAGATGCGTGTCACTGGCGCAGAGGGCAATGACGTGCGGTGGCTGCGCGTGCGTTCGCGTCCGCTCGGCATCCGGGGCAAGCAGGCGAAACTTGCGGCATGGACGATCGCCGACGTCACGCGCGACCGCGAGAAGCAGGAAAGCACCTTCCAGTCGCTGCAACACGCCATCGATTTTCTTGACCACGCTCCGGCAGGGTTCTTCTCTTCGGACGCGAAAGGGAACGTCAGTTATCTGAACACGACGCTTGCGGGATGGCTCGGCTACGACATCGCCGAGATCGGCACGGACGGGTTGAAGATCACCGATCTCGTGCAGGGCACGAGCGCGGCGCTGCTTACGAATATGTCGCCCACGCCCGGCGAAGTGAAAACCGAAGTAATCGACATCGATCTTCGCAGGAAGAACGGATCGAGCCTGCCGGTGCGGATCATGCATCGCGTGGCGTTCGCTTCCGACGGTACCGCCGGAGCTTCGCGCACCCTCGTGCTCTCGCGCGCGAAAACGGACGACAAACCGGATGCGCTGCGTGCCGCCGAGATTCGCTTTGCACGCTTCTTCCATAACTCGCCGGCCGCGATCGCGACCGTCGACCGCGCGGGACTTATCGTTAGTTCGAACGCGACCTTCGCGCGGCTGTTCGGCTCGGCGGCGGACGAAAAGGGCGCGCGCCAGACGGTGTTCTCGTTCGTCTCTCAAGGCGAGCGCGGTAAACTCGAGGCGCTGCTGCGCGGCGTGATCGAAGGCAAGGCCGCGCCTTACGAAATCGAATTGCCGCTCGCCGGAAAGGAAGGCCGTTTTGTCCGCTTCTTCGTGACTCCGGTGGAAGAAGACACTGTTGAGGCGGGCGAGGCTGCCATCGTGCATGCGATCGATACGAGCGAAGAGAAGAAGCTCGAGCTTTCGTTTGCGCAGGCGCAGAAGATGCAGGCAATCGGCGAATTCGCGGGCTTCATCGCGCACGACTTCAACAACGTCCTGACGACGATGATCGGCAACGCGAGCCTGCTGCTTGCGAAAGTCCGTCCGACCGATCCGGGTTTCCAGGAGCTGAACCAGATCCGGCAGTACGGCACACGGGCGGCGTCGCTGGTGCGGCAGTTGCTCGCCTTCGCCCGCCGCGAAACGCTCGTGCCGGAAATGCTTCATGCCGGCGACGTGATCTCCGATCTCGCTACGGGATTGATGCGGCGCGTAGCTACGGAAAAAGTGAAGATCGAAACGACCTATGCCCGCGATCTCTGGCCGGTGAAGGCCGACATCAACCAGTTCGAGCGCGTGCTCATCAACCTTGCTGCGAACGCGCGCGATGCGATGCCGAACGGCGGAACGCTGAAGATCCGGACGGCAAACATCGCGCCGGCGGAATCCCAGAAGTTCCGTTACGAGGGCATGCCTTCTGCCGAATACGTCATGATCGAAGTCGCCGATACCGGCGTCGGCATCGCGCCCGAGGCGGTCGGCAAAATATTCGAGCCGTTCTTCACTACCAAGGACAAGAACAAAGGCACCGGCCTGGGGCTTGCCGCCGTCTACGGGATCGTGAAGCAGTCCGGCGGCTTCATTTATGTCGAAAGCAAACTCGGCGAGGGAGCGACCTTCCGCATCTTCCTGCCGCGCTACATTCCG
>CAZFPR010000045.1:2691-3584 GCA_964521045.1 uncultured Hyphomicrobiales bacterium
CCGACTGAAAACGAGACCATTGCGGCGCGTGACGCGGCACAGGCGAAGGCCGCCGCCGACGCGAAGCCGGTCAATCTCACCGGGCGCGGCACTGTGCTGCTTGTCGAAGACGAAGACGGCGTGCGGCGCTTCGCATCGCATGCACTCACCATGCGCGGCTTTACCGTGCTCGAGGCCGCGGACGGCGAAGAGGGTCTCGATATCGCGAAGAAGGAAGACGGCAATATCGACATCATCGTCTCCGACGTGATGATGCCGGTCATGGACGGGCCGACCATGCTCAAGGAAATCCGCAAGGCGAACCTCAAGAAGACGAAAGTGATCTTCGCTTCCGGCTATTCGGAAGGGCTCGCCGATCAGCTTCCGGGCGAGCAGTTCAGCTTCCTGCCGAAGCCGTTCGATCTCGTCGGTCTTGTGAAGGCGGTGAAGGAAGAGTTGCAGCAGAGCTAGTGCCGCGGCTTCCCGTTACTGGTCTTCTTTCTTCTTTTTCGGTTTTGTTTTCTTGCTTGCTGCGGGCCGGTAGTTCGGATCCAGGTCATGCAGTATTTTCGGCATCAGCGCCGCCAGGTTCTTTCCGGGGCATGCCGTTCCCGCATGGTCGCGGTGAACCGTAATCGTCGAAATCGGCACCTTCCACCGCGCCGCCTGCCAGACGAGCACTTTCTTCAGTGCTTCGATCTGCTCTGCGGTCGGCTCTTCGATCTCGAAGTTGCCTTCAAGCACGACCTGCACATGCCCGGTCGGGTCGTATTTGGTATTCGTGTCGCCCGCGAAATTCACGTCGCGGCCTTCGCCGACCGTGCCGTCCGCTCCGATATAATAATGATAGGGAAGGTCGGGCCACGGCGGCAGCGAGCGGCCGTCCGACATCTTGCGCTGGGACTGCGAGAAAT
>CAZFPR010000045.1:3594-19596 GCA_964521045.1 uncultured Hyphomicrobiales bacterium
TTCTGCAATCCGCGCAGCTTTGCCGCCAGGCTTGTTTTCACATTCTGGCGCACCGCCGTATGGTGCACGATGATGCTGTAAGGCTTGTGCGGACGCATGCCCGGAAGCGCAGGCTTCGCGCCCCATGCGACGCGGTCGAGCATGTCCGGCTTCAGGGTTTGTTGCGCTTCGGCCGTGCCCGCCAGTGCGAGGAACGCGAAGGCGGTAAACATGCCTGCGGCCTGCCGATAAATTCCCGGCCGGCTCCAGCGCTCCGCCCGCTTCATTTCATTTTCTTTCATCGGCAGGATTTTGCGTAGGCGTCATATACGCCGACGCCTTTTGCGCTGTTCACGCGCGCAAGCGCATCCGAGTGCGAGAAAGGCCCGCTGACGGCGATCCACAGGCCGCCGCGAAAATTAGGGCATTCGTTCGAACTCATCACGAACCACCCGGAGCCCAGTGCGTTCACGCGCTGCTGTGCGGCACCCTGCGAAGTGCTGGATGCCGCGATTGCATACCATGAGCCGGCACTGCCGCCGGAGCCTCCGCCGCCTGAGCCTGCGGAGCCGGGTTCGGTGGAGTTCAGCGGCGTCGATTCCGATTGTTGTGCGAAAGCCGTGCCGACAGACGGCCCCGTCATTGCCAATAAAGCAGCGGCAAGTATCGGCGCTCTCATGAAATTTCTCCGCAAGTGCAGGACACTCTGGGGAAGTCACATTTATTATGAAGTGGGCGGACAGTAATGCCCCCGCCATTTCGAGTCTACCGTTCGCGGAAAACGGTTAGTTTCCGAGCGCTTCTTCCACGAAATCCAGCCGGTCCTGTCCGAAGAACATCCGGTCGCCGACAAAGAAACTCGGTGCGCCGAAGACGCCGCGCGAAACCGCTTCTTCCGTGTTCGCGCGCAGGGCGTCTTTTACGCCTTGCTCCTCGGCAAGCGCGAGCATCTGCTTGGGCTCGAAGCCGGCTTTGGCGAGCACTTCGCCTACGATCTGCGGGTCGTTCATGTTCTGGGGCTCGACCCACATCGCGCGGAAGATCGCGTCGGCATAGGACGCAAGGCGGCCCTGCTGCTGCATCGCAACCGCGCCGCGCATCAGGATCATCGTGTTGACGGGGAACCACGGATTGCGCGCATAGGGTACGCCGTACCGCCTGGCGAAAGCTTTCAGGTCGCCGTCCATCCATTTCGATTTCGCGGCGATTACGGCCGGAGACTGGTTTCCGGTTGCCTTGAATACGCCGCCGAGCAGCATCGGACGGTAGATCACCTCCGCGCCGGTTCGTTTTGCGATCATCGGCATCTGCGTATGCGCGAGATAGGTCGTCGGGCTTCCGAAATCGAAGAAGAATTCGAGGCGTTTCAAGGCTTCCTCCCGCGTTCGCGCATGGCTGCTTTTACAGCCCATTGATTGACAGGGTCGTGCGGGGAGCGTCACGCTGTCAAGAAATGCGAGGACGGTATGGCCGATAAAGTTGCGTTGGTGATCGGCGCGGGCGATGCCACGGGCGGTGCGATTGCGCGCCGCTTCGCAAAAGAAGGCTATGTCGCCTGTGTCACGCGAAGGCACGCCGACAAGCTGGAGCCGCTGGTCCGGCACATCGAAGCCGAAGGCGGAAAAGCGCGCGGCTTCGGCGCCGACGCGCGCAAGGAAGAACAGGTCACGGCGCTGTTCGAGGAAATCGAACGCGACATCGGCGAGATCGAGGTCGCGGTCTACAATATCGGCGCCAATGTCCGCTTTCCGATCGCCGATACGACCTCGCGCGTATTTTTCAAGGTCTGGGAGATGGTCTGCTTCGGCGGTTTCCTGATGGGACGCGAGGCTGCGAAGGTGATGGTGCCGAGAAAACGCGGCACCATCATTTTTACGGGTGCCACGGCGAGCGTGCGCGGCTCATCGGGGTTCTCCGCTTTCGCCGCGGGCAAGCATGCGCTGCGTGCCGTAGCACAGAGCATGGCGCGCGAACTCGGACCCGAGGGTATCCATGTCGCGCATGTCATCGTCGACGGCGCGATCGACACCGCCTTCATCAAGGAAATGTTTCCGGAGCGCTACATGCTGAAAGATCAGGACGGCATTCTCGACCCCGGCCAGATCGCGGAGAACTACTGGTACCTGCACAACCAGCATCGCAGCGCGTGGACGCACGAAATGGATCTGCGTCCGTGGATCGAGAAGTGGTGAGTTAGCGGGCTATTGGCCAGAAAAACGCGATCAGCGGCACACCGATTGCGATCACAAGCAGCGAGAGCGGCAGCCCAAGCCGCCAGTAGTCGCCGAAGCGATAGCCGCCCGGCCCCATCACGAGCGTATTCGACTGGTGGCCGATGGGAGTGAGAAAATCGCAGGCCGCGCCGATCGCAACCGCCATCAGGAACGGATCGGGCCGGTAGCCGAGCTTCTGTGCGAAAGCCGCCGCGATCGGGCCCATCACCAGAACCGTCGCGGCGTTATTCAGGAACGGCGTCACCGCCATCGCGGCAATCATGATCGCGACGAGTGCGACGGGGCCGTTGAGATAGTCTCCGGCGCGCGAGAGCAGGGCTGCGATGATCTCGGTGCCGCCGGTCGTGCGCAGCGTGTCGGATACCGGAATGAGCGCGCCGATCAGAATGAGAATAGGCCAGTCCACCGCCGCATAGGCTTCCTTGAGCGTGATCGAGCGGAACAGCATCAGCAGCACCGCCGTGCCGAAGAAGGCGATGGCGATCGGCAAATAGCTGAAGGCAACGAGCAGCATTGCAACGGCGAGCACGCCGACCGGCAACAGGCTGCGCCGCGTTTCGCCGAGCGGAATCGTGCGGGCCGCAAGCGGCAGCAATCCGAGTTCGCCGAGCGCTTCCGGCATTTCGTTCAGATTGCCGCGCAGCACGACCACATCGCCGGACTTGAAGCGAACAGAGCGCAGCTGCGACGTGACCCGCTCGCCCGCGCGGCTTACTGCGAGCAGAGCGAGACCATGCTTGTGGTAGAGGCGTGCGGTCATGGCGTTCGAGCCGAGCAGCGCGGAGTCCTCCCCGATCACAGCTTCCATCACGCCGCGGTCGTCGGCGGGCGTGTCGAGTTCCTTCTTGGATTTGCGGGTGCTTGCGGTCGCGAGTTTCAGCTTTGCGTCCGCGACGACGCGCTGCAAGGCATCCGGTTCGCCTTCCAGCAGCAGGGTGTCGCCCGCGCGCAGTTCGGTGCCGTCGGTCGGCGCGAAACGCCGGCCGCCCTTGCGGACGACGATCAGCACTTCGACATCGCTGCCGGAAAGTTTTTCGAGCTGGGCAACCGTTTTGCCGACGGTGTCGGTCTTGGGCTGGACGACGGCTTCGGTGGTATAGCCTTCTAGATTGAAGGCCGCCTCGATCGAGGCGGCGCCCTTCCGGTTTTTCGGAAGCAGGCGCCATCCGACCGCGAGAAAGATCACGCCGGCTATCGCAAGCGGGATTCCGACCGGCGCGAAGTCGAACATAGCGAAAGGCTCGCCGGTGATCTCCTGCCGCACGCGGGAAACGAGGATGTTCGGCGAAGTGCCGACCAGCGTGACGATGCCGCCGAGCAGAGAGCCGAACGCCATCGGCATCAGAAGCATCGAGGGCGAGGTTTCGTTCTTCCGCGCGAGCTGGAATGCGACCGGCATCAGCATCGCAAGCGCGCCGATGTTCTTCACGAATCCCGAAAGCAGGGCGACCGTGCCGGTGAGCACGATGACCTGTGCACCGGTTTTCGTAAGCCAAGGCGCGAGCGGCTTGAGCACGCGCTCGACAATACCTGAACGAGCCACCGCGGCGCTCACGACAAGCGCGCTTGCGATGATCGCGATGATGTCGTCGGAGAAACCGGAGAACGCCTTGTCGGCAGGGACCAAGCCGATCAGTACGGCAACGAGCAGGGTTACCATCGCCACGAGGTCGTAGCGGAAACGGCCCCAGACGAAGGCCGCCATCATCAGCCCGATCAGGGCAAAGGCGGCGGCTTGCTGCCATGTCATGTGAATTGCAATCCCCAGCGCGGATGCCCGCTGCCACTATAACGCACGAGCGGGAACCGGAGTTCCGCCATTCGTCGCAGTGCGCTAAAGGGATGAACGGAAAAGGAACCTCAATGCAACGCAGCGATTTCCAGCACTTCACGCCGTTTCGCGTCCGCTACTACGAAGCGGATGCGCAGGGCATTCTTTTCAATGCGACCTATCTCGCGTTTTTCGATACCTGCATCACCGAGTATCTGCGCGATTTGCCGTTCGACTGGGTCGGCGAAAGGGCGCTCCGCAATACCGATTTTCATGTGGTGCGTGCGCTCGTCGAATATGCCGCGCCGGTGCGCTTCGACGAGCAGATCGAGATTGGAACGAAGATCGAGAAGCTCGGCCGCTCCTCCATCGTCTACAAGCTCGCCGTGTTCGGCAAAGGAGAAAGCAATATGCGCTCGACCGGCGAAGTGGTCTGGGTGAATGCCGATCAGGCAACGCATAAATCCGCGCCGCTGCCCGAGCTGTTGCGCGAGCGGGCGGAGAAAAAAGAGAACCTCGAAACGGTTTCTTCTTAGGTGCAGCATGAAAGGCCCCGCCGGAGGGGCCTTTCATGGAACTGCGCGCGGCCGTCAGTCGTAGACGCAAACCTTGGATTTGCGTGCGCCGAGATCGGCTTCGGCATAGGTGCGGAAGATGCCGAGATCGAGCACGACGCCGGTCGACGGGCGTTCGGTGACATAGGTGCAGCGTTTCGTCTGCGGGTCCTGGATTACGTAATAGCGTTCTTCGACGATGGTGGTCTGGGCGAGGGCCGGGATGGCGGCAGCCGCCATCGCGCCTGCAAGAATCAACTTGCGCATGGAACTTCTCCTCTAGGATTGCACAACACTAGAAGTGCAAACCCGGACGTTGGTTCCAGGTATTTATTGCAGCGGTTTCGTCAGTACGATTCCGCGCCCGCGATTGCCGATGACGTGCGCTTTGTTTTTCACGCATTCGAAATTTCTGGCGAGTTCATCGGCCGCCTTTCGCGCAAGTTCTTCGGCATTCTGGTTTTCGGCAACATCGATATGAGCGACGTGGCACGAAGGTCCGGGCGGTGTGCGGATCACGATCAGCAAATCGAAGTCTTTCGGCGGGTCTTTCTTGCCGAACTCCTGGTAGTCCGAGATGGTCCAGCGCAGGATCGCAGCGACGGGCCGTTTCGTCTTGGGATCTATGCGCCACTCCATCTTGTCGGCGATCTCGCTGAATGTCGGAAACATTTCCTGTGCGGCGCGCTGGTTGGTTGCGTGCTGCCGGTTGAAGCCAATGCTGACCGTGTTGCGCCCGTCATAGTTAAGCCGGTAGACGCGATAGCCGGGAAGGCCGGGGCAATCATGCCCGTTTGCAAACTCGCCGCCATGTACGATCACGCTTTGAAACTTGGTGCAGCCCGTCAGCGCTATGGACGTGAATTCCGACGTGTTCTGCTGTGCCGAGCCGGATGACGTCGCGGAAACCGCGATCAGCGCGGACAGTACGAAAGTGTGGAGCGGGTTGATGCGCATTTGCTTGACCCTCGTTCCCGATGTTTCATCATAGCGGAATTAGCGGCGGAAATCTTTCGCGGGCGCACGGAAAAAGCGGGGAAGCCATGTCACTCGTAGGCGGATGTTATTGCGGGGCATTGCGCTACAAGGCCGAGGGCGCGCCGGCGCTGAAGGCGCAGTGTCATTGCCGCGCCTGCTCGCATATCTCCGGCGGCGCGCCCAACATGTTCATGCTGATGCCGCCCGAAGGCTTCGCTTACACGAAGGGCACGCCGAAGCAGTTCAGGCGTACGGACATAGAGAATGCCGTGACACGCGAATTTTGCGAGACGTGCGGTACACATATCCTGACGCGGCGGCCAGGCCTGCCGCAGATCGTGCTGAAAGCCGGAACGCTCGACGACCCGGCAAGCGGCTATGGCGGGCCGAAGATCGCGATCTACACCAGCGAGAAGCAGCCGTTTCATCTGATCGCGGAAGGTGTCCCGGCATTTGACCGGGTGCCGAATAAGTAGAATCGTCAGGCTTCGGGAGAAGCATGATGGATAGTCCGAACACGAGCGACGCCATCAGCGCGGCATTTGCAGCGCAGCGGGCGAAGGCCGGCGAGCGGAGGCTCGCCTTCGGTTACGCGGAGCGGCGGGCGGCGCTCGAAAAACTCTCGGACATGGTGCGGCGGCATGAGGCCGAAATCTTCGCGGCTTTCGTGGCCGATTTCGGCAAGCCCGAAGCGGAGGTGATCTTCAGCGAGATCCTGCCGGTGACGCAGGAGGTCCGCCACACGCTGAAGCATCTGCGGCGCTGGATGAAGCCGCGGCGGGTGCGGGCATCGCTGCCGAGCTTCGGCACTTCAGCGCGGATCATGCCGCAGCCGCGCGGCGTCTGCCTCATCATCTCGCCGTGGAACTATCCGCTGAACCTGTGCCTCGCTCCGCTGGTCTCTTGTCTCGCAGCGGGCAACAGCGCGATCCTGAAGCCTTCGGAACTGACGCCCGCGGTCTCGGCGGTGATCGCGCGCATGATCGCGGAGACATTCCCGCCCGATCTCGTGACCGTCGCCGAAGGCGGAAAGGATGTTTCGCAGGCGCTGCTCGCGCTTCCCTTCGATCATATCTTCTTCACCGGCAGTCCCGCGGTCGGCAGAATCGTGATGACGGCGGCGGCGAAGAACCTGACTTCGGTGACGCTGGAGCTCGGCGGCAAGTCTCCGGCCATCGTGGGGCCGGATGCGGACATCGCGCAGGCCGCGAAATGGATCGCCTTCGGCAAGTTCATCAATGCGGGCCAGACCTGCATCGCGCCGGACCATGTCCTGGTTCATGCTTCGGTGAAGGGGCGTTTTCTCGCGGCACTTCGCGAGCGTATCGCGAAAGCCTATGGCAGCGGTGCCGGTAGTCCGTACCTCGCGCGGATCGTGAACGACAATCACACGCGGCGGCTTGAAGGTCTGCTCGAGGATGCGAAGGCGAAGGGCGCGCGTCTGCTTTCGGGCGGCGGCGTGCAGGAGCGAAGGATCGAACCGACGCTGATCGAGGCAATCACGCCGGAAATGGAGATCGACCGCGAGGAGATTTTCGGGCCGATCCTTCCCATTATTGCCTTCGACGACATCGAACAGGCGATCGCGAACATCAACGCGCGGCCAAAGCCGCTTTCGCTCTACGTATTCGACCGCAACCGCGCGTTCACTGATCGCGTGCTCGCAGCGACGGCCTCGGGCGGCGCTGGCGTCAATCTCACGGTGCTGCACTTCGCGCATCCGGACCTTCCGTTCGGCGGCGTGAATCATTCCGGCATCGGCAGCGCACACGGGGAATATGGCTTCCGCGCCTTCAGTCACGAACGCGCGGTGCTGCGCAACCGCTTCTCGCCGGTGCCGCTCGTGTTCCCACCCTATGAGGGCATGGCGAAGCGGCTGCTGGATCTCGCCAAGCGTTTTCTCGGCTGAGCGATGTTCGACTACATCATCATAGGCGCGGGTTCGGCGGGATGCGTGATGGCGAACCGCCTTTCCGAAGATCCTTCGAAGCGCGTCTGTCTCGTGGAGGCCGGCCCTCCGGACAAAAATCCGCTCATTCATATTCCGCTCGGTCTCGCGCTGCTTGCGCGCACGCGCGGCATCAACTGGGGCTACGTCACCGCGCCGGAGCCGCAACTGAACAGCCGCCGTCTTTACTGGCCGCGCGGGAAAACGCTCGGCGGCTCAAGCTCGGTCAACGCGATGATCTATATGCGCGGCCATCCCGCCGATTACGAAGGCTGGGCGCAGGCGGCGGGACCGGCCTGGGCATGGGATCGCGTGCGCGAGATTTTCCTTGCGATGGAAGGCAACACTTCGATAGCGGACGCCAATCACGGCACGAAAGGCCCGCTCAGCGTCACCAATCTCGTCCATCCGAACCCGCTTTCGCGCGCCTTCGTGCAGGCGGGCGTGGAGTGCCAGTTGCCCGAGAACGCCGACTTCAACGGCGAACGGCAGGATGGCGTCGGGCTTTATCAGGTGACGCAGAAGGAGGGGCGGCGCTTCAGCGCGGCGCGCGCATTTCTCGATCCGATCCGCGAGCGGAAGAATCTGACCATCGAAACCGGCGCGCTCGTGGAGCGTGTGCTGTTCGAGGGCCGCCGCGCGAAGGGATTGCGTCTGCGCGGGCGCGACATTCTTCTGCGCCCCGGCGGAGAAGTGGTCGTCTGCGGCGGCGCCGTGAACTCGCCGCAGCTCCTGATGCTCTCAGGGATAGGGCCGGGCGCTGAACTTTCGCGCCTCGGCATCGAAGTCTTGCACGACGCGCGCGAGGTCGGCGCCAATCTCGCCGATCATCTTGACATCGGCGTGCTCGCATCGACGCGCGGCCGCGATGCGCTTGGCGTTGCGCCGAGTTTTCTGCCGCGCGCGATCCGCTCGGCCTGGGCCTATGCGCGGCACAAGAAAGGCGAACTGACCTCGAACGTCGCCGAGGCCGGCGGCTTTGCGAAGTCGGACCCGTCGCGCGGGCGGGCCAACCTGCAATTCCATTTCATCCCGGCGCTCCTGCGCGACCACGGCCGCAAGACATCGTTCGGCTATGGGGTGACTCTCCATGTCTGCGATCTGCTTCCCAAGAGCCGCGGACGCATTTCGCTTGCGACCAGCGAGCCTTCCGCGCCGCCGCGGATCGAGGCGAATTATCTCAGCCATCCGGACGACATCGGCGTAATGCTCGACGGGTTGAAGCTCGCGCGGCGCATTCTCGATGCGCCTTCGATGAAACGGCACATCAAGGCCGAGTTGCTCCCCGGCGCGCATGTGCAGTCGGATGACGCGCTGATCGAAGACATCCGCGCGCGCGCCGAGACGATCTATCACCCTGTCGGCACCTGCCGGATGGGAAAAGACGACGCCTCGGTGGCCGATCCCGAGGCGAGGGTGCGCGGGGTGGAGGGGCTGCGCGTCGTGGACGCCTCGATCATGCCTTCGATCATCGCGGGCAATACCAACGCGCCCATCATGATGATGGCGGAGAACGTGTCGCGGATGATGCGGGGAAGGTGAGGCGTCGATGCGCGGCTGTTTCACTTGATTGCTAAAAGTGCGCGGGCCTTCGGTAGGGTGCCAAAATGGACGGCTGTATTGAATATTGTGTCTGTGGAAAAAGTAGGCGCTAAAATTTCTTGAGCTCTCTATCGGCTACCTAAGTCTAGGGAAGAGGAGATTCGCATGACACAGGGTCCAGGGTACATTTTCCAACTGACTTATATCGAAACATCTGCGATGGATCGGTTTGTGGCTACGAACTTCAATTTTGATGAGGCCATGGCTCGTGCTCAAAGACATGCAGCTTCGTGTAAAAGAGGAAGTTTTTTGGTTGAATATTATGCTGCGACTTAGTTTGCCTCGTTACCTTCTTGGCATGGCCCAACCTTCCAGACATTTTTGGAAAGCTCTAAACTACGGAGGCGAGTTCTTACCCATCGCCACTCGTTGAAAATATCGCGATAATCAACACGGCCCCAGATGTAAATCTTCTTCATGCCGCCGTCGATAAGCGATACGTCAGAATATGGAATAATGAGGTCATTAAGACGTATTTCGAATGTTGCTCCAGGTCCAACTATAGACTTCCCATCCCTATCGTTTCGTTGCTCCACTTCGCGATAAGTGGCTCCTATGTGTGGAATGTCCCACACTTCACAGACAAATGAAGTGGTCACATCATAAGCCGGGGTTTGCCCGGAATTTTTAATATCCAGAACTACACGCAGTCTTTTGCTTGTGAGGTTGTTGGGTACGTCACGAATCTCAATATGGGCGCTCTCAAGAGAGACGTAAGCTCGCAGCTCTTGGGCCGCATGGGCCTGAGCGTTCGTAACGGCTTTCTCAGCGGCCTCTGCTGCGTTTGTTGCGGCTTTTGCGGATTCACGAGCGTAAAATATAGTCAACCCTAGAAGAAGCGCACCAATAATTCCGAGAAAAAACTGCCATTGGTTCAGGGTGTAGGTGTCCTCAGCGGATTTCGCCATGCGCCGCTGTTCACACAAGTCGGCCTGATTATGATCTTTGGGGTTGGAGCATTCTACGTTCTTCCAATCGGTTTCAATTTCCTCCTTCTTCTCTCCTGTAAAGGTAGAAGAAGGCCTTTGGTCGGAGTTCTTCCTACTTTGTTCGATTTGTTGAGCTTTGTATTTCTGGTGGCCCTCGCTTTGTTCGGCTAAGGCTTTAATCGAAACAAGAGCGAACACCGAAACAGCCAATATGAATGCGCGTTTCAAGAGATTTCCCCGCTAGCAATCTCTTGTTCTTAATCCAGATTTTAGCTTCATGGCGAATCCAACGAATTGCAGCGTCTTGAGTAGCAAAGCCTTCGATGCGCTCCGGTTCTTGGCCGGGAAGGTAGCGCGCACATACCAGCCGCCACGGATTTTCTAGCCGGTCGGAAGCTGCCGCATGGGCAAGGACGAAGCTTCAGTCGTCGATCCGGAGGCGCGGGTGCGTGGTGTCGAAGGGCTTCGCGTGGTCGATGCCTCGATCATGCCTTCGATCATCGCGGGCAACACCAACGCGCCCATCATGATGATGGCGGAGAACGTGTCGCGGATGATGCGGGGGCGGTGATCCGAATTCAGCAGCGCCGGAATTCGCGCCGCGGGCCGGCGTCGTTTCTTTGCTGCGCCATGGAATTTCCGGCGAACTCGGCGAAGACGGTGAACCGGGCGGTGCCCTCGGTATCGATCCAGTTCATTCGCACACTATCTCTCTCGTATTCGTAGGAGGTCACCTTGAGATTGACGATCCGGTTGTCCGCATGCAGCGTGACGCGGAGCTCATTCGTCGAAAATTCGTAGTCGGAAGCGTTGCCGCACCACTTGCCGGCGATATCCTTGAAGTCCAGAGCGGAGGCCGGGGTCATAAGGATCGCGGCAAGCGACGCGACCGCGGCAAGACGAAGCAATTTGCGCATGGAAAGTCCCGCTGGTCAGTTCAGTTTGACATACAGAAAGTTCCAGAACGTCTCATTCGGCTTTCTATGTCCGCGCATCTGGTCTTCGCCGCCTTCGCCTTCGACGAGCGAAAATTCGCGAACGCTCTGCGGCATCGGCTCGAACCGCAGCACCATGACTTCGCGCTCGCCGTAGCGCCGCCGTTCCGGACAATTTGTGATGTTGTCGCCGCCGATGAAGCGCAAACGGCGCTCATCGACGATCAGATAGGGGCTGTCGGGTCCGGACTGGTACCAGCATACGCCGCCTCGGGACGCGGCCAGGGTTTGCAACTGAATTTCGGTGTGGTCCGAGGTTCGCTTGACGGAGATCAGGGCGATCTCGACGCCGTTCTCCGCGCGATGAAACAATCCCTGCTGGCCGGCCGACGAAGTGGCGATTGCCATCGACAGGCAGACGGCGAGTGGCCTCAGAATCGATTTCATGGCGAGCCCCGCGATGAAGCCGGACAACAACAGAAAGCGATCAAAGCTAGCATCGGCCGGGTTCCGGGCCCAGCTTGCGGGGAGGGGTGCGGGAGTGGAATCACTTGGCCCGTATCCGGAGCTGGATTTGGCCGCTGCGCTGCTTTCGGGATTAAGAATCCGCTAACCATAGTGCTTTCCGGCGTCCACAGCCCAATTAGAACGTATTGCGAACAGAGAACAAACAAGGTACATTGTCCTTGTTCCGTTCCAGAGAGGCGGGACCCCCGGGGCGGCAGGCCTCTGGGCATCGGGAGACCGTGTTATGTCAGCTTCTTCAGCCCACCTCCGAGTCGTAGAAGGCAATTCCGTGGACAAATCAAAGGCTTTGGACGCCGCCCTGTCTCAGATCGAACGCGCCTTCGGCAAAGGCTCGATCATGAAGCTGGGAAAGAGCGACAAGCCCGCCGGCATTCAGGTCATCTCGACCGGCTCGCTCGGTCTCGACATCGCGCTCGGCGTCGGCGGTCTGCCGCGCGGCCGGGTCATCGAAATTTACGGCCCCGAATCCTCGGGCAAGACGACGCTCGCGCTCCACACCATCGCGGAAGCGCAGAAGCTTGGCGGCACTTGCGCCTTCATCGACGCGGAACACGCGCTCGATACGATCTATGCCAAGAAGCTCGGCGTCGACATCGAAAACCTTCTGGTTTCGCAGCCCGACGCGGGCGAGCAGGCGCTCGAAATCGCCGACACGCTCGTGCGCTCCGGCGCGATCGATATTCTGGTGGTCGACTCGGTGGCTGCGCTGGTGCCGCGGGCCGAACTCGACGGCGAAATGGGCGACGTGCAGCCCGGAAGCCAGGCTCGCCTCATGAGCCAGGCGCTCCGCAAGCTGACCGGCTCCATCTCAAAGTCGAACACGATGGTGATCTTCATCAACCAGATCCGCATGAAGATCGGCGTCATGTACGGCTCGCCAGAAACCACTACCGGCGGCAACGCACTGAAGTTCTACGCCTCCGTCCGTCTCGACATCCGCCGTATCGGCGCGATCAAGGAACGCGACGAGGTGATCGGCAACCAGACCCGCGTGAAGGTCGTCAAAAACAAGGTGGCGCCTCCGTTCAAGCAGGTCGAGTTCGACATCATGTACGGCGAGGGCGTCTCCAAGATGGGCGAGATCATCGATCTCGGCGTCAAGGCGGGCGTCGTCGAAAAGTCCGGCGCCTGGTTCTCCTATGACAGCCAGCGCCTCGGTCAGGGCCGCGAGAACGCAAAGTCGTTTCTCAAGGAGAATCCCGCGATCGTCGCCGCCATCGAAGCGGCGGTGCGTGCGAACTCCGGCCTGGTCGCCGAACAAATTCTGGATCAGGCGGACGACTCGGATGCCTCCGAGGACGACGCCGACGAAGCAGCCGAGGCCTGATTTAGCCCTGCCGCAGCTTCCTCCGGATTTAGCCGCTCCGGCCGGGTGAGTTCGCCCGTACCGGCCGGGCGGCGAAGCCGCAGCCATATGTGCCCGTATGCCCGGGCACCATGGAAGGCTGAAATCCGCGAGCCGAAGCGTTTGGCCTCGGACATGCCCGGATCGCGAATGCCCCGCGCTCCGGTTTCGGGACGCGGTCTCCTTGCCACCGGCTTTCCCCGCCCCGGCAAGGGGCCGCGTCGCTCCGTTTTCGGGCGCTTCTTCCGCCCCGGTTCACGCCCCCGGTTCTGCTCGACCCGGACGGCCCTGTCGGCTAGAGAACGGGCTCTTTCCAAGTCCTTCTCCGGCATCTGAAAATCATGAGCGGCGTCAACGAAATCCGGTCGACCTTTCTCGAGTACTTCGCGAAGAACGGGCACGAAATCCTGCCGTCTTCTCCGCTCGTCCCGCGCAACGATCCGACGTTGATGTTCACGAACGCCGGCATGGTGCAGTTCAAGAACGTCTTCACCGGCGTCGAGAAGCGGCCCTACAACAAGGCGACCACCTCGCAGAAATGCGTGCGCGCCGGCGGCAAGCACAACGACCTCGACAACGTCGGCTACACCGCGCGCCATCACACCTTCTTCGAGATGCTCGGCAACTTCTCGTTCGGCGATTACTTCAAGGAGCGCGCGATCGAGCTGGCGTGGAACCTCTGCACCAAGAATTTCGATCTGCCGAAGGACAAGCTGCTCGTCACCGTCTATCACACGGATGACGAGGCCTTTACCCTCTGGAAGAAGATCGCGGGCCTGCCGGACAGCCGGATCATCCGCATTCCGACCTCCGACAATTTCTGGGCTATGGGCGACACCGGCCCTTGCGGTCCTTGCTCCGAAATCTTCATCGATCAGGGCGACAAGCTTCAGGGCGGTCCTCCGGGCAGCCCGGACGAAGACGGCGACCGCTTCCTCGAGTTCTGGAACCTCGTCTTCATGCAGTACGAGCAGGTCACGCCCGAAAAGCGGATCGATCTGCCGCGGCCTTCGATCGACACCGGCATGGGTCTCGAGCGCATCTCCGCGATCATGCAGGGCGTCTATTCGAACTACGACACCGATCTTTTCAAGGGCCTGATCCGCGCGAGCGAGGAAGCGACCGGCGTGAAAGCCGAAGGCGAAAACCGCGCCGCGCACCGCGTGATCGCGGACCATCTCCGCGCATCTTCGTTCCTTGTCGCCGACGGCGTGCTGCCCTCGAACGAAGGCCGCGGCTATGTGCTTCGCCGCATCATGCGCCGCGCCATGCGCTACGCAGAACTCTTGGGCGCCAAGGATCCGCTGATGTTCCGGCTCGTGCCTGCGCTTGTGCGCGAGATGGGCTCCGCCTATCCGGAGCTTGTGCGCGCGGAGAGCCTGATCACCGAGACGCTGAAACTCGAAGAGACCCGCTTCCGCAAAACGCTCGAGCGCGGTCTTGCGATGTTAGAGGCGGAATCGAAGCCGCTCAAGAAGGGCGACAGCTTCAGCGGCGAAACCGCGTTCACGCTCTACGATACCTACGGCTTCCCGCTCGATCTCACGCAGGATGCGCTCAAGCCGCGCGGCATTTCCGTCGACACCAAGGCTTTCGAAAGCGCGATGGAAAAACAGAAAGCCAAAGCGCGCGAAAGCTGGAAGGGATCGGGTGACGCCGCTACGGAGACAATCTGGTTCGGCCTCCGGGAGAAACTCGGCGCGACCGAATTCCTCGGCTACGAAACCGAAACCGCGGAAGGCGTCGTCTCGGCCATCGTGAAAGACGGCACGGAAGTGAAATCGCTGAAAGCGGGCGAGGAAGGCGCGGTCGTTATGAACCAGACGCCGTTCTACGGCGAGAGCGGCGGCCAGGTCGGCGACATCGGGCTGCTTGTTGGCGAGAAGGTGAAATTCCGCGTCACCGATACGCAAAAGAAGGCCGGCGATCTTTTTGTACATTACGGCAAGGTCGAGGAAGGTACGCTGGAAACCGGCAAGGCGCTGGAGTTGAAGGTCGATCACGCGCGCCGCAGCGGCATCCGCCGCAATCACTCCGCGACCCATCTTCGGCACGAGGCGCTTCGTCAGGTTCTCGGGGATCACGTCGCGCAGAAGGGCTCGCTGGTGGCGCCGGATCGTCTGCGTTTCGACTTCTCGCATCCGAAACCGATCTCGCAGGACGAGATTGCGAAGATCGAGGCCATGGCGAACGAGTACGTGCTGGAGAACTCGCCGGTGACCACGCGCGTGATGGCGCTCGACGACGCCCGCGCGGCAGGCGCCCGCGCGCTGTTCGGCGAAAAGTACGGCGATGAAGTTCGCGTGGTCGCGATGGGCAATGCGCCCGGCAGCAATACGCTCGGCTGGTCCGTCGAACTCTGCGGCGGCACCCATGTCGTCCGCAGCGGCGATATCGGTCTCGTTGCACTAACCAGCGAAAGCGGCGTCGCCGGCGGCGTGCGCCGTATCGAGGCGGCGACCGGCGAAGGTGCGCGCAGGCTTCTGCGTGAGGAGAGCCGCGCGCTGGACGAGATTACCGGGCTTCTGAAGTCTTCCGTTGCCGATGCGCCCGCGCGTCTTGCGACGCTGATCGACGAACGCAAGAAACTCGAGCGCGAGCTGGCTGACGCCAGAAAGAAACTCGCGATGGGCGGCGGCGGAAAGTCCGACGGCGGCGATGCGATCAGGAGCATCGGCAACGTCAAGTACTTCGCGCGTTCCGTCGAAGGCATCGAGATCAAGGATCTGAAAAGCCTCGTCGACGAGGGCAAGAAGCAGGTCGGCTCCGGCGTGGTGGCGATCGTCGGCGTTACCGACGACGGCAAAGCCGGAATCGTCGTCGGCGTGACGGCCGATCTGACCTCGAAGTTCAGCGCTGTCGATCTCGTCCGCATGGGTGCGGAAGCGCTCGGCGGAAAAGGCGGCGGCGGACGCCCCGACATGGCGCAGGCCGGCGGTCCGGACGGCGCGAAAGCCGATGACGCACTGAAGGCGATCGAAGCGGCGCTTTCCGCTTGAAGTTAAAGTAGAGATTCAAGTGCTTCAGGCGCTGAACTCGATTCACGAGAACGGCCCGGAATGAGTCATTCCGGGCCGTTTCGATTCCAGTTCTGATTCAGGTCGAGGTCAGACCCCCTTCACCTTAAGCCATGGCCTTCTTCAGGTTCTCGTCGATCTTGTCGAGGAAGCCGGTCGTCGACAGCCACGGCTGGTCGGGG
>CAZFPR010000046.1:0-1460 GCA_964521045.1 uncultured Hyphomicrobiales bacterium
CACTTCCTGCACCTGGTTCTGGATGCGGGCGACGGTCGTGCCGTCGATGCTTTTCGCATTGATGACGTCGAGCTTGTCCGAGAGCGCGTTGAGGTCGCCTTCGACCGAAATGAAGGATTCGGCAGGCCGCACGTTCGCGAGCGCTGCGCGGATATCCTCGAGCGCGCCCAGCACGGCCTGTGCCGCACGGTTGTCTTTCTGCGAGTTCGACGTCGTGCGATCGACCTTGCGGACCAGCGCTTCGACGGTCTGCTCGAGCGATTCCAGCGTGCGCCGCGGCGCAAGCTCCGCCATCGAGCGGGCAAGCTCGGCGATGTCGCGGCGCAGTTCGCCGATCGGTGCCGACGCATTCTTTGCGTTCGATTTCCGGAGCGACTGCATCTCGTCGGCGATGGTCTTGAGTTGCCGCTCGAAGGCCTCGAACTGCGGCGAGGCCGCCGGTGCGGCCGCGGGCGGATTTGCACGCGCCGGCGCGCGGCGCATCGGCGTGCCGTCGAGCATCGACTGGCGCTCGAGGATTTCGGCGACTGCCGCATCGAGTTCGTCGGCGGTCGGAATGGGTTGCGGTGCCGCGGCGGCGCTCGCTGCGGACATTTCGCGCTCGAGCCGCTCGCTCATCTGCGAGATCACGCGCGCCATTTCGTCGAGTTTGGTTTCGACTTCGGAATCCTGCTCATTGGCGGGGCGGTCGAGCAGGATCGATTCGATTCGGGAATCGAGTTTCCGTATCGCCGAGCTGATCTCGTCGCGCCCGTTGTTGCGCTGGGCGCGTTCCATGCCTTCCAGCATCTGATCGATGCGTTCGGTGAGTGCGTCGATCGAGGCGGAAATCACTTCGCTGTTGGCGTCGCGGATCTGCGGTTGCGGGTTCGGACGCACATGGACGTTGCGGCGCGCGAGCATGTTGATCTGCTCCGCGAGATCGTCGAGCCGGTGGTCGAAGTTGGTCGCAGGATTGCGTCCGCGGGCATGACCGCCGCGGGCGTTTTCGCGGATCGCGGCCTCCAGCCACTCGCCGACCGACATGCCTTCGCGCCGGGCGGCTTCCCGGGCGGCTTCCCAGGTATCCGGGTCGACCGCATTCACGCTCCAGGGCACGCCTGCGCTCATTCGCGAACCATCCTGCGGGGCGCCGGGAAGAGGGCAGAAAGAGGTATCGGGCGGCGCCGCTCCGCTGCCCTGAATCTTGTTAGTTACGGTAAATGCTGGGTTAATTTCCCGGACCCCGGAAGCATTTCCTTAACGACTGTCGCCCGAAGGCCCCATCAGGCGCCCCACCCTTGGGGGCAAACAGGCCCGCGGAATCCATCTTGACGTTTACGTCAACTGAGATAGAGTTTCTTCGACCCTGTGGCCGACCCCTTTCCGGCCACACGCCAAGGGAGACAACGGAATGGGCCAAGCGCAGACCCTCGAACCCCTGCCGTCCACGGATGCACACTTGCGCGACCTGTGGGCCG
>CAZFPR010000046.1:1470-19500 GCA_964521045.1 uncultured Hyphomicrobiales bacterium
GGGCCGAGTTCGACAAGCACTCGGGCGGCACCGACCGCCCCACCAAGCAAATCTTCACGATCCGGGACCTCAGCCGCGAATTCGGCGTTACTGCCCGGACGCTCCGCTTCTATGAAGAGAAAGAGTTGCTCTCGCCGGAGCGGCAGGGCCAGGAGCGGCTTTATTCCCGCCGCGACCGCGCCCGCCTGAAGCTCGTTCTGATGGGCAAGCGGGTGGGTTTCTCGCTCGAAGAGATCCGCTCGATGCTCGATCTCTACGATCTCGGTGACGGCCGCGTCACACAGCTCAAGGTATCCTACACACGCTTTAACGAGCGCATCGAGCGGCTCGAAGCGCAGCGCGCCGAGATCGACGAAGCCATCGCCGCCATGAAGCGCGCGAGCCGTTCACTCGAAGAAATGCTGAAGGAACGCGGCGCCAACGCCTCGTAATCCGCACCTAAGCTATCCCGGAGAAAGAAGATGCCGACTTACAAAGCACCTGTCGAAGACACCATGTTCCTGCTGCGCGACGTCTTCAACATCGCGCGCTACGACAATCTCCCCGGTTTTGCCGACGCGACGCCCGACACGATCGAGGCGGTTCTCTCCGAAGGCGGAAAATTCTGCGAGGAAGTGCTCGCGCCGCTCAATCAGGTCGGCGACCGCGAAGGCTGCAAGCGTGCAGCCGACGGTTCGGTGAAGACGCCGACCGGCTTCAAGGAAGCCTTCAAGCAGATGGCCGACGGCGGCTGGATCGGTCTGTCGGCCGAAGAAAAATACGGCGGCCAGGGGCTGCCGTTCGTGGTCGGCGCAGCGATGAACGAATATCTGAGCAGCGCCAACATGGCGTTCGCGATGTATCCGGGCCTCACCCTCGGCGCGTGCCGCGCGATCCGCATTCACGGCAGCGAAGAAATCCGCAACACCTATCTGCCGAAAATGATCGGCGGTCAGTGGACCGGCACGATGAACCTGACGGAGCCGCATTGCGGCACCGATCTCGGCCTTCTCAAGACGAAGGCAGTGCGGCAGCCGGACGGCTCTTTCAAAATCACCGGCACCAAGATTTTCATTTCCGCCGGCGAGCACGACATGGCCGAGAACATCGTTCATCTCGTGATTGCGCGTATCGAAGGCGCGCCGGAAGGCGTGAAGGGCATTTCGCTTTTCGTCGTTCCGAAATTCCTACCGACGAAGGATGGCGGGGTTGGCGAGCGTAACGCGCTGATCTGCGGCTCGATCGAGCACAAGATGGGCATTCACGGCAACTCGACCTGCGTTATGAACTATGACGGTGCGACCGGCTGGCTCGTCGGCGAGGAAAACCGCGGTTTGCCTGCGATGTTCGTGATGATGAACGACGCCCGTCTCGGCGTCGGCATTCAGGGCATCGCGCAGGGCGAAGTCGCCTATCAGAACGCCGTTATCTACGCGAAGGACCGCTTGCAGGGCCGCTCGATCGGCGGCGTGAAAAATCCAGAGAAGCCGGCCGATCCGATCATCGTGCATCCGGACATTCGCCGGAACCTGATGACGATGAGGGCCACGAACGAAGGCGGCCGCGCGCTGATGATCTATCTCGCGCTGCAAGCCGATCTGCTTTCGAAGTCGCCGGACGAAAAGACCAGGCAGATCGCCGACGACTACATGGGCATCCTCACGCCGATCCTGAAAGGCGTGATGACCGATCTCGGCTTCCAGAATGCGGTCATGGCGCAGCAGGTGTTCGGCGGTCACGGCTACATTGCAGAGCACGGCATGGAGCAGTTCGTCCGTGATGCGCGCATCGCGATGATCTACGAGGGTGCGAACGGCATTCAGGCGCTCGACCTCGTCGGACGCAAGCTTCCGAAAGACGGCGGCCGCGCGATTACCGCGTTCTTCAACGAGGTCTCGGGCTTCGTGAAGGAGAACGAAGCCGACGAGAAGATGAAGCCTTTCGTCGCACCGCTCGGCGAGTCCCTGAAGCACCTTCAGGGCGCGACCATGTGGTTCATGCAGAATGCGATGAAGCGGCCCGACAACGCCGGTGCAGGCTCCTACGACTACATGCACCTCTTCGGGCTAGTGGCACTCGGTTATATGTGGGCGCAGATGGCGAAGACCGCGCTCGCGAAAAAGAACGGCAACGGTTCCGCGCCGCAGCTCGACGCGAAACTGATGACCGCCAAGTTCTTCGTAGAGCGCATGCTTCCGGAAACCGCTGCGCATCTGAAGCGAATTCAATCCGGAGCCGACAATCTGATGGATATGCCCGCGGAAGCGTTCTGACGCTTGACGCGATAGAAACGGGAGACGCCAAATGACCGAAGCATTCGTTTACGACACAGTCCGCACTCCGCGCGGCCGCGGCAAGAAAGACGGTTCGCTTCACGAAGTCTCGACACTTTCGCTCGCGACGACGGCGCTGCGCGCGATCAAGGAACGCAACAAGCTGGATACGCACCTCGTCGATGACGTTGTGCTCGGCTGCGTCGATCCGGTCGGCGAAGCCGGCTCGGACGTCGCGCGCGCGGCGGCGCTGAACGCCGACTACGGCAATCACGTGCCGGGAGTTCAGATCAATCGCTTCTGTGCGTCAGGTCTGGATGCCGTGAACTTTGCGGCGGCACAGGTGATGTCCGGCCAGCACGACATGACGATCGGCGGCGGCGTGGAATCCATGTCGCGCGTCGGCATGGGCGCTTCCGGCGGTGCCTGGCCGATGGATCCGCAGATCGCGGTGAAGTCCTACTTCATGCCGCAAGGCGTCTCGGCCGACCTCATTGCGACGAAGTACGGCTTCTCGCGCGACGACGTCGATGGCTATGCGGTCGAGAGCCAGAAGTTGGCTGCGCAAAGCTGGAAGGAAGGCCGCTTCAAGAAGTCGATCGTGCCGGTCAAAGACGTGAACGGTATCACGATCCTCGATCACGACGAGCACATGCGCCCCACGACCGACATGCAGTCGCTCGGTCAGCTGAAGCCGTCGTTCCCGCAGATGGGCGAGTTCGGCGGCTTTGCCGCCGTCGCGATCCAGGCGCATCCGGAAGTCGAAGCGATCAATTACGTACATCACGCCGGCAACTCGTCGGGCATCGTGGACGGTGCTGCCGCCGTGCTGATCGGCAACGCGGAAGCCGGCAAGAAAGCGGGCCTTAAGCCGCGCGCACGCATTCGCGCGTTCGCGAACATCGGCTCCGAGCCTGCGATGATGCTGACCGGCCCGGTCGACGTCACCGAGAAGCTTTTGAAGAAAGCGAAGATGTCGATCAACGACATCGACCTTTTCGAACTCAACGAGGCGTTTGCTTCGGTCGTTCTGCGCTACATGCAGGCGTTCAACATTCCGCGCAGCAAGATCAATGTGTGCGGAGGCGCGATCGCAATGGGTCACCCGCTGGGCGCGACCGGCGCGATGGTGTTCGGCACGGTGCTCGACGAACTGGAGCGCACCGGCAAGTCGACCGCGCTTGTCACGCTTTGCATCGGTGCCGGCATGGGCACCGCAACCATCATCGAACGCGTTTGATTTCGCTTCGCGGCAGCACGCTAGAAGCGACGGGAGGATAGTATGGCCTACAAGAATTTCACGGTGGACGTGGATGGTGACGGCATCGCGCTCGTCACCTGGAATATGCCGGACCGTTCGATGAACGTATTCTCGGCCGATGTGATGACCGAGCTTTCGAAGATCGTGGACGAAGTCTCGGCGGACGCAAAGATCAAGGGCGTCGTCGTCACCTCCGGCAAGGACACCTTCTCGGGCGGCGCGGACCTCACCATGCTCGAAACCATGGGCGAGGGTTTCAAGAAGCTCATCAAGGACAAGGGCGAAGAGGAAGCGAACAAGTTCCTGCTCGAGCAGTCGAGCGCGATGTCGCGCACCTATCGCAAGCTGGAAACCTCCGGCAAGCCGTGGGTTGCGGCGGTGAACGGCACCGCCATGGGCGGCGCGTTCGAACTGGCGCTCGCCTGTCATCATCGCGTGGTGAGCGACAACCCGAAGCTGCGTCTCGGCCTTCCGGAAGTGAAGGTCGGCCTGTTCCCGGGCGCGGGCGGCACCCAGCGTGTTCCGCGCATCGTACCGACACAGGATGCGTTGCAGATGCTGTTCCGCGGCGAAGCGCTGAAAGCGGACAAGGCGAAGTCGATGAAGCTCGTCGACCAGATCGTCCCGCAGGACAAGCTCGTCGAAACCGCGAAAGCCTGGATCAAGGCGGGCGGCAAGGGTGTGCAGCCGTGGGATGTCGATGGCTTCAAAATTCCCGGCGGCCCGGTGTTCTCGAAGGGCGGCATGATGGTGTTCCCGCCCGCGAACGCGATCTATCGCCGCGAGACCTACGACAACTATCCGGCCGCGAAAGCGATCCTTCAGTGCGTCTATGACGGCCTGCAACTGCCGATGGACCTCGCACTGAAGGTCGAGTCGCGCTGGTTCGCGCATATCCTGAAGACGAAGGAAGCGGCGGCGATGATCCGCTCGCTCTTCATATCGATGCAGGAACTGAACAAGGGCGCGCGCCGCCCGGCGGGCGTTCCCGCAAGCAATATCAAGAAGGTCGCTATCCTCGGCGCCGGCTTCATGGGCGCGGGCATCGCTTACGTGACTGCGGATGCCGGCATCGAAGTCGTGCTTGTGGACCGCGATCAGGCCTCCGCCGACAAGGGCCTCGCTCATGTGGCAGGCGTCATCGACGGCCGCATCAAGAAGGGCCGCGCGACGCAGGCCGATAAAGACAAGCTGCTCGCCCGCGTGAAGGCGACCGCGAACTACGACGACATCAAGGACGTCGATCTCGTGGTCGAGGCCGTGTTCGAAGACCGCAAGGTGAAGGCGGAAGTGATCGCGAAGGTCGATGCCGTCATCCGCGCCGACGCCACGTTCGGCTCGAACACCTCGACGCTGCCGATCACTTCGCTCGCCGACATGTCGAAGGACAAGAAGCGTTTCGTCGGCATCCATTTCTTCTCGCCGGTCGAGAAGATGATGCTGGTCGAAATCATCAAGGGCAAGGAAACCGGCGACAAGGCGGTCGCGGTCGCGCTCGATTACGTGCGCGCGATCAAGAAGACGCCGATTGTGGTGGAAGATAGCCGCGGCTTCTACACCTCGCGCGTCGTCGGCACCTACATCCGCGAAGGTCACATGATGCTGACCGAAGGCGCGCCCGCGGCGATGGTCGAGAATGTCGGCCGCATGGCCGGCATGCCGGTCGGCCCGCTTTCGCTGAACGACGAAGTCGCGGTCGATCTCGCATGGAAGATTCTTAAAGCCACCAAGGCCGATCTCGGCGACGCCGTGATCGATCCCAAGCAGGAAAAGCTCCTGGAGGAAATGGTCGAGAAGCGTCAGCGCTTCGGCCGCAAGAATGCCAAGGGCTTCTACGACTATCCGGAGAAGGGTCCGAAGAAGCTGTGGCCCGGCATTGCCGAGATTGTCGGCGAAGCGAAGCCGGCCGAAAGCTTCGATGTCGAAGAAATGAAGCAGCGTTTCCTCGCGATTCAGGCGCTGGAAACCGCGCGCTGCGTCGAGGAAGGCGTGATTACCGACGTCCGCGAAGGCGATGTCGGCTCGATCCTGGGCTTCGGCTTCGCGCCGTTCTCCGGCGGCACGCTCTCCTACATCGACTTCATGGGCGTGAAGAACTTCGTGGCGCTCTGCGAGAAGCTCGCCGGCAAGTTCGGCCCGCGCTTTGCGCCGAATGCACTGTTGAAGGAGATGGCGGCCAAGAACGAAACCTTCTACGGCCGTTTCGCGCCGAAGAAGAGCGAGAAGGCCGCCGCCTAGTCCTCGCGTGATCCCCGAAAAGTGGGCACCGGTTTTCGGATAAGGATCACGCGAAAGCCAAAATGCAGGAACAAAATCGCGCTCTCCGCACTTGATCGTGCGGGGAGCGTTTCCGTTTCCATCCGGGAGGGGTTGCCATGAAGCTACGCATCGCAATTTCATCGCTTGCTCTTGCAGGGGTCTTCGCCGCAGGCGCGCTCGCGCAGACCCCGCCGCCCCCGAACGACGGCTGGCGCTACAAGTTGGAGAAAGCCGATGGCGGCTTTCTCCGCCTCGATGCGCAGACCGGGCAGGTCTCGTTCTGCCGCGAGAAAGACGCGAACTGGAGTTGCGAGACGGTGGCCGACGATCGCGCGGCGCTGGAAGCCGAAATCAAAAGGCTTTCAGATCGCGTGGCCGAACTCGAAAAGCGCCGCAACGATCCGGCAGAACGCTTCCGTACGCCGAGCGATCAGGAAATCGAGCAGGTGATGGGCTTCTTCGAAAAGGCGATGAAACGCTTCCGCGGTGTCGTCGAAAACCTGAAGAAGGAATGGGAAGCTGAAACGCCGGACAAAACCTAGCCGGGGTTCGGTTTCCAGCTTCCGAGCGTAAAGCCGAAGATCAGCGCAATCACCCACATCACGATCGAGGTGAAGGCGGTGTATTTTGCGAAAGTAAAGTAGGCATCGCGCAGGACGGTCGATGCCGCCCATTGCGCATATTGCTCCGGCGGACGGAAGTCCTTGGGCAGCATCAGCCACATCTCTGTGCGCTTGTAGTCCTGCGTCAGCGCGTAGCGGGCCTTGACCAGAAGCACCATGGTCATGATCAGGGTCAACACCCCACCGGTCTGGAAGATCGTGCGCGGGTCGCTCATGCCCATCATGAAGCAGGCGATGGCGAGGAAGCCGAAACCGCAGCCCCGCGAGACCGACTCAAATGCGGCTTTGCGCATTTCTTCCAAGGACGACTCCTGAGACCGGAAGGGTCACTGGACCGCAAGTGTGCCGCCCCTTTTCGGGGCCTGCAATCGAAACCGCAGTCCGATCACGAAATCGTGGCTTAGAGGCCGTACTGGAAGAAGTTGCCCATCGCGGGAAGCGTCAGCGCGAGCGTGCCGGCGACCCAGATCCACATGGAAGTGACGGTGGAGTCGTCCTTCGCGCCGGTGAACCGTTCGAAGATCGCAGCCGGGATGCCGGCCAGAATGATCGTGGCGGTCGAGACGAGGAGGGACGAGAAATAAAGGGTCAGCGAAAGGTTGCCGAAGAACAGCGACTTGCCGACCTCCTGCGCATGCAACAGCGTGAAGAACAGGGCCCATTGATTGAACAGGCCGTTGATCATGCCGAGAAAGGCGATGCTGATATACTGGATGTTGCGTTCCATCAGACCGGCCTCGCCGGCATCATGCCCAAAAGCAGGAAGAGGTACAGGATCGCGACCCGAATGAAGAACAGCCAGACGAAGGTGAAAAGCCACAGCACCACCGGCGCCGTCGCAAGCGGCGTGACCGGTTTGAAGAAATTGATCACCGGATCGGTGATGCGCACGAAGAAACGCATGATGTAGTTCTTCGAATCCGAATCGAAGAACAGCGAGAGCAGTACACGCCCGATGACGGTGTACATGACCGCCGCCAACACGAAGTTGGGGATCGTGTAGTACCAGTAGGCGAGGAAGGTGTTGGTGGTTTGCATCGCGGCCACCTTCTAGCGGAATTTTTCCCGGCAGTCCCCATAAAAAAGAAGCGGGGCCCCGAAGGGCCCCGCCATTTTTTGTTGCCTTTGGCAGAGAAGGTTACGAGGTCTTCTCTTCCATGACGGTCTTGCCGCGGGGCTTGCGGACCTCGTCGACGAGGGCCTGCAGTTCCTTCGACGGCGCCGGCGTCATCAAGCTGACGACGATCATGACCAGGAAGCCCAAGGGCGCCCCGAGCAGGCCGCAGTTGATGTTGTTCAGGTCGAACCAGCCGACGCGCTGTACGGCTGCCGGTGCGATCGGCTTGGTGATGTCCACCACGTTCGCCCCGGTCATCGGGTTCTTCATCGAGGTCATGCCGAAGTAGTCCACGCCGAGCTGCGGGAAGTACCGGGTCACGACCAGGTAGAAGATGCAGAGCGAGAAGCCCGCGATGATGCCGGCAATCGCGCCAGCAGTCGTCGCACGCTTCCACCAGATGCCCAGCACGAGCGCCGGGAAGTTACCGGCCATCGCGAGCGAGAACGCCCAGCCGACCATCGCGAGAATGTCCGACGGCCGCGTCGAAGCAGTCGCGGCAGACGCGATAGCAACGAGCAACAGAAGGATACGCGCGATGATCAGACGCCGTTCGGTGTCGTTGGCTTTCTGGAGGAACGGAGCGGCGATTGCGAAGGTCGCAATGAACGCACCGATACCCCACCAGCGCCACTGAACGCCGAGCGGGCCAGCTCCGGTCATGAAGTACCACAAGCAGAAGATGATGATGGCGCCGATGATGCCGATCGTCACGTTCCGGTTGTTGGACTTCATGGGCTGCAACATCTTGTAGTAGACGTCGTGCGAAAGCGCGTTTGCGATCGCAAGCAGCAGGCCGTCTGCGGTCGAGAGCGCGGCGGCGAGACCGCCGGCGGCGACCAGACCCGAGATCACGTAGGGAAGTCCCGCGATTTCCGGAGTGGAAAGCACGATCACGTCCGTATTGATCACGAAGTCCTGGAAGCGGACGACGCCGGGATGGTTGGCGATCGCCTTACACGCATCGACAATGGCTGCCAGGCTGGCGGCGTTCTTGCCGCAGACCTGAATCAGGCCGAGTTCACCCCACGTAAACATCCACGGGCGGATTTCCCCGACGGGGCGTCCGATGATGTTCGTGTAAACCTCGAGCTTCGAGAACGCCGCATAGGCCGGCGCCGAGAAGTACAGGAGGAAGATGAAGAACAACGACCAGGCCACCGACTGGCGCGCTTCACGAACGGTCGGCGTCGTGAAGTAGCGCATCAGGATGTGCGGCAGCGAAGCGGTGCCGACCATCATGCAGGCGATGATGCCGAAGAAGTTGAGCGGCGTGTAGCTCATGAACGGCTGAATGTGCGGTTTCAGAGCCGTAGGCGGACAACTTGCCGCCGTACAGAGCACTGCGAGACCGTCCTTCACCAGCTGTGCTTCGCGTGCCGCAATTTCAGCAATCGCGGTGCCGTAGGTCAGCTGCGGAACCGGAATGCCGTACTTGCGGGCCGAGAGCCAGATGATCGGCACGAGGTAGGCGACGATGAGCACGATGTACTGGGCGATCTGCGTCCAGGTCACCGCGCGCATACCGCCGAGCATCGAGCAGAGCAGGATGCCGAGGAGGCCGACGAACACCGCGACTTCGAACTGGATACCCAGGAATCGAGAAGCGATGATGCCCGTGCCGAAGATCTGCGCGGTCACGTAGGTGAACGAGCAGGCGACGAGCACGATAACGGCCAGGAAGCGGGCGAAGTTGCCGCCGAAACGGAACGACATGAAGTCGGGAACCGTGTAGGCGCCGAACTTGCGCAGGTACGGGCCGATGAGGACCGAAACCAGCACGTAACCGCCGGTCCAGCCGAGCACCCATGCCAGGCCGTCATAGCCGAGCAGGAAGAGCGTGCCGGCCATACCGACGAACGATGCCGCCGACATCCAGTCGGCGCCGGTCGCCATGCCGTTGTAGAAGGCCGGAACCTTACGTCCTGCGACGTAGTATTCCGAAACTTCCGCTGTTCGGGTCATAACGCCGATGACGGCGTAGACGGCGATCGTGAAGAACACGAAGAGGTAACCGATCACGCGGTTCGGTACGCCCATGTATTCGAGGATCGCGAGCAGGACGATGAACGCGAGGAAGGTACCCGTGTAGGTACCGTACATGCGTCCAAGCTGCTTATAGAATGATGCTTGAGCTGCTGTTTGAGCCATGGTGCTTTCCTCTTAGTCTTCAGCGTAGCCATGGTCGCGGTCGATCTTGTCCTGCTGCTTCGCGAAGAAGAACAGCATGACGACGAACGCGATCAGCGATCCCTGCGCGGCCATGTAGAAGCCGAGCGGGAACTGAAGCACCGGAATGGTGATGGCGTTGAGTTGTTTTACGAAGAAGTGGACGATGTAGCCAAAGAAAAGCCACAGCGCGAGATGAGTCCACATCAGCCGCGTGGTAGCGGCCCAATGTGCTTCTTGGTTGGCTTTTGTATCTGCGGGAGCCATGGGTTGATTGCCCTCCTAAATCAGCCGCGGACGCCCTGCCCGAAGGACAGAGCTACAAAGGTTCAAAGTTGCGGAGGTGCCCCGGCTCAAGGCCGGTACTCTCGTTAGCGTTCCCCCGAACGGCCCGCGGTTTTTATTGTGTTGCGGGTCCAATGAGGCACGTTAACACCCGGTAAATAGCCCCTGTATGCGACTTTCGGACCAGTGGATTTCGATAAGTGGCTGAAAAATAAAGGTAATAGTGCACCGCAGCATCGGCGTTGAGCCGGACGGCGCCGTTAACTTTGTGTAACTGGATTCGCTTGCGCGTATTCTGCGGTGCAGAAAGAATGATGCGGGGCGCGGGCGTCTTCTGGCATTTTATGGCTTGCGATCATTTCTTTGGCGTATGAGTAACCGGACAATGAAACAGCAGGCTGAAACCGTGGCGCAGGGAATTTCGAAAGTAGACCCCACAGCGTCGTATCGCTTCGTCATCGCGGACGATCATCCGCTGTTTCGCGGGGCGCTCAAGGAAGCGGTTGGGCAGCAGTTCAGCGCGACCAAGATTTTCGAAGCCGGCGGCTTCGAGGACCTGCAAAGTCTGCTGGAGCGCGAAGGCGACATGGATCTTGTGCTGCTCGATCTATCGATGCCGGGCGTGCGCGGCTTCTCCGGGCTGCTTTATCTCCGCGCCCAGTTCCCCGGCGTTCCGGTGGTCGTGGTTTCCGCGAACGAGGAGCCCGAAGTGATCCGCCGCTGCATGGAGTTCGGTGCGTCAGGCTTCGTGCCGAAGACGCTGAGCGTCGATGTCATGCGCAACGCGATTTTCAAGGTGCTCGACGGCGGCGTGTGGACGCCGCCCGACGTCGATCTCGCTTCGACCGACGACAAGGAAACGCGCGATCTGGTCCAGCGCCTCGCAACGCTTACGCCCCAGCAGGTGCGGGTGTTGATGATGCTTTCGGAAGGTCTGCTGAACAAACAGATTGCTTTCGAATTGACCGTCTCGGAAGCGACCGTGAAGGCGCATGTATCCGCGATCCTGCAAAAGCTGGTTGTGGAAAGCCGGACCCAGGCCGTGATCGCCGCTTCCAAGATCGAAGCGGGACAGTGGCCGAAAGCACTGAACTAGCCTCGCTTTATTTTAAACTACCTCATGCGCGGGCTTGACCCGCGCATCCAGGAAAATCCCTGCATATGTCATTCTGGATCACCGGGTCGTGGCGCTGCGCGCCAGCCCGGTGATGAGGGAAAGAGTTATTTCGCCGTCGGCCGCGCGACTCGCCAAACCAAGTCGGATTTATCCGACTTGGTCGTCGAAAGATTGCGGATGCGCAGAGCGGGTTTTATTCCGCCGCCGGTCTGGCAACGCGCCACTGCGCGAGGAATGCGCGCAGCGCCGCCGGCTTCAAAGGCTTGTTCAAAACATGAATGTTCTATTCTTGGGCTGCATCACGAACGGCGGGAGTGCGGTCGGCGGTGATCAGCGCGGCGGGGAAGTCCGCGCCGAGTACTTCGCGTAGCGAACCGATCAGGTCGATGCCGTTGCCCTGATCGAGATGATAGTCGACCAGAAGCACATCGGGGCGCGGTCCTTTGCGGAGTTGCGCCTGCGCTTCCTCAAGATCTCCCGCCGTGTGCACGTGACAGCCCCAGCCGGAGAGCAGCACCGTCATGCCGTCGAGAATCTGCGGATCGTTGTCGATGCACAGTGTGGCGATGCCTTCGAGTGCAGCCGCCGGCGTCGGCAGCGGTTGAACGAGTGCCTCGGTCGCGACTGCCGCGCTGACCGTGGGCACTTCCACCCCGAAGGTCGAACCCTTGCGGGACTTCGAGCGCAGCGAAATCCTGTGGCTGAGCACGCGGCCGATGCGCTCGACGATGGAAAGTCCGAGGCCGAGCCCCCGCGCCGCCCGCGCACCCTGGTCGAGCCGCTGGAATTCGCGGAAGATGATCTTCTGCTGCGAGGCCGGAATGCCGAGGCCGTTGTCGTGCACTTCGATCCGGATTTTGCCTTTCAGTCTCCGGCACCCGACCACGACGCCGCCCTTCGGCGTGTACTTGATCGCATTGGAAATCAGGTTTTGCAGTAGCCGCCGGAGCAGGCGGCGGTCTGAGCGCACGTTGAGCGAGCAGGGCAGAAACTTAAGTTCGAGCCCCTTCTCCGCCGCGAGCGGCGAGAATTCGAGCTTCAACTGCCCGAGCAGGTCGCCGATGCGGAAATTCGAAAGTTCGGGCTGCATCGCGCCGGTATCGAGGCGCGAGATGTCGAGCAGCGCACCGAGAATTTCCTCGACCGCTTCGAGCGAAGCGTCGACGTTGCCGGCGAGCTTCGCTTCCTCGGAGTTCCGCTCGCGTTCGACGAGGCTCGTCGCGTAAAGGCGCGCGGCGTTCAGTGGCTGGAGAATGTCGTGGCTCGCGGCGGCGAGGAACCGCGTCTTCGAAATATTCGCGTCTTGGCGCGGGCGAGTTCATGGTTGAGGCGCGTGAGTTCTTCGGTGCGCTCCTGCACGCGCCGCTCCAGCGCCTCCGCAGCTTCGACCGACGGCGTGATGTCGGTGTAGGTCGCGACGATGCCGCCGTCCGGCATCCGGTTCGCGCGCACTTCGATGACGACGCCGCGCTTGGGCATGCGCTCGTGGAAGGTTTCGGTTCGCTGCACGTAGCGCTCGAGGCGGTCCTGCAAGATCGCGTCGATCGTGCCCGTGCCGAAGTCGCCGCGCTCCGCGAGCCGGTAGAGAATTTCGTCGAGCCGCACGCCGACCCGCACCAGGTCCGGCGGCAGTTCCAGCATTTCGCCGAAATAGCGGTTCCACGTGACGAGCTGCATCTGTTTGTCGAACACCGCGATGCCCTGGCGGACGTGGTCCAGCGCGGTTTGCAGAACCTCGCGGTTGTACTGGATCGCTTCGGAGGCGTCGTCGAGCAGCTTCAGCGCGGCCTTGGTGGACACCGTCCGCTTCCGCAGGAGCAGCGACAGCACGAGCCGCGACGAAGCGGCGCCGATCGCCGACGCGAGCAGATGCTCGGCGTAGCGCAGAAGGTGAACGTCCGCTTCGCGCTTGGGTTCGAGCGCAAGCCCCCGGCTTGCCGCGAAACTTTCGAACGAACGGCGCGTGCGTTCCTCGCCGAGGTAGCGGGCGATCGTCGCAAGCAGTTCCTCCACGGTAACTCGCGAGCGCCAGAGCATGTAACTCGGCGATATCTGCGTCAGCGACGACGGTACGAAGACGTTTGCCTGCAACTTCTCGATCGGAGCGGGCCGCGTGCGCCACGAAACCAGCACGAACAGGAAGACATTGACGCCGAGGCTCCAGAACACGCCGTGCGTGAGCGGGGCCCAGCCGGAAAGACCGAACAGCGCCTGCGGGCGCAGGATTTCGAAGCCCAGAAGGCCCTTATCCAGAATCGTCCGGTCGAAAAATCCGGAGTCGACGAAACTCGGCATCAGCAGCGTGAAGCTCCACACGAGCACGCCCGCGACGATCCCGGTGATCGCGCCTGCCGCCGTGGCGCGGCGCCAGAACAGCCCGCCGAAGAAGGCCGGCCCGAACTGCGCGATCGCGGCGAACGACAGCAGGCCGATCTGCGCAAGTTGCGCTTCGCCCGCGTAGCGATAGTAAAGATAGGCAAGACAAAGCACGCCGAAGATCGCGATGCGCCGCGCGAGCAGCAGTACGGCACCCATGTCCGGCGGTTGGTCGCGCTGCGCGTCGCGCCCACGCATGCGAAGCAGGAATGGAACGACGAGATCGTTCGACACCATGATCGCAACCGCGACGCTTTCGACGATCACCATCGCGGTCGCCGCCGAAAGCCCGCCGATGAAGGCGATCATTGCAATCCAGCCGTTGCCTGCGTTCAATGGCAGCGCCAGCAGGAACATGTCGGAGTCGACCGAGCCTTTCGGGAAGATGGTCAGGCCCGCGATCGCGATCGGCACGACGAACAGGTTGATCAGCACGAGATAGAGCGGAAACAGCCAGGCCGCCCGCTTCATTTCCTGTGCGCCGTTGTTCTCGACCACCGTGACGTGGAACTGCCGCGGCAGCAGCACGATGCAAAGGAACGACAGCGCGGTCATGGTGAGCCATGTCGTCGCGTCGGGAAGCTTCGTGAAGATCGGCAGCACGTCGATTTGCAGATTGGCCTGCGTCAGGAGATCTGCGGGACCGCCGAACAGCCACCAGGTGACATAGGCGCCGACGATCAGGAACGCCAAGAGCTTGATCAGCGACTCGGTCGCGATCGCGAGCATCAGGCCTTCCTGGTGCTCGGTGGCGTCGATGTGTCGCGTTCCGAACAGCACCGCGAACAGCGCCATCGTCAGCGTGACCAGGATCGCGAGATCGCCGACGATCGGAATGTTGTGCCCCGCGCTCGGCTGGGTCTGGCCGAGCATCACCAGAAGCGATGCGGAGACGGCCTTCAATTGCAGCGCGATGTAAGGAACCGCGCCGATCACGGCGACGAGCGTGACAATGGCGGCAACCGCCTGGCTCTTGCCGTAGCGCGCGGCGATGAAATCCGCGATCGAGGTGATGTTCTGCGATTTCGCGAGCCGGATGATCTTCAGAATGAGCGGGTAGAACAGCCCGATCATCACCACCGGACCCAGATAGATCGTGAGGAAGTCGAGCCCTTGCCGCGAAGACAGGCCGACCGAGCCGAAGAAGGTCCAGGAGGTGCAATAGACCGCGAGCGACAGCGGATAGATAAAGGGTCTTGCACCCTGCACGGCCCATCGCGGCCGCCCGCGGTCGCCATAGCTCGCCACGGCGAACAGGAAGCCGATATAGGCGAGCGCGGTGAGGACGACGACCCAACCTTGCAGCATGGCGGCTGTTCTATCCCGTTCGCGTCACAGGTCCCTGAAGCCGGAAATATTCAACAGGTCCGGACCATTTGACAGAAAGGGGACCATAGCGCGATGACCTTGTCCATGAGCGCCGGTTCGCTGGCCAGATCGTGTACGCAGGGCGGAAGAATGAGTTTTGTTGATTGGGTTCTCGGTATTCCGGCCTATTTCCGGCGCAAGCCGCCGATCGACACGCGCGAAAAGCTGGTCGAGTTCATCGATACGCGTTCGGCCTTCCTGATTCAGAAGAACATCTTCGATTATGCCCGCGCGCGCTCGGGCCCGTATTTTTCGCACATCATCAAGGAAGAGGCGTTCAAGCACGCGGTCGAAGTGTCGCGCTGGTCCGGCTATCCGACCGGCCTCGCAGCGCTCGCCGAGCTTGTGCGGGGGGTCCTGTTTCACGATGCCGATCGCAAACCCCTGAGCGACGCGGTTTCGAGCGCGGCGCTTGCCGCCTTCGACAAGTATCCCGTTCCTGAAGTTCTCGGCGAAGATACATGGAAGAAGGCCCGCGAAACGCTGATCGAGCGGCTCGGCCTGATCGACAGCCATCCGCCGAAATACGCGAAGGACGTGATCCTTCCCTATGCGCAGGTTCTTTACGATTCGCAGCCGATCCACGAGGAATTACGCAAGAACGACTTCGAGATGATCAAGGCGCAGCTCCGCATCAACATGGTCACGATGCACGACGAGTTCGATAGCCGCGTGAACAAGGCGGCGCTCCTCGCCGATCTCGGGGTGCATCCTCTTACCGCAACGGAATAACGGGAACGCAATGGCCGACCGCACCAGCGCGACACCTCTGCTAGCGCTCGACGCGGTTGCGTTCGACACCGAAACCACGAGCCTCGATCCGCGCGCGGCACGCATTGTAGAGATCGGTGCGGTCAGGCTTACGTCGGGGCGGCTGAACGAAGCCGAGTCCTTGCGTAAACTCGTCAATCCGCAGATTCCGATTCCGCCGGTCTCTACCGGCGTGCACGGCATCGACGACGAAAAAGTCCGGAACGAACCCGGCTTTGCCGGAGTATGGCCTGCCGTAAGCGATTTCATCGGCGGCAGCGTGATCGTGGGTCATTCGATCGGCTATGACCTCGCCATTCTTGCGAAAGAAACCGACCGCGCCGGCATTTCCTTTTCCCGGCCGCGAACGCTCGATGTGCGGCTGCTTGCGCAGATCGTCCAGCCGTCGCTGGCGGGTTACTCGCTGGATAGTCTCGCCGTGTGGCTCGGCGTAGAGGTAGCGGATCGTCATTCCGCGCTCGGCGATGCGGTCACGGCCGCGCGCATTTTCGTGGCGCTTGTGCCGAAGCTGCGGGAAGGCAACATCCGGACGCTCGCGGAAGCCGAAGCCGCCTGCACTTCGCTGACGACCGCGCTCGAAGAGCAACACCGCGCGGGCTGGAGCGAGCCTGTGCTCTCGCCGTCACGTGCGGATTCCGAGCGCGTGCTGGCGCGGCTCGATGCCTATCCCTATCGGCACCGCGTGAAGGAACTCATGTCTTCGCCGCCGCTCTTTATCTCGAACGATACTTCGGTCGAAGAAGCGCTGAAGACGATGGCCGACACCCGGGTCAGTTCGCTTTTTGTCGCGCCGCCCGGAAAGAAGCCGGACGCCGGGCCGTTTCCGGGTGTGGAGAGCGGTATCGTGACCGAGCGCGATATTCTCCGCGCGATCCGCAAGAATGCGGCGGGTGCGCTTGCGCAGCCCGTCGGCAATATTGCGAGCAGACCGCTCACCTCGGTGCCGGCCGAAGCTTTCGTTTATCGGGCGATCGGGCGCATGGACCGCCTGCGCATTCGCCATCTCGGTGTGGTCGACGATTCCGGCTATGTCGCAGGCGCACTGACCGCGCGGGATCTGCTGCGGCTGCGGGCGAGAGACGCCGTCACGCTCGGCGACGAGATCGACGAAGCCGACGACGTGCATGAACTCGGTCAAGCCTGGTCCACGCTTCCTGCGGTCGCACGCGGATTGCTCGACGAAGGAATCGAAGCGCGGGATGTGTCTGCTATCGTCTCGCGCGAGCTTGGCGCGCTGACGCGGCGTGCGGGCCAGATCGCCGAACGCCGCATGCGCGAAGCGGGCAAGGGCGATCCGCCTGTGCCTTATGCGTTACTTGTGCTCGGCTCCGCGGGCCGCGGCGAAAGCCTGCTCGCCATGGATCAGGACAACGCTCTCATCTTCGAGAGCGGCGATCCCGATGGCCCCGAGGATCGCTGGTTTGCCGAACTCGGTACGCATGTTGCCGATATTCTGCACGAAGTCGGCGTGCCCTATTGCACCGGCGGCGTGATGGCGAAGAACGCGCAATGGCGCGGCAGCGCTGCGCTCTGGCGCGAACGCTTGAGGGATTGGATCAATCGTTCGAACCCCGAGGATTTGCTCGCGGTCGATATTTTCTTCGATTTCCGCGCGGTGCACGGCAACGGCGCTCTTGCGGGTTCGCTTTGGCGCGAGGCCTATCAGCTTGCCAAAGGCCAGCCCGCTTTTGCGAAGCTGCTCGCCGAAGCCAGCAGCAATTTCGAGCCGCCGCTCGGCTGGCTCGGCATACGCACGGAGAAGGGCCGCGCCGACCTGAAGCATGGCGGCCTCTTCGTGATCGTCTCGGTCGCCCGCGTGCTTGCGATATTCCACGGCATTGCCGAACATTCGACCAAGGCGAGAATCGAGGGCGTACGCGCGCTCGGCCTCGGTTCGGAGCGGGACCTCAATGCGATGATCGAAGCGCAGCGGGTGATCTTGGGCGCGATCCTCGACCAGCAGCTCGCCGATATCGCCGCAGGCCGGCCGCCGTCGAACAAGGTCGAGATCAAGCGTCTTTCCGGCGACGATCAGTCCAGGCTGAAGGACGCGCTTGCCTCGATCCGGTATGCAAACGAAACGCTGCGTGATCTGCTGGCCGTACGGCCAATGTAGAGGAGGAGGAGATGTCCGGTATGTGGGCTGAATTCAAAAAATTCGCGCTGAAAGGCAACGTCGTCGATCTCGCGGTCGCCGTCATCATCGGTGCCGCTTTCGGCAAGATCGTCGAATCGGTGGTCGGCGATCTCTTCATGCCGGTGGTCGGCGCGATCCTCGGCGGTCTCGATTTTTCGAACTACTTTCTGGCGCTTTCCTCTGCGGTGAATGCGCCGTCGCTGGCCGAGGCGAAGAAACAGGGTGCGGTGCTCGCCTATGGCAGTTTCCTCACCATCGTCATCAACTTCTCGATCATCGCGGCGATCCTCTTTAT
>CAZFPR010000047.1:0-10770 GCA_964521045.1 uncultured Hyphomicrobiales bacterium
GCCGTCGAGCCGCGCCAGCGCGGTGATGACCGGCCCGCCGAACTTGCGGGACATTTCGAAAAGCGAATCCCTGTCCACCACCGCGTTGAGAATCTTCCGCATGTCGTAGACCTTGCGCCGGTCGCGCGGCACGGCGGACAGTAGAGTCTCGTCACGCCGCGCCGGATCATCCTGGGGCGCGATACGCCCGGGCAACTCGTCCACCGAAGCGGGAAGATAGGAGAGAAACTTTCGCGCCTTCGCAAAAGCGTCGTCCTCGCTCGCGACGACATCGTCCACCGCGCCGGCTTTGGCGTGGATCTCAGCGCCGCCGAGTTCTTCCTTGGTCATGGTGACGCCGGTACGCGCGACCACGGGCGGGCCTGCGATGAACATCTGCGAGATGCCCTGCACCATCACCGAGTAATGGCTCGATACCAGACGCGCGGCACCCAGCCCTGCGACCGAGCCCAGACCGAGCGAGACGACCGGCACGGTGCCGAGGTTCTTCACCACGAAATCCCAGCCGGGGTTGTGCGCAAGATAAGTGTAGCCGAGCACCTCGATCGTCTTCACCGAACCGCCGCCGCCGGTGCCGTCGATCAGCCGCACGATCGGCAGGCGCAGCTCGTTCGCCATCTGCTCGGCATAAACCTGCTTCTGCATGATCGCGGCATCGCCCGCCCCGCCACGCACCGTGAAATCGTCACCGCCGACGACAACCGCGCGCGTGTCGATCTTCCCGCGTCCCAGTACGAAGTTCGCAGGCTGGAAATCGGTCAGCTCGCCGTTTGCGCCGTATTTTCCCTTGCCCGCAATCGCGCCGACCTCGTGAAAGCTGTCCTTGTCGAGCAGCCGCGCGATCCGTTCGCGCACGGTGAGTTTCCCGGCATCCCGGTGCCGCTTCACTTTTTCCTCGCCGCCCATTTTCTTTGCGAGTTCTTCGCGGCGGCGGAGTTCTTCCAGTTCTTTTTCCCAGCTCATGATTTCAACCTGTGTAACGCTTGACAGAAGCGCTCGGCGGCAAGAATGCTCTGCGGCAGATATTGCATCTGCCGCAGGAATTCCGAAATGGCCGAGTTCGAAGTCCGCTCCGAAATCGCAGGCATCGTGCGGACGATCGAAGCCGCCGTGGGCAGCGCGCTGGAGCGCGACGGCACACTCCTCATCCTCGAATCGATGAAGATGGAAATCCCCGTCCTCGTTCCGCAGGGCGGCAAGGTGAAGACGCTCTTTGTCGAAGAGGGCGCGATGATCGAGGAAGGACAGAAGCTCGCGCTGCTCGAAGGCTAGGCCGTGCTTCCGCCCGGCTAGTGGCCGACGCCGAGATAGGCCTGCCGCACGCCGTCGTCATGCAGGAGCTTTTCGCCCGAGCCGGAAAGCACGATACGGCCGTTCTCGATCACGTAGCCGCGGTTCGCGAGCTTCAGCGACATCGCGACGTTCTGCTCGACCAGCAATACCGTTAAGCCAGCATCGTTGAGCTTGCGGATGGTCTGAAACAGCTCCTGCACCAGCGCAGGCGCAAGGCCCAGCGACGGTTCGTCGAACATGATGAGTTCGGGCTGTCCCATCAGGCAACGGCCGATCGCGAGCATCTGCTGCTCGCCGCCGGACATGGTGCCTGCGAACTGTTCGCGGCGCTCGGCAAGTCGCGGGAACAGCGAATAGACGCGCTCGATCTCGCTGGAAAGCTTTGCGCGCGCGCGCGGCAGCAAGGCGCCCATCTCGAGATTTTCCTGGACTGTCAGCGTCGGGAAAATCTGGCGACCTTCTGCGACCTGACCGATGCCGAGATTGCAAACCACGTAGCTGGGCTTGCCGGTGATGTCGGCGCCCTTGAAGCGGATCGAACCGCCGCGCGGGCGCTCGATGCCGGCAATGGTGCGAATGAGGCTCGATTTGCCCGCGCCGTTCGCACCGACGATGGCTACAAGCTCGCCCTGCCCGACGTCGAGCGAAACGCGGTCCAGCGCCTGCGCGTCGCCGTAATAGAGATCGAGGTCCTTGATCTCGAGGATCACAGCGCTTCCTCTCCGAGATAGCATTCCAGCACTTTCGGATCTTTCGCGATCTGGTCGGGCGTGCCGCGCGAGATCAGTTCGCCATGATGCAGCACCACGATGTTCCCGGCGAGTGCCATCACGGCACGCATCACGTGTTCGATCAGGAGAAGCGTAAGCCCGCGCTTGTTGAGATCGAGCAGCACGCGAACCATCTGGTCGACTTCGGTCGGGCGCAGTCCGGCCATCACTTCGTCGAGCAAAAGCAGTTTCGGTCTGGTTGCGAGCGCGCGGGCGACCTCGAGCCGCTTGCGATCCGGAAGCGTGAGTGTAGACGCCGCCTGCATGCGTTTCGGCGCGAGGCCGAGGACGTCGAGCACTTCTTCCGCGACCTTGCGGGCCTCGACGACCGACGCCGTCGCGTTCAATGCGCCGACCACGACGTTGTCGAGAACGCTCAAGCCGGCGAACGGCTTCACGATCTGGAACGTGCGGCCGATGCCGCCCTTGCAGATTTCGTCGGGGCGCTTGCCGTCGATCGCAGCACCGTTCAGCTTCACCGATCCGGAATCGGGCTTGTAGACGCCCGCGATCATATTGAAGCAGGTGGTCTTGCCCGCGCCGTTCGGGCCGATCAGGCCGACAATTTTTCCTTCGGGCACGTCAAAGGTGACGTTCTGCACGGCCTTTAGGCCGCTGAAGCTTTTCGAGATGCCGGAGACTTCGAGGAGCGCCACGGTCAGCTCTCCTTCCGCTCGGTGTCGCGATCCAGTCCGAGCTTCTTTTTCAGCGGAGGCCAGACGCCGTCGGGAAGAAACATCACGACGACGAGCAGGCAAAATCCATAGAACACCTGCTTCACGCCGGGCAGATCGACGCCGAGACGCAGCATCACTTCGCGCAGGCTCTCCGCGAGTCCGGTGAGCAGGAACGCGCCGACGATCGGGCCGAACAGCGTGCCGATGCCGCCGATGATCGGACCGAGGATGATTTCGATCGAGCGCGAGATATGAAACACCTGCTCGGGGAACAGGTTGTTGTAGAAGAACGCGAAGAAGACGCCGCCGAGCGCGGTAAGCGCCGCCGAAAGCACCACCGCATACATCTTGTAGCGGAAGATGTTGATGCCGAGCGCTTCCGCCGCCTCAGGGCTTTCGCGGATCGCGAGCCAATAATAGCCGGCGCGGCTCCTCAAGAGCAGATGACAGAGGATGAATACGGCAACCGTCATGGCGAGCAGAATGTAATAGAACATCCGCTGGCTGCCCCGCAGATTGAAGAAATCGTTCTGCGTATAGTTCGCGACCGGAAGGAAGAATCCGCCGGCACCGCCGACCCAGGTGAAGTGGTCGAAACCGATGCGCGCGAATTCCGCGAACGCGATCGTGAGAATTGCGAAGTAAACGCCGGAAACGCCGAAGCGGAACGCGAGAAAGCCGATGACCGCGCCCACCGCGCCGGAAATCGCAAGTGCCGGAAAAAGTCCGATCCAGGGGCTTATGCCGAACTTCACGTAAAGAGCGGCGGTGATGTAGGCGCCAAGACCGATATAAAGCGCGTGCCCCAGCGAAAGCTGGCCCGCGAAACCCATCATGATGTTCCAGCACTGGCCGGCATAGGCAAAATAGAGAATCGTGACGAGAACCACGAGCACGTAATCGTTCGCGACCATCGGCGCGAACAGAAGCCCGGCGAAGAACAGCGCAAGCAGAACGAGCGCGGAGCGGGAAACGCCGTCGAGAAGAAGTTTCATGCCGTTTTCCGTCCCATGATGCCCTGCGGGCGGAAAAGAAGGACGAGCACGAGAATGGCGAACGAGAACATCGTTTTCGCGGACGGCGTGAAGAAGAAGCCACCGAGCGCCTCGGTCAGTCCGATCAGAATGCCGCCGACAATCGCGCCGGGCATCGAGCCGAGCCCGCCGGTAATCACGATCACGAAGGCCAGGAGCGTGTAAGCCGGGCCGATCGCGGGCGTGACGTCAGTCACGATCATCAGCATGGTGCCCGCAGCGCCTACACAGGCCGCACCGATACCGAAGGTCAGGGAATAGAGCTGCTTGACGTTCAGACCGACGACGAGCGCGCCGTGATAATTGTCGGCGCAGGCGCGGATCGCCTTGCCGGTGAGCGTGAGGCGAAAGAAAGCGAACAATGCTACCGCGACCACGAGTGCGGCGACCGCCGCATAGACCTTGCCGGCATCGATGATGATGCCGCCGAGATCGAAGCTGTCGAAGGAGTAAGCGGTGGTAATGCCCTGCGAATCCGGGCCGAAGATCAGAAGCAGGCCGTTCACCATGACGATCGCGACCGCGACCAGAAGCATGAACTGGCTGTGCTCGGGGCGGTTGATGAACGGATTGATGATCGCGCGCTGCATCAGATAGCCGAGCGCGAACAGCACGGCCGAGATCGGCACCAGCATGATCAGCGGATCGAGACCGAGCGCCGAGAAGAAAACGATCACGAGATACATCGCAATCGTCATCATCTCGCCGTGCGCGAAATTGACGACCCTGACGACCCCGAAGATCACCGAAAGGCCGAGCGCCATCAGGCCATAGACGAGGCCCGTCAGCACGCCGCTGATTGCGATTTTCAGAATGACTTCGGTTGTCACGGCTTAGCCCTGTGCAGCAATACTCCGGCCGCGGTTAGCGGCCGGAGCAATTGTTATGCAAACGCTGCTTAGCGCTTGTCGTACGGAGTCATCGGATGTTGCGGCTTGGCGTTCGAAGCCGAAGCCGGCGCGATCGTGACGAGCTTGCCGCCGCGATTCTGGATCGCCGAGTTCTTGAGCGCCGCGTTCTGACCCTTGGCATCGAACTGGATGCCCGGGCCCGGCGAGACGTTATCCTTGATGTTGGTCGCGCGGATCGCGTCTGCGAGAGCCTTCGGGTCGGCGGAGCCGGCGCGCTTGTACGCGTCAGCCGCAATGAGAAGCGCCTCGAAGGTGTACACGTGGTTCGTGTTCATGTTGAGGCCCGGATGCGCCTTGGCGAGCGCGGCTTCGAGCGCCTTCGAGAGCTTCTTGTTCGGATCGTACCAGGGCACGAAGCTCATCGGGCCGTCGCCGAGCTTGCCGAGGGTCTTCAGATACTGATCTTCGTACCAGCCCGGGCCCATCGACAGGATCGCCTTCGGCGACCAGCGCTGCTTGATGAGTTCGCGCGTGATCAGGATCGCGTCGTTGAGACGGCTGACCATGACGAGCGCTTCCGCGTTCGTGGCTTTCGCCTTTGCGACTTCGACCGAGAGATCGCGCGCGGTGCCGTCATAAGCGATGGTCTCAAGAACTTTGTAGGGCGTTTCCGGGAACTTGCCCATGATGCCCGTAAAGCCCTTCTGCATCGCGGCGCCGAATGTGTCGTTCACGTGCATGAACACCGCCGTCTTCGGCGCGTTGCCGGTCGCCTTGAAGATTTCGATCTGGTTCTCGAAAGCGTTCGAGAGAATCGTCGGCGCGGTCGGGAAGTTGCGGAACACGAACTTGTAGCCCTGTTCCGTGATCGGCGGCGCGGCGGCGATATTGATGACGTAAGGAATGCCGCGCTGTTCCGCGACCTGCGCGATCGCAGTCGACTGGCCGGAGTCGAACGCGCCGATGAGGAGCTGTGCACCTTCGTTGATCAGGCGCTCGGCGCGGGCGCGGGCAACTTCGACGTTGGTTTCGGTGTCGCCGTTCATGATTTGCAGCGACGGTAGATTGAGATCCTTCAGGATGCCGGCGGTGATATCGACACCGCGCTGGCAGTCCTGGCCGATGCCGGCCTGTGCGCCCGAACGCGGCAGCAACACGCCGACTTTCAGCGGCGCGCCCTGTGCGGAAATGATGTTGAACGGTGCGGTACCCGCGACGATACCGGCGGCACCCATGCCGGCGGTGAATGTGCGGCGCGAAATGCGCGTCTTCGAAGCCATTTTCGTTTCCTCCCCTGAACTTCGTTGTTTTTGGCGTCGTTCTTGTTGGCAGTCTGCCTCGCTGCCGAGGCCATTGTCGATCATTATATCACATTACAATTCGAAGCGGGCTTCGTGTAAAGCGTCTGATCTCATTATGAATTATAATACATTTGGTTCAGACGACTGCAATAGTGCAGCGCACATTACTTGGCACGCCAACGAAGCGGATACGGCTCTCATCCTTTTCGCCAAGCGCACCAGAAACATGCTTGCCGCAGGCGTCTTGGCCATTCATACTTGAACTTAGCTGGTAACGAAGAAACGAGATGCATCCTGCGCGCGCCGGAAGGGACGCCACGGAGCGATACTCGCAGCGATTGCCAGACTGGGAGGAAACGATATGCACAATAAGTCACGAGTCTCGCGCCGCCGCGTATTGCAGATGGCCGGCGTAGGTGCCGCTGCCGCGGCATTTCCCTTTGCCCGTCCCGCGATCTCGCAGGGCGCTCCGCTCCGCGTCGGTCTCCTGCTGCCCTATAGCGGCACGTTCGCCGCGCTCGGCACCGGGATCACCAATGCGATGGACCTCTATGTAAAGCAGCAGGGCGGCAAGCTCGCCGGCCGTACCATCGAGTGGGTCAAGGTCGACGACGAATCCGCCACCGAACTGACCTCCAAGCTCGTGCAGGGCGAAAAGGTCGATGTCCTTATCGGCACCGTGCACTCCGGCGTCGCCATGGCGATGGCGAAAATCGCGCGCGAAGCGGGTCTGCCGACGCTGATCCCGAACGCAGGCGCCAACGTTCTGACCCGTGCGCAGTGCGCGAAGAACATTTTCCGCACCTCGTTCGGCAACTCTCAGCCCGGCGTCGCCGCAGGCCTCGCGATGATCAAGGCCGGCATCAAGACTGCCGTGACATATTCCTGGGGCTATGCAGCCGGCGAAGAATCCGTCGCGGGCTTCAAGCAAAGCTTCCTCGCCGGCGGCGGCAAGATCATCAAGGAACTCACGCTGCCGTTCCCGAACGTCGAATTCCAGGCGGGTCTCGCCGAGATCGCCTCGCTCAAGCCGGAAGCGGTTTACTCCTTCTATGCCGGCGGCGGCGCGCTGAAATACATGCAGGACTACGCAGCCGCGGGTCTGAAGAACTCCGTGCAGCTCTGGGGTCCCGGCTTCCTCACCGACGGCGTCGAAAGCAAGGTCGGTGCTGCCGGTGATGGCGTCAAAACCGCCTCGCACTACGTCGAATCGCTCGACAACGCCGAGAACAAGAAGTTCCGCGCCGACTACAACGCGGCCTTCAAGATGTTCCCGGACGTCTATGCGGTGCAGGGCTGGGACACGACCGTGCTCCTCGACATCGGCCTCAAGGCTGCCGGCGGCGACGTCAAGAAGCAGGACGTTCTGTTCAAGGCGATGCGCGAAGCGAAATTCAACAGCCCGCGCGGACCTTTCCGTCTGTCGGCTTCGCAGAACCCGATCCACAACTTCTATCTCCGCGAATTGAAAGGCGGCGAGAACAAGTTCCTCGGCATCGCGGCGGCGGACGTTTCCGATCCGACGACCGGCTGTAGCCTCGCCTAAGCCGATCCACGAATTGAAGCGAGCGGGGGCGCAAGCCCCCGCTTGCCGCTTATAGTAATCGCTGCGCATAGGCGCCGGGGGACGCCGCGTATGCATCTCGTTGGCATCCAGTTTCTTAACGGCGTGCAGTACGGACTGCTGATCTTTCTTGCGGCGTCCGGTCTCACGCTCGTGTTCGGCATCATGGGCGTGATCAATCTCTCGCACGGCTCGTTCTACATGCTCGGCGCGTACGGCGCGCTGACGCTCGTCGGTTACACCGGGGACATCTTTCTCGCGCTGCTGATCGGCGTCCCGCTCGCCTTCGCATTCGGCATTGCGATCGAATGGCTGTTCATCCGCCATCTCTATGACCGCGATCACCTGCAACAGGTGCTGCTCACCTTCGCGCTAATCCTGATCTTCAACGAAGCGCAGAAACTGATCTGGGGCAGCTATCCGCACAGCGTTCCCGTGCCGCCCTATTTGCAGGGGGGCGTTCGCATCTCCGAACTGCTCACTTATCCTTATTATCGTATCGCAGTCGCGGCTTTCTGCGTGGCGCTAGCGCTTGCGATGATGTTCGTGATCCAGAAGACCAGGATCGGCCGCATCATTCGCGCGGGCGAATCCAACCGCGAAATGGTGGAGGCGCTCGGCATCGATTCGCGGCTTCTGTTCCGCTTCGTATTCGCCGCAGGCGCAGCGCTCGCCGCTACCGCAGGCATCGTCGCGGCACCGCTGGAGAGCGTCTATCCGGGCATCGGCGAGCCGGTGCTGATCATTTCTTTCGTCGTGGTCGTGATCGGCGGGATCGGCTCGATCAAGGGTGCGTTTCTCGGAGCGCTGCTGATCGGCGTCGCCGACGCGCTCGGCAAGGTCTACTTTCCCGCGCTCTCCTCGAGCGTGGTCTACGCGCTGATGGCCGCGGTGCTGATCGCGCGGCCCGGCGGCCTGTTCGGACGGACGGCCTGACATGCTTTCCGCGCCACGCCCGCTCGTCATCGTCGTACTGCTCGCGCTCCTCGCTTACGCGATAGCCCTGCCGTTCTTCGGCGGAGTTTTTGCGCTGAAGTTCGCGAGCCGCATCATGATCATCGGCATCTTCGTCATCAGCCTCGATTTGCTGATCGGTATCACGGGCATGGTGAGTTTCGGGCACGCGCTTTACTTCGGTCTCGGCGCGTATTCGCTCTATTTCATTTCGCCGGAAAGCGCGGCTGCAAACGGATTCTTCGCAATCCCATTCGCAATTCTGCTTGCCGGCGCGGTCGCCCTCGTCGTCGGCTCGGTGGCGGTGCTGACCAAGGGCTTCTACTTCATCATGGTCACGCTGGCCTTCGGCCAGATGGGCTTCTCGGTCTTCTTCGACACCAAGATCGCGGGCGGCACGGACGGCGCCTATATCAATGTGCGGCCGATCTTCTCGCTCGGCTCCCAGCAGCTGTTGAATTTCTCCAACCGGACGGCGTTCTTTTACTTCTGTGTCGCGGCGCTCGTGCTTTCGTATCTGTTCGCGCTCTGGCTCGTGCGCACGCCGTTCGGCCGCGTGTTGCAGGGAATTCACCACAACGAGGCGCGCATGAGCGCGCTCGGCTTCAATACCTATGCCTACAAGCTCGCGATCTACGTCATTGCCGGCGCGATGGCGGGGTTTGCCGGCAGTCTGTTCGCGGCGATCGACGGTTTCGTCGCGCCTGAACTCCTCGGCTGGCGCGAATCCGGGCTCGCGATCATGATGGTCGTGCTCGGCGGAGCCGGAACGATTTACGGGCCGCTGCTCGGCGCCATCGTCTATTCCATCGTCGAGGAAACGCTCAAAAGCTCCACCGAACTCACCGCGACCTTCTCGCTGTTCACCGGCACCGCGAACGCGAAATGGCTCGGCGGCATCGTCGCGAACAGCTGGTCGATGGCGCTCGGGTTCTTCCTGATCGCGGCCGTTCTTGCGGCACCCAAGGGCATCGCGGGCTTCATCGGAAAGTTCGCCGGCGAATGGAAGCGCGGCAAACCACGCGAGGTCGAAGCCCGCGCAAATGGCCGCGAACGGGCCAAGGCGATGCAGCTCGAAGTCGAGAATCTCTCGCGCGCTTTCGGCGGCCTCGTTGCCGTAAACGGCGTGACGGTCACATTCCCGCCGAACAAGGTGCACGGCATCATCGGCCCGAACGGCGCGGGCAAGACGACCTTCATCAACGTCCTTTCCGGAGCGCTGCGCCCGACGCAGGGAAATGTGCGCCTCGAGCGCGAGGAAATCGGCGGGCAGAAGCCGCACAAGGTCGCGCGGCGCGGGCTAGGACGTTCCTATCAGAGAACAAACGTCATCATGCCGTTCACGGCGCGCGAAAACTGCGCGCTTGCGGCACAGGCGCAGTTTCCAAGCCCGCTACGTTTCAGCAACAGCTGGCGCCGCGACGAAGAGGACGCGGCGGTCGAGAGCGCGCTCAAGGCTGCGGGCATTGCGCCGGATCGCGCGGACATGAAGGCTTCGAACCTGAGCCACGGCGAGCAGCGCCAGCTCGAAATCGCGATGCTGATCGCGTCCGGCGCGAAGCTCTTGCTGCTCGACGAGCCGCTTGCCGGCATGGGACCGGAAGAAACCGGCCGCGTGACCGCGCTTCTGCGCGAGCTTTCCACGGACCACACGATCGTGCTCATCGAGCACGACATGGATGCGATCTTCGCCGCCGCGGATACGCTCACCGTGCTGGTCGAAGGCCGTCTGCTTGCACACGGCACGCCGGAAGAAATCCGGAACAACGCCGCCGTGCGTGAGGCGTATCTGGGCGAATGGGGACAGGAGGCCGCATCGTGAGCCAGCCTGCGATCCTCGCCGACAACATCAACACGCATTACGGCCGCAGCCACATTCTGCGCGGCGTCTCGTTTCGCGTGGCACCCGGCGAAACCGTAAGCCTTCTGGGCCGCAACGGCATGGGCAAGACGACGCTCCTGCGTACGCTGACCGGTCTTGTGAAGCCCACATCGGGAAGCATCCAGCTGAACGGCAACGACGTCACGGCTTCGCGCGCCTCCGCGCGCTCGCGCGCCGGGCTTGCGATCGTGCCGGAGGGACGAGGAATTTTCCCGAACCTCACGGTGACGGAGAACCTGACCTTCGCCGCGCGCGCAAACGAAAAGGGCGAGCGTCCCTGGCCGCTCGAGCGCATCTACTCCCTGTTTCCGCGCCTTGCGGAGAGAAAACATCACTGGGGGAACGAGCTTTCCGGTGGCGAACAGCAGATGCTTTCGATCGGCCGCGCGCTCATGACGAGCCCGTCGATCATTCTGCTTGATGAGGCGACCGAAGGCCTCGCGC
>CAZFPR010000047.1:10780-11089 GCA_964521045.1 uncultured Hyphomicrobiales bacterium
CGAAACTGCGCGACGAAATCTGGGCAACGGTGAGACAGATCACCGATTCCGGCATCGCCGCGATCATCGTCGACAAGAACCTCAACGATCTGCTCGCGCTCGCTGACCGCAATACGATCATGGCGAAGGGCGAGATCGTGTTCGACGGCAGCTCCGCGGCTCTGCGCGCCGACGAAGCGCTCATTCACCGGCACCTGGGCGTCTAGAGCACAAGCGCAGTCCTATAATACAGTCATGCCCCGCGAAGGCAGGGCATCCAGTAATCTCATGCGCATACGATTTTCGTCTGTGGTTACTGGATCGCCCGGT
>CAZFPR010000047.1:11099-19244 GCA_964521045.1 uncultured Hyphomicrobiales bacterium
GCAATCCGCCGCTCGGTCGCGGGCTTCGGGAAATCGATCATCGATACCAGTTCGCGCAAGCTCTGCTCGGGCTTCTTGCCTTCGGTGTCGATGATGCGATCCGCCTTGGCGTAAAGCGGCTCGCGGCTCTTCAGGATCGAAACCAGATCGTCCATCGCCTTTGCGTTTTCGGCCATGGGGCGCAGGTCGCCTTGCTCGATCACGCGGTTCATGTGCTGGTCCGGGCCGGTGCGGACCCAGACGGTCAGACACGATGTCAGCAGCATTTCGTAGGTCGCGGGTTCGGTGACGAGACTGCCGCCGGTCGCAAGCACGAAACGCGGATGTTCGGCGAGCGTCTTCTCCAGCGCTTCGCGCTCGAAGCGGCGGAAAGTCGGCTGGCCGAACATTTCGAAAATCTCAGACAGCGCGATGCCGCTCGCCTTCTCGATCTCGCGGTCGAGTTCGACGAAAGGTACCTCGAGCTTCTCGGCAAGCATTTTTCCGAGCGTGGATTTGCCGCCGCCGCGCAGACCGATCAATGCCACACGCCCTCGGCGATCCTCGTTCGACGGCCCGCCGAAATGCGAAAGCAGCACGTCGCGCGCTTCCGCACGCTCGGCGGGCGAAAGCCGGTCGAGAAACTGCTCGAGCAGAAGATGTTCGACTTCGCGCTCGGGCCTGTCGTCCACGAGTTCGGCGACCGGCACGCTCATCGCCTTGGAAATCCGGCGCAGGAGCACGATCGAGCAGTTGCCTTTGCCGAGTTCCAGCTGCGCGAGATAGCGCTCGGAGACCTTCGACTGCCGCGCCAGCACCTTGCGCGACATGCCGCGGCGCGAGCGGATGGTGCGCACGCGCTCTCCGAGCTGCGCCAGAAAGGTGTCGTCGTTGGCTTCTTTCTTTGCGGTGTCGTTGCGGTGTCTGGCCATGCAATCTCAAATCCCGGATTGCAGTATAATTCATGCTGCCCTAGGATTGAAACTGCGAAAGCCCAAGGAAACACGGTTTTCGTGCATCTTCGAATTATTATTCATCGAAGGCAGGCCGCCGAACGAGCCTGCCGCGATAGCCCCGCCGCCTTTTGCGGGGGTCTCAGGGAGCGGGTGGATGAGCAGTCTTGCTTCGATCACGGAGCGGCGTCCGTATAACGCGGCGAACGACTTCGTCGACGCGAACGTATCGGCGGGGCGCGGCAACAAGGTCGCCTTCAAGGAAGGCAGCCGCACACTGACCTATGGCGATCTGCAAAAGGAAACCTGCCGTTTTGCGAGCGGCATGAAAGCGCTCGGCTTCGGGCAGGAGACGCGCGTGGTGCTGCTCGCGCTCGATGTGATCGAATTTCCGGTCGCGTTCTGGGGCGCGATCCGGGGCGGCATCATCCCGATCCCGCTCAATACGCTGCTTTCGGCCGAACAATACGCCTACATGATCGAGGACAGCCGCGCTTCGGTGCTGCTCGTCTCCGAGGCGCTCGCGAAAACGGTCGAGCCTGCGCTCCCGAAAATGACCTGGCTCAAGGCCGTCATCGTCATCGGCGACAAGAAGGCGCTATCGCCCGGAAAGATCCCCGTCCATTCGTTCGACGAAGTGGTGGCGAAAGGAAATCCCGATCTATTCACCGCGCAGACGCTTTCCGACGAAGTCGCCTTCTGGCTCTATTCCTCCGGATCGACCGGCGCGCCGAAGGGCACCAAGCACGTGCATTCTTCGCTGATCTATACGGCGAAGAGTTACGGCGAGCAGGTGCTCGGCATCCGCGAGGATGACGTCGTCTATTCGGCAGCGAAACTTTTCTTCGCTTACGGACTCGGCAATGCGATGACCTTCCCGATGTCGGCCGGCGCGACCACCGTGCTGTTGCCGAGCCGGCCGACGCCGGACTCCGTCTTCGAAATCATCAAGAACGAACAGCCGTCGCTTTTCTTCGGCGTGCCGACGCTCTACGCGGCGCTCATCGCCGATCCGCGCGCGGCCAAAGGCGCGGGCTCCACGAAGCTTCGCATGTGCGTGTCCGCAGGCGAAGCGCTGCCGCAGCATGTCGGCGAGAACTGGAAGAAGCAGGTCGGCGTCGACATTCTCGACGGCATCGGCTCGACCGAGATGCTGCACATCTTCCTGTCGAACCGCCCGGGCGAAATCCGCTACGGCACATCCGGCAAGGCCGTGCCCGGATACGACGCCAAGATCCTCGACGAGAACGGGAAGGAATGCGTCACCGACGAGATCGGCGAACTCGTGGTGCGCGGCGCGTCGGCGGCAGAAGGGTACTGGAACCAGCGCGAGAAAAGCCGCCGCACCTTTGCGGGCGAATGGACCTATACCGGCGACAAATACGTGCGCGATGCGGACGGATTTCTGCGCTGCTGCGGGCGCACCGACGACATGTTCAAGGTGAGCGGCATCTGGGTGTCGCCGTTCGAGGTCGAATCCGCGCTCGCTTCCCACGAAGCGGTGCTGGAAGCCGCCGTCATCGGCCACGAAGACTCGGACGGACTGCTGAAGCCCAAGGCTTACATCGTGCTGAAGCAGGGCTTCGCTTCGAACGACGCCTTGTTCGAGAGCCTGAAGGCGCATGTGAAAGACAAGGCCGGCGCGTGGAAATACCCGCGCTGGATCGATATCCGCACCGAATTACCGAAAACAGCGACCGGCAAGATCCAGCGCTTCAAGCTGCGTGAGGAAGACGCCAGGACGCACGGCTAAGGCCTTGAGATTCAGGGGCGAATCGCGCCCTGAATTTTAATGCATAGAAGGCTTGCGCCCTTGGAAAAGGCTTATTAGAACCATGCAAAATAATGCATATCGCATTTAAGCTTACGGGAACCGCCCAGATGAAAACCATCGACTGCCAGACCGAGCCGTCCCGCTACCGGCACTGGAAACTCGAATTCGAAGGCGAGATCGCCTCGCTCATCATGGACGTCGACCCCGCGGGCGGGCTCTCGACCGATTACGAATTGAAGCTCAACTCTTACGATCTCTCGGTCGATATCGAACTGAACGACGCGATCCAGCGCCTGCGCTTCGAACATCCGGAAGTGCGCGCGGTCGTGATCAAGTCCGGCAAGGAAAATGTCTTCTGCTCCGGCGCGAATATCCGCATGCTCGGCAAGGCGACGCACGGCCACAAGGTGAACTTCTGCAAGTTCACGAACGAGACCCGGCTCTCGATCGAGGACGCTAGCGAAAATTCGAAACAGCTCTATCTCTGCGCGGTGAGCGGCACTGCGGCAGGTGGCGGCTACGAACTCGCGCTCACCGCCGATCACATCATGCTGATCGACGATCGCCGCTCCGCGGTGTCGCTACCGGAAACGCCGCTACTCGCCGTGCTGCCCGGCACCGGCGGCATCACGCGCGTCACCGACAAGCGCAAGGTGCGGCGCGACTACGCAGACTTCTTCTGCTCGACCGAAGAAGGCATCCGCGGCCAGAAAGCCGTGCAATGGCGGCTCGTGGACGAAACCGTTCCGAAGTCGAAGTGGAACGAAGCGGTTGCGGCGCGCGCAAAGGAACTCGCCGCGAAGTCGGATCGACCGAAAGATGCGAAGGGCGTTGCGCTCACCAGGCTGGAGCGGACGATTGGCGGCGACACGATTTCTTATCCGCATGTCTCGGTCGAAATCGAACGCACGCGCGGCCTCGCGACCGTCATGGTTCGCACCTCGAAAGACAAGGTGCCGGCCTCCGCTGCCGATGCGCTCGCCCAAGGCGACAAGTTCTGGCCGCTCGCAGTTGCGCGAGAACTCGAAGACGCGATCCTGCATCTGCGCTTCAACGAGCCGGCGATCGGGCTGCTGCTGTTCAAGACCGAAGGCGATGCGCAGAGCGTACTCGACTTCGACAAGTTCATCGCGAGCCACCAGAAAGACTGGTTCCTCCGCGAAGTGCGCCACTACATCAAGCGCACGCTGAAGCGCGTCGATGTCACCTCGCGCAGCTTCGTATCCCTGATCGAACCCGGCACCTGTTTCGCAGGCATGCTCGCCGAACTCGTATTCGCTTCCGACCGCGCGCTGATGCTGATCGGCCAGCGCGAAGGCGATAACAAGCCGCCGGCTGCGATCATGCTCTCGGAAGCGAACTTCGGTCTCTATCCGATGGGCAATGGCCTCACACGTCTCGAGACGCGCTTCCTCGGCGAACCCGAGAGCGTCGGACGCGCGAAAGCAAAGCAAGGCGAGAAAATCGAAGGCGAAGACGCCGTCGAACTCGGCCTCGTCACGTTCGCATACGAAAACTTCGACTGGGACGACGAAATCCGCGTGATGCTCGAGGAGCGCGCGAGCTATTCGCCCGACGCGCTCACCGGCATGGAAGCGAATATCCGCTTTGCAGGTCCCGAGACGATGGAAACCAAGATCTTCGGCCGCCTCACCGCCTGGCAAAACTGGATCTTCCAGCGGCCCAACTCCGTCGGCGAGCAAGGCGCTCTCAAACTTTATGGCTCCGGCATTTCGCCGACCTACGATCGTGAAAGGGTGTGAAACGATGAACATCATGAACGTCGATTACGACGGCCTCATCCCGAACAACGTGAACCTCAACGGCGATCCGCGCGTGAAGGCCGCGCTCGAGAAATGGCACCCCGGCTATCTCGACTGGTGGAACGACATGGGCCCGGACGGCTTTCAGGAGTCGCTGGTCTATCTGCGCACGGCAGTCAGCGTCGATCCGAAAGGCTGGGCGAAATTCGATTATGTGAAGATGCCCGACTACAAATGGGGCATCCTGCTCGCGCCGCAGGGAGAAGACCGCAAGATTCCGTTCGGCGCGCACGCGGGCGAAAAGGCGTGGCAGGAAGTGCCGGGCGAATATCGCGCGATGCTGCGCCGCCTGATCGTGATTCAGGGCGACACCGAGCCGGCGTCGGTCGAGCAACAGCGTTTCCTGGGCAAGACCGCGCCGTCGCTCTATGACATGCGCAACCTATTTCAGGTGAATGTCGAGGAAGGCCGCCATCTCTGGGCGATGGTTTATCTCTTGCAGAAATATTTCGGCGCCGACGGCCGCGAAGAAGCGGAAGCGCTTCTGCAACGCCGCTCGGGCGACGAGGACACTCCGCGCATGCTGGGTGCCTTCAACGAAGAGACGCCGGACTGGCTCTCCTTCTTCATGTTCACCTTCTTCACCGACCGCGACGGCAAGATGCAGCTGGAAGCGCTCGCGCAATCGGGCTTCGACCCGCTCTCACGCACGACCCGCTTCATGCTGACCGAAGAGGCGCATCACATGTTCGTCGGCGAAACCGGCGTGGGGCGCACCATTGAGCGCACCTGTCAGGAAATGCAGAAGGCCGGTATCGACGACCCCTACAACATCGAGGCCGTGCGCAAGCTCGGCGTGATCGACCTGCCGACACTACAGAAGAAAGCGAACCTGCATTATTCGTTGACGCTTGATCTCTTCGGCAACGAAATCTCGACCAACGCCGCGAGCGCTTTCCATGCCGGCATCAAGGGCCGCTATCGCGAGGATAAGCTCGACGACGATCACAAGCTGGAGTCCTCGACCTATCCGGTCACGCGCTTCAAGGACGGCAAGATTGTTGTCGAGGATGTGCCCGCGCTTTCGGCGCTCAACCTGCGCCTGCGCGACGACTACGTCGCCGACTGCCAGGGCGGCGTCTCGCGCTGGAACAAGGTGCTCGAGAAGTACAACATCAAATTCCAGCTCAAGCTTCCGCATGTCGCGTTCCACCGGAACATCGGCGAGTTCAAGGAAGCGCAAGCGGACGTCGACGGCAACATCATCAGCGGGGACGCCTGGGAGAAGAAGAAAGATGAGTATCTTCCTTCTTCGAACGACCGCGACTTCATCGAGAGCCTGATGAAGACCGAGGTCGAGCCGGGCAAGTTCGCAAGCTGGATCGCGCCGCCGAAAGTCGGCATCGACAACAAGCCCGGCGATTTCGAGTATGTGAAGATCGCGTAGTTTGCATTATATGCTTTGTCATTCCGGACGCGCGGAACGCGCGATCCGGAATCCAGGGCAACAAACGCAAGTAGCTCTGGATTCCGGGTTCGCTCGTTTCACTCGCGCCCCGGAATGACAAGGTGAAGATGTCCGCACCCATCAAGCAGCACCTGATCGACCCCGCCGTATGCATCCGCTGCAACACGTGCGAAGCGACGTGCCCGGTCGGCGCGGTGACGCATGACGCGAATAACTATGTCGTCGACGTCACGAAGTGCAATTTCTGCATGGATTGCGTCTCGCCATGCCCGACCGGCTCGATCAATCACTTCGTGCAGGTGAAAACGCCGTTCTCGCTCGACGAGCAGTTCTCGTGGAGCGATCTGCCGGAGATCGAGGAAATCACAGACGCCGACGGCCCGGCGATCTCGGCCGCGGAGGCGATCGACGACGAAGCCGCGGCGCTTCTCTCCGACGCGCACAAGGGCGCCGGCGGGCGGATGAAAGCTCCCGCCTCCGCAAGCAAACCGCGCATCAATCTGTTCGGACGGCGCGAGCCTGCAATCGCGAAAGTCACAGGCAACCTGAAACTCACCGGCAAAGGCGCTTCCGCCGACATCCATCACATTATCCTGGACTTTGGCACGACTTCGTTTCCGGTACTGGAAGGCCAGAGCATCGGCATCGTGCTGCCGGGCAACGACGAGAACGGCCGCCCGCACAAGATGCGGCTCTTCTCGATCGCAAGCCCGCGCGACGGCGAGCGGCCGAACACGAACAACGTTTCGCTCACCGTGAAGCGTGTGATCACGAAGAAGCCCGACGGCAGCGAAACGCGCGGCATCGCGTCGAATTATGTCTGCGATCTCAAACAGGGCGACGCGGTGCAGGTCGTAGGCCCGTTCGGCTCGACCTTCCTGATGCCGGACGACTCCGAAGCGGACGTCATCATGATCTGCACCGGCACGGGCTCCGCGCCGTTCCGCGGCTTCACCGAGCGCCGCCGCCGCTCGATGCCGAACGCAAAAGGAAAGCTCTATCTATTCTTCGGCGCGCGCACGCCGGAGGAGCTTCCTTATTTCGGGCCGCTACAGAAGGTGCCGAAGACGTTGCTCGATCAGGAACTCGTCTTTTCGCGGCTCCCTGACAAGCCGAAGGAGTATGTGCAGGACCGCATGAAGAAGCGCTCCGCCGATCTCGCGGCACTGCTCCAGAAGGGCACCACGCACATCTATATGTGCGGCCTGAAAGGCATGGAGACCGGCGTCGAGGAATCCTTCGCTTCGATCTGCCGCGAGCACAAGCTCGACTGGGCTGCAATCCGCGCGAAGATGCGCGACGAAGGGCGCTTCCACGTCGAGACGTATTGATCGCCGGGCGAGATCCCGCCATTTCCTCTTCGATGCAAGGCGACTAGACTTTGCCGGAACATGAAGCGGCGAAACGAACGCCGCGCGACGAGGAACGCCCGTGAACTTCTCGACTTTCAAACCGCAGCATTTTCTCTGGAAGCTTGAGAACGGCGTCGGCACCGTCACGCTGAACCGTCCCGAGCGCAAGAACCCGCTCACCTTCGAATCCTACGCGGAACTGCGCGATATGTTCCGTGCGCTTAAAGAGGCGAAAGACGTCAAGGTGGTCGTCATCACCGGCGCGGGAGGAAATTTCTGTTCGGGCGGCGACGTGCACGAAATCATCGGCCCGCTGGTCGAGTTGCGCCGGAAGAAGGATAGCGCGGGTCTTCTGAAGTTCACGCAGATGACCGGCGATCTCGGGAAGGCGATGCGCGGCTGTCCGCAACCGGTGATCGCCGCCATCGACGGTGTCTGCGCAGGCGCGGGTGCCATCCTCGCGATGGCCTCCGACCTTCGCTGCGGCACATCGCAGAGCAAAATTGCGTTCCTGTTCGTCCGTGTGGGCTTGTCCGGCGCCGACATGGGCGCATGCAATCTGCTTCCCCGCATTGTCGGCGCGGGACGCGCGGCCGAGCTGCTCTACACGGGTCGAGCCATGAGCGGCGAGGAGGCGGAACGCTGGGGTTTCCTGAACAAGCTCTGCACACCGGAAAGCGTTCTTGCCGATGCAACGGCGCTCGCCGCTTCGCTCGCGGCCGGTCCGACTTACGCACATGCAATGACCAAACGCTGCATCCATGACGAGTGGAACATGCCGGTCGATGCCGCGATCGATCACGAAGCGCGCGAGCAGGCGATCTGCATGGAGACGATGGATTTCGAACGTGCGTAT
>CAZFPR010000048.1:0-10626 GCA_964521045.1 uncultured Hyphomicrobiales bacterium
AAGGCGCCGAACTGCATCGTCGGCCCGAACGACAACGTGATGATCCCGAAGGGCTCGACCAAGCTCGACTGGGAAGTCGAGATCGCCATCGTGATCGGCAAGCGCGCCCGCTACATCGAAGAAAAGGACGCCGTGAAGCACATCGCGGGTTACGCGGTCTGCAACGATGTCTCCGAGCGCGCGTTCCAGTTAGAGGGCACCGGCCAGTGGCTGAAAGGAAAATGCGCGGAAACTTTCGGGCCGCTCGGGCCCTGGCTCGTCACCACCGACGAGATCAAGGACCCGCAGAAGCTTGCCATGTATCTCGACGTGAACGGCAAGCGCGCGCAGACCGGCAACACCAAGACCATGATCTTCTCCTGCGCCTTCATCGTCGCCTATGTCTCGAAGTTCATGGTGCTGGAGCCGGGCGACGTGATTACCACCGGCACGCCCCCGGGTGTCGGCATGGGCATGAAGCCGCCGGTCTTCCTGAAGGCCGGCGACGTGATGACGCTCGGCATCGAAGGCCTCGGCAGCCAGAAGCAGAAGGTCGTGCCGTTCAAGAAGTAATCAGATTCCGGCTGCCCGAGACGAAAACTTGGGCAGCCGGTTTCTTGAGCGAGCGCTGCCGAGCGAATAGGCTGGCCCGACTCCAATGAAGGGCCCCAGCCAATGAAGACCGCGCTCCGCTCCGTACTAGTCTCTCTCGCGCTGCTGCCGGGCGCAGCCTTCGCGCATACCGGCGCGGGGCATACCCACGGCTTCGTGCATGGCTTCGCGCACCCCATCGGCGGACTGGATCACCTGCTCGCGATGGTAGCAGTCGGCCGGCTAGCAGCCTATCTGGGTGGCCGCGCGCTATGGCTGGTGCCCGCGACCTTCGTCGGCGTGATGGCGCTCGGTGGCCTGCTCGGCGTGAGCGGCGCGGCGCTGCCTTATGTCGAACTCGGGATCGCGCTCTCCGTCGTCGTGCTCGGCTTGCTGGTCGCCTTGCGCTGGAACTTTCCGGTCGCCGCCGCGATGGCGATCGCCGCAGTCTTTGCGGTTTTTCACGGCTACGCGCACGGCACGGAGTTGCCGGAGAACGCCTCCGGCCTCGCCTATGGCATCGGCTTCATGATCGCGACCGCGGTGCTGCATCTCGCAGGCATCGCAATCGGTCTCGGCTTGGCGAAGCTAGGCACCGGCGGCTTTGGACAACGCATCGTGCGGGCCGGCGGCGGAGCGATTGCGCTCGCGGGCGCCGTCATCGCCACGCAGGCGATTACTTCTTTCTAAGGAACGCGTGTTCGAACGAAAGGTAGAGGATCGCGCCGTAGCTCGTCCTCTGCCCTTCGGTGAAAACGATAGGCGCTCCCGCGCCGAGCACGAGTTGCCCCGCGTCGAGATTGAAGGCGTAGCGCAGGCCCGGCGAGACGGTCAGCGACCGCTCTCGGACGATCGCGCCGGTATCGACCGACTCGTTCCACTCATGCACCACCTCGAACATGAAGTTCAGTTCGCGGCTTGCTGCGTAGATGGCGCTGCCGCCGAAGTGATAGCTGTCGGTCTTCAGACCTTCCACGTTGAAGAGATGCGTGAAGCCGGCATTGCCGTGCAGCGTGACACGGTCGCTCACGATCTTGCTGACCGGCAGATTGAACTGGAAGCCCCGCGAGCCGTCGCCCAGTCCGCGCGTTTCGTCGCCTGAGGGCACGATGAGCGAGAAGCGCGGCGCCACGGCAGGCCCGCTCATGGTCTCTTCGAACAGCTGGTAGCGGTAATTGAACATCACGTCGCCGATTCCGCTCGCGCGCTGGCCGTCTGAGCGCAGACGCGCCCACGGAATCGAATAGGAAAACTGATGCTTCTGGCTGAAGACCGGCCACTCCTGCGTGAACATAAGATCCCAGTCGCGGCCCTGCCGGCGCAACCCGAGAATATGCTGCACGACGCCCGGTTCCTGATTGTAGGCTTCCTCGATCAGGAAGGAGTTGTCCTGGAGCGCCTTCGCGGGGCGTTTGTCGTCGTCATCGGCGAAAGCCGCGAACGGAAAAAGTACAGCAGCCGCGCACACGCCAAACGCCGCGCGCATCTTGCAAGTAAACCCGGTCACCATGAACGCCCCCTATTGAACCAAGGCTAGACTACTTGCAAACCATTCGCAACTGACCGAAAGCTGCCTTTCGGGATAACTCAGGGTTTCGCGGACTTCGCCCAGAGACCGTAAAAATGGTGCACGGGCCCACGCCCGGTGCCGATGCCGAGATTGATACCGGCCTGTAGCGCGCCGGTGATGTAATTCTTCGCGGCCGCAATCGCGTCATGCAGCACGAGGCCCGTGGCAAGGCCCGCTGCGATCGCCGAAGAAAGCGTGCAGCCGGTGCCGTGCGTATGCGGCGTGTCGATGCGCTCCGCGGTGAAGCGGCGGATGCCGGACGGCTCCACCAGAATATCGACCGCGTGTTTGGATTCCGAATGGCCGCCCTTCACGAGTACGGCTCTTGCACCGAGCGCGAGCAGCGCTTCGCCTTGTGCGGCCATTTCGTTCTCATGCTTCGCGAGCGGCTGATCCAGGAGCGCAGCCGCTTCGGCGAGATTCGGCGTGACGATGCCGGCGAGCGGAAACAGAAGCCGCTTGATCGTATCGACCGCTTCCGGAACCAAAAGCCGGTCGCCGGATGCCGCGATCATCACCGGATCGAGAACGATATTCTGTGCCTTGTACTTCTTCAGGCCCGCCGCGACCGCTTCGATGGTCGCGGGCCGCGACAGCATACCGATCTTGGTCGCGCGCACCTTGAGATCGGAATAGACCGCGTCGAGCTGCGCGGTCACGAATTCCGGCGGCACGTCGTGAATGCCGGTGACGCCTTTCGTGTTCTGCGCGGTCAGCGCCGCGATCACGGATGCGCCGTAGACTCCGAGCGCGGAGAAGGTCTTGAGATCGGCCTGAATGCCGGCGCCGCCGCCCGAGTCCGAACCCGCGATCGTCACCGCAATGGGAATCATCGTTTCCTGCCCGCCCTTTGTTCTTGCCAAGCTATGGGAGGGAACCAGCCGCTACAAGGCCCGAAGCCGCCGTCATCGAGGCTTGCAACTGCACGCGCTTTTTGCTCCCCTCGCCGCAAGAAGTCCCGCCGGAGGCGCGCAGCCCATGATTCCGTTCTTTGTCCAGATCAAGTGCCAGCTTGGCAAATCCTACGATGTCGCCAACGCGCTTGCGGACGCGGAGATCGCCTCCGAGGTCTATTCGACCGCCGGCGAATTCGACCTGCTCGCAAAATTCTATGTCGACGACGGCATCGATATCGGCCATTTCGTGAACGAGAAGGTGCAGTGCATTCCCGGCATCCAGGACACGCGCACCATCATCACGTTCAAGGCCTTCGGCTGATCAGTCGACCGGCGGTCCCGCGGGCGGTGTCGCCGCCTCTTTCTCTTTCTGCCGGTCGATGCCGAGCGCCCGCTCGCGGAAGATCACGAACAATCCGGCCGCGACGACGATGGCAGCACCCACCAGCACGATCGCGTCGGGCAATTCCCTGAACATGAAATAGCCGAGCACGGTCGCCCAGATCATCGCGGTGTAGGAAAACGGCGCCACGACCGAAGCCGGCGCGTGACGATAAGAGTCGGTCAGCAGAATCTGCGCGACGCCGCCGAAGATGCCGATACCGAGCAGCGCGAGCGCATCTCCCGGCGATGGCCATATCCAGGTCCATGGAAAGAGTAAAAGACCTACAATCGCGGCGAACATCTGGAACGAAAACACGAGAGAGGCGGTAGTCTCCGTGCTGGTCATCGCGCGAACCTGAGTCATTGCCGCGGCTACCAGAAACGCTCCGACCAATGTCATGAGCGCGCCGGCCGCTGCGGACGATGTCATCTCGGCAACGCCGAGATGCGGCGAGAGCATGATCATGACTCCGATGAAACCGACGACAACCGCGCCCCAGCGCCAGAAACGAACGACCTCGCCAAGAAAGATCGCAGCCAGCGCCACATTGAACAGAGGCGCAATAAAACTGATGGCAGTGGCGTCCGCGAGCGGAAGACGTTGAAGCCCCAGAAACATCAAAATCATCGCACCGACACCGGTGAGCGAGCGCGTGAAATGGCGCGTCGGACTATTCATCTTGAGTGCGGATCGTATTTCCTGCCGCCACGCGAGCATGATCAGCAGCGGAACCAGCGCGAGAAAACTCCGCGCGAAAATCTGCTCCCCGATGGGAACGCGGTCGCCGACATAACGAACCAACCCGCCCATCAGCGTGAACAGGAAGCTAGCGCCGAGTTGCAGCGCGATGCCGAGAAAAATGTTCATGAGAATACAGGCCGGTGTTTCATCACCTATGCCTGTTCGCCCGGCGGAGATAAAGTCCGGCAGGCGCATACCGCCATGCGGTGGAACTCAATGCTGCGCGGACTGGATCGCCTGCCAGACCTTCTGCGGCGTCGCCGGCATATCGATGTGCCTGATCCCGTAGCCGCGATGCAGCGCGTCCACCACCGCGTTCATGATCGCCGGACAGGAACCGATCGCGCCTGCCTCGCCCGCGCCCTTCACGCCCAGGGGGTTCGTGGTGCAGGGCTCGTTCCTCGTCTCGAAGCTGTAGTTCGGCGTGTCGATCGCGCGCGGGAGCGCGTAGTCCATCAACGATGCCGAGATCAACTGCCCGCTCGCGTCATAGACCGTGTCTTCCATGATCGCCTGGCCGATGCCCTGCCCTATGCCGCCATGCACCTGCCCTTCGAGCAGGAGCGGATTGAGCGTGACGCCGAAGTCGTCCACCACCGTGTAGTTCTTGAACGCGATATGGCCCGTCTCCGGGTCGATCTCGACTTCGCAGACATGCGTGCCGTTCGGATAGGTCGGCGCGGGCGGAATGAAATTCTTCTCGACACCGCAAAGCTGATCGGCGGAAACGCCGGGCTTGGCCGCAAGCTCGGCAAACGAAAGCGCGCGGTTGGTGCCGCGCACGCGCGCGAGCCCGTCCGCGATCTCGACATCTTCCGGCTTCGCATCGAGATGTTGCGCGGCGAGCGCCTTGAGATTGTCGGCAAGCTTCGTCGTCGCCTTCGAAACAGCGGAGCCGCCGGTCGGCATCGAGCGCGACCCGACAGTGCCGCCGCCGGTCCTGATTAGATCGGTGTCGCCGGTAATCACGTTGATCCGCTCCAGCGGCAGGCCGAGCTGATCGTGCACGAGCTGGCGGAACGTCGTCGCGTGTCCCTGTCCGTTGGTCTGCGTGCCGATCAAGACCGTCGCAGCGCCATCTTTTTCGATGCGCACGGTCGAGGTTTCCGGCGCGGTCTGGCCGCAGGCCTCGATATAGCTCGCGAGCCCGATGCCGCGCAGCTTGCCGTTCCGTTTCGACTCCGCGTGACGTGCGGCGAACCCGCCGTAGCCCGACGCTTCGAGTGCGCGTGTCAGATGACGGTTGAAATCGCCGCTGTCGTAGACGCGCCCTGTCGAGGTCTTAAAGGGCATCGCCTCCTTGCGGATGAAGTTGCGGCGGCGGACTTCCTCCGGCGCGATCCCGGTTTCGAGCGCCACCGCATCCACGAGACGCTCGATGAGATAGGCCGCCTCGGGACGGCCCGCGCCGCGATAGGCGTCGACCGGCACCGTATGCGTCCACACCGCGCGCACACGGCCGAAGATGACCGGAATGTCGTAGACGCCGGTCATCATGGTCGCGCCGAGATAAGGAATATAGGGCGCGACTTCCGAGTAATAGGCACCCATGTTCGCGATGCAGTCGAGCCGCATCGCCAGAAATTTCGCATCCTTGTCGATCGCCATTTCGGCGACCGTGACGTGATCGCGGCCCTGATTGTCGCCGATGAAATGCTCGCTGCGATCCGCGATCCAGGTAACGGCCGCTTTCAGCTTCTCGGCCGCAAGCGCCGCAAGCGCATATTCGCGATAAGCCGGAGCTTTCGTGCCGAAACCGCCGCCGACATCGTGCGTGAGTACGCGGAGGCGTTTCGGGTCGAGCTTCATGATCCCGCATACGCTGTTGTGGATCATGTTCGAGCCCTGGCTCGAAACGGTGATCGTGTAGCGGGCGTCCTCGCCGTAAGACGCGACGACACCGCGCGTCTCCATGAAGTTCGTGACCAGACGCTGGTTCACGATCCGGATCTTCACGATCTTCGCAGCGCCGTCGAATGCCTGCTTCGCGGCATCTGCATCGCCGACATCGGCGATGTAGGCCTTGTTGTTCTCGCGGCCGGGCCATACCTGCGGCGCGCCGGGATTCAGGGCTTCCGCCGTGCCGGAGATCGCGGGCAGCGGCTCCCAGTCGACCTCGATTGCCTCCAGCGCATCGCGCGCAGCCCGCACGGTATCCGCGACGACGAAAGCGATGGCGTCGCCGACATGGCGCACTTCTTCGCTGCACAACACTTCATAAAGCGGCACGAAGATCGCCTTCTCGTCTACCGGCTTGATGAAGGCGGCGGCGCGGCAGACGAGGTTCGCGAAATGCGCCGTATCCTTCGCAGTAAGGATGAGCTTTACACCGGGAATTTTCTCCGCCGCAGTTGTGCTCGCGATCCTGAACTTCGCATGCGCATGCGGCGAGCGCAGCACCGCCGCGCGCAGGCTTCCTTCCGGCATGCAGTCGGCGACGAACTTTCCTTCGCCTGTGAGCAGCGGCGGATCTTCGAGACGCACATGCGGCTGCCCAGAGCCGAATTTCAGCGGACGCATGCTTGCTTACTCCATCAGGATTTGGCGCGGGCTGCGCGCGTAGATTTCGACGGCGGCGGAACGGTCCTGCGCAGGCCGATACGCCGCGAGACGACATAGAATACCGGCGTGAAGATCAGGCCGAAAATGGTGACGCCGATCATGCCGAACACGACCGGCGTGCCGAGCGCCTGCCGCAACTCGGCACCCGCGCCGACCGCAAGCATCATCGGCAGCACACCGAGAATGAAGGCGAGCGAAGTCATGATGATCGGGCGAAGCCGCAGCCGCGCGGCCTCGACCGCGGCATGCACGAGGTCCTCGATCTGTTTTGCGAACTCGACGATCAGGATCGCGTTCTTCGAGGCCATCGCGATCAGCACGATGAAGCCGACCTGCGTGAGAATGTTGTTGTCCTGACCCCAGATCACGACGCCGACGATCGCCGCGATCAGGCACATCGGCACGATCAGAATGACAGCGAGCGGCAGCCGCAGGCTCTCGAATTGCGCCGCGAGCACGAGGAAGACGAACACCGTCGCGAGAATAAAGACAAGGATCGCGGTGTTGCCCGCGCGGATCTGCTGAAATGCGAGCGTCGTCCACTCGTAGGAATAGCCCTGCGGCAGCACTTCGGCCGCAAGCTTCTGCATGATCTCGATCGCCTGCCCCTGGCTGTAGCCGGGTGCTGCCGCGCCATCGAGTTCGGCGGCGGGATAAAGGTTGTATCTCGGAATGCGGTACGGGCCGGACTCGTTCCGCACGGTCGTGAACGAGCCGAGCGGCACGGTCTGGCCGCTCGCGTTACGCACGCGGATCTTGAGCACATCGGACGGATCGAGCCGGTCCGCCGCCTCCGATTGTGCGATCACGCGGAAGGTGCGGCCGAACAGGTTGAAGTCGTTCACGTAGGCCGAACCGATATAGGTCTGTAGCGACGAGAAGACGTCGGTAATGTTCACCCCGAGCAACTGTGCTTTCTGCCGGTCGATGTCGAGATAGAGCTGCGGCGTCTGCGTCTCGAACAGCGAGAACACCTGGCTCACGCCCGGCGTCTGCGCCGCACGGCCCATCATCTGAAAGATCACGCCCTGCAAAGCCGCAGGCCCCTGCCCCGAGCGATCCTGCACCATCATGCGGAACCCGCCCGCGTTGCCGATGCCCTGCACCGGCGGCGGCTGTACGACGATGGTGAGCGCCTCCTGAATCGGAGCGAGCTTCGCGAATAGCGCCCGCTGGATTCCGGACGCAGACAGACTCGCATCGCCCGCGCGGTCGCGGAACGGCGACAGCACCACGAAGATCGCGCCCGAGTTCGGCGCCACCGTGAACGTCGCGCCGGAGAAGCCGACGATGTTGATCGCGTGCTTCACGCCCGGCACTTCCAGCGCGAGCTTGGTCGCACGTTTCATCACTTCGTCGGTGCGGCCGAGCGCGGCACCGGATGGCAATTGCACGGCGATGATCAGATAGCCGCGGTCCTGCTGCGGAATGAAACCCTGCGGCGTCCGCATGAATTGAAACAGGCCGAAAACGACCGTCGCGCCATAAATGATCAGCATGATCGCGATGATGCGCACGCTGCGGGCGGCAATCCGGTTGTAACGATCGGCGAACCAGTCGAAGCCGAAATTGAACCAGCCGAAGAATTTCTTGAAATAGACCGCAAGTCCCTGCGGCTCCTCATGGCTGTGCGGCTTCAGGAGCAGCGCGCACATCGCGGGCGAGAGCGTGAGCGACACAAGGAGCGAAATTCCGGTCGCGGCGATGATGGTCAGCGCGAACTGGCGGTAGAATTGCCCGGTAATGCCGGTGATGAACGCCGCCGGCACGAACACCGCGGTCAGCACCAAGGCGATGGCCACGAGCGCGCCGCCGACTTCGTCCATCGATTTGTGGGTCGCTTCCTTCGGCGCCATGCCGGCTTCGATGTTGCGCTCGACGTTTTCGACCACGACGATGGCATCGTCGACCACGATGCCGATGGCGAGTACGAGCCCGAACAAAGTCAGATTGTTGATGGTGAAGCCGAACACCGTCATCAAGAAGAAGGTGCCGATCAGCGAAATCGGAATCGCGAGAATCGGGATCACCGCCGCGCGCCAGGTTTGCAGGAACAGGATCACGACGAGGATCACGAGTATGATGGCCTCGAACATCGTCTGCACGACCGCGTTCACCGATTCCGAAATGAACTGCGTCGGGTCGTAGATGATGTCGTATTTCACGCCCGGCGGCAGCCGCTCGCCGAGTTGCTTCATGGTTTCGCGGATCGCGGTCGCGGTCGAAAGCGCATTCGAGCCGGGCCGCTGGAAGATCGCGAGCGCCACCGCTTCGTATTCGTCGAGATAGGAATTCGAGCCGTAATCCTGCGCGGCAAGCTGGATGCGCGCGACATCCTTGAGCAGCACCACGGCATTCGGTGTCGTCTTCACGACGATCTTCGCGAACTCCTCGGGGTTGGCGAGACGGCCCTGCGTGGTGACGGCGATCTGGAATTCGCGGCCTGCATTCACGGGCGGCGCATTGAGAACGCCGCTTGCCACCTGCACGTTCTGCCGCTGCATGGCGGCGACGACGTCGTTCGCGGTCAACCCCAGCATTTGCAGGCGGCCGGGATCGAGCCAGACGCGCATCGCGTAGTCGCGGCTGCCGAACACGGTGATCGAGCCGACACCGTCGACGCGCGTCAGCACGTCCTTGATCTCGAGGTTCGCGTAATTCGAGATGAAGAGAGCGTCGCGCGATTTGTCCGGCGAGTAGAGATGCACGATCAGCATCAGGTCCGGCGAGGACTTCGTGACCGTCACGCCGATGTTTCGCACTTCCTGCGGCAGACGCGGATTGGCGATGGCGACGCGGTTCTGCACCTGCACCTGCGCCTGGTCGAGATTGGTGCCGATGTCGAAGGTGACCTGAATCGTGAAGCGGCCGTCGGCGGTCGAGTTCGAAGACATATAAAGCATGCCCTCGACGCCGTTGATCTGTTCCTCGATCGGCGCGACCACTGTGGTCGCGACCGTGCCCGCATTCGCGCCGGGATACTGGCCGGAGACGTTGATGACCGGCGGCGCGATCTCCGGGTACTGCGCAACCGGAAGACGCACGAAGCTCACCGCACCGAGGATCACGATAACGATCGAGACGACGGAAGCGAAGATCGGCCGGTTGATGAAGAAGTGGGAAATCGTCACGAGGCCTGCGCCTTACTTTTTCTTTTGCTGCTGTTTCTGCTGCGCGGCTTTCATCTGCTCTTCCGTCATCGGCGTAACCTTGGCGCCGGGACGGGCACGCATCAGCCCGTTCACGATGATACGGTCCTCCGCATCGACGCCGCTTCTGACGACGCGGAGCCTGCCGCGCAATTCGCCAAGCTCGATGTATTTCTGCCGCACGGTGTTTTCGGCATCGACCACGTAGACGAATTTGCGGATCTGCTCGGAACCGATGGCGGCATCCGGCACGAGCAGCGCTTCGTATTCCTGCGAGCCGGGCACGAGAATCCGCGCGAACATGCCGGGCGTGAAAAGATTATCTGGATTGTCGAGCACCGCGCGGCCGCGGATCGTGCCGGAACTCGTGTCGATCACGTTATCGACGAAGTCGATGGTGCCTTTGTGAACGAAGGTCTGTTCGTCGAGCAGCCGCAATTCGACCGGCAGCTTCGCACCGCGCTCGTCGGCGCGGCCCGCTTCCTTCGCGATGCGCTGATAACGAAGATACGACGCTTCATCGAACGTGAATTCGAAACGGATCGGATTTGCGGAAACGACGGTCGCAAGCAGCGTGGTGGAGCCGGTCGTCGTGCCGGTGACGAGATTGCCCGGCGAAACGCGTCGGTCGCCGATGCGGCCTGCGACCGGCGCCCGCAATTCCGAAAATTCGAGATTGAGTTCGGCGGTCTTCAGCGCGGCTTCCGCGGATTGCAGCGCCGCGTCCGCCGCACGCTTCGATTGCACGCGCTG
>CAZFPR010000048.1:10709-18077 GCA_964521045.1 uncultured Hyphomicrobiales bacterium
TTTTGCTTGAGGAGCGTGTCCGCGCGGTTCAGGTCGGCCGCCGAAAGATCTGCCTGCGATTTGGCGCGCGCGAGATCGGCCTTGGCCTGATCGAGTGCGGCACGAAACGGCCGCTGGTCGAGCGTGAACAGGAGATCGCCCGTCTTCACGAGCTGGCCGTCGGTGAAGTGCACCTTCTCGAGATAACCGGAGACGCGCGCACGAATCTCGACTGCATCCACGGCGACGAAGCGGCCTACGTATTCGTCGCGATCGACGAGCTTCTCGCGAACCGGATTGGCGACGGTCACTTGCGGCGCAGGCGGTGCCGGCGGCGTGCCCTGGCCGCAGCCGGCGAGCAGAAGGGCCAAAGAAATTGCGGCGCCGAGGGCCGCGGTCGGGCGATGCATGGATTGTCTCTGGCAATGGCGGGTCTCGGCGTTTCTTACACCCCCGGGACCGGTTAGTCACATGCGTCAGGCGCATGAGTCAGGTCAGGGCTTTGACGCAGGCTCCGTACCGCGCACGAGGCCGCGCACCCACGGCCTGCCGAGCAGAGCCCATATCGCAGCGAGATAGACCGCTCCTCCGATTGCCGCGAGTGCCAGAAGCAGCATTTCGTCGCGCAATGTTGTCATCTTTGCGAAATATGGCGCCAGCAACCGCATAGAGAAGAACAGCACGATCGCCATTCCGATTCCGGCGGCGATGAGTCGCAAGGAGTTTCCAGAGGTATTTTCGCCCGGACGCGGAAAAGAGCGCCGCCGTGCGAACCATATGAGCAGCAGAAGATTGAGCCAGGCGCCCGCAGCGGTCGCGAGCGCAAGACCGACCTGCGCGAGCGGCCCCATCAACAGGATTTTCAGAACGATATTGAGCGCGACACCTGTCAGTGCTGCGATCACCGGCGTCGTCGTGTCGCCGCGCGCGTGAAACGGCGCGACGAAGCTGCGCATCAGCACGAACGGAACGAGCCCGGTGGCGTAAGCCGCGAGCGTCTGGCCCGCAGCAGCCGCATCCGCCGCCGTGAATGCCCCGCGCGCGAACAATGCACGCATGATGAGTTCGGGGATCACGAGCGAAGCGGCTGCTGCAGGCACGGCTAGCAGCAATGCGAACTCGATCGCCTTGCCCTGCGAGGCCGCCGCACCCTTTTCGTCGCCCGCCGCCAAGCGCCGCGCCATCTCGGGAAGCAACACAGTGCCGACCGCGATGCCGACGACCCCGATGGGAAGCTGGTGAATGCGGTCTGCATAATAGAGCGCGGAGAGCGCCCCCGCCGGCAGGAAGGTCGCGATGATGGTGTCAGCAAACAGCGCGAGTTGCACTCCGCCCGCACCGATAATCGCGGGACCGAGCGCTTTCAGAAACCTCTTCGTAGGCTCGTCGAGCTTCGGCATCTTCAGACGCAGCCCGAAACCGTTGTTCTCCGCATCGCCCGCGACCAGCGCGAGTTGCAGGATGCCTGCGATCAGCACGCCCCATGCCGCGGCATGACCTACCGTTGGGAAAAGTGCCGCGAACGTGAGCGCTCCGATCATAGCGAGATTGAGCAGCACCGGCGCGCCGGCGGCCGATGCGAAGCGGTTGTTCGCATTCAGCGTGCCCGCGATCAGGCTCTCGATGGAAATCAGCGCGAGATAAGGAAACGTGATCCGCGTCAGCGCGACCGCAAGCTCGAAGCGCGAGGCGTCGAGACCCGGCGCAAGCAGCCGAACCACTTCCGGCGTGTAGACGAGCGCGACGATCAGGAGCGCGACTTGCAGCACGATCATCGCGAGCGCGAGACGATCCGCGAACGAACGCGCCGCCTGCTTGCCGTCCTGCTCGAGCGTGCGCGCGTAAGCCGGAACGAAGGCCGCGGCGAACGCGCCTTCCGCGAAGATCGCGCGGAAATGGTTGGGCAGCCTGAAGGCGACGAAGAATGCGTCGGCAATCGGTCCCGCGCCGAGCACCGCCGCCATCACCACGTCGCGGAAAAATCCGGTGACGCGCGATAAGAGCGTGAAGCCGCCGACCGTGAAGAAGCGCCGGATCATGCTTGACCCATCTTGTCATTCCGGACGGTCGAGCCGGAGAATCCGGCGAGACCGATCCGGAATCCATAACCACGGCGCGCGAACTCTGGCACAGGGTTATGGCTTCCAGCTCTGGGCGCATTCCAGGTCGGATATATTCGACTTGGAATTCTGGAATTCGGAAGTCGGGTAAACCCGACTTCCATGCGCCTCACAGGTCTCAGCCGAGCGCCTCGCGCACCGCAGAGATCACGCGATCCTGCGTCGGCTCGTCGAGATACGGATGCATCGGCAGCGAGATGACTTCGGCGGCGAGCTTGTCCGTAACCGGCAGGCCGTTGCCCGCAACCGGATAGCGCTTGTAGGGCTCCTGCCGGTGCAGCGGCTTCGGATAATAGATCGCGGTCGGCACGCCGCGCGTGGAAAGCACGGCAGCCAGCGCATCGCGCTTTTCGACTCGGATCGTGTATTGGGCCCATACCGAACCATAGCCTGACGCGACCTGCGGGACGATGGCAACGTCCTTCAAACCTTCGGCATAGCGGGCCGCGATCCGGTTGCGGGCCTCGATCTCGTCCTGGAAGATTTTCAGTTTCTCGATTAGGACCGCGGCCTGGATGGTGTCGAGCCGGCCGGTCATGCCGATGCGGACGTTGTCGTATTTGTCCGCGCCCTGCCCATGCACCCGGATCGAGCGCAAGGCTTCCGCGATCTTGTCGTCGTCGGTGAAGACCGCGCCGCCGTCGCCATAACAGCCCAAGGGCTTCGCGGGGAAAAAGCTCGTGGTGGTGACGAGCGCCTGCGTGCCGACGCGCTTGCCTTTATAGGTCGCGCCGAAGGACTGCGCCGCGTCCGAGATCACGATCATGCCTTCGCGCTTCGCGACCGCCGCGATCGCGTCGAGATCGGCGGGCTGGCCGAACAGATCAACCGGGATGATCGCCTTGAGCTTCAGGCCCGCGCGCTTCGCATCTTCGATCGCGCGCTCAAGGCTCGTAAGATCCATGTTGAAGGTCTTGTCGTCCACATCGACGAAGACCGGCGATGCGCCGACGCAAACGACCGACTCCGCGGTCGCGCAGAAGGTGAACGAAGGACAGAACACCGCGTCGCCCGGGCCGATGCCGGCTGCCATCTGCGCCATGATCAGCGCGTCGGTGCCGTTCGAGCAGGAGATCGTATGACGCGCGCCGCAGAACGCCGAGAGATCGGCCTCGAGCTGCCGCACTTCCGGACCCATGATGAACTGGCAATGCGCGAGCACTTTCGCCACCGCATCGTCGATGCTTTTGCCGAGACGCTTGCGCTGCGCGGCGATGTCGATGAAGGGAACGGGAGCCTGATCGGCGCGCATGTGCTGGTTCACTAAAGCTTCCTCGAAACTCAGCCGGCGACTTTGCGCGGGCCGCGGCGGAACGCGGGATGCGGATCGGCGAGACAGCGGATCGCGATTTCGAGCGAAGCGACGCCCTCTTCGCCAGTGACGGCGGGCTGCTTCACGCCGCGCACCGCATCCACGAAGGCCATCAGTTCGGCACGCAGGGGCTCAGTGTGGCCGACCGAAAGATGGCGCATGCCGTAGGAGCCGTCCTTCTGGAAGCCGAAGCATTCGGTGACGGTGCGCGTGAGCAGATCGGCCATCACGTATTTGTCGCGGGTCGCGACCTGCACGGTGCGCGCCTTGAAGGGCGTCAGCCAGTTCGTATTGATGTGCGCGAGCACACCGTTCGCGGTGCGGAACTGCAAGAGCGCAATATCCTCGCGCTCGGCGATCACGGAAGAAATCTGCGGCTGCACTTCCGCGATTTCGGATTCGGTGAACCAGCGGATGAGATCGATGTCGTGCACGGCGAGGTCGATCACGACGCCGACATCGGACATGCGCGGAGGGAACGGGCCGACGCGCGTAATGCCGATGGAAAGAATTTCTTCGCCCGCGAGCGCCTGCTTCACCGCCTGCACCGCCGGGTTGAAACGCTCGACATGACCGACCGCGAGCGTGACACCGTTGCGCGCGGCGGCGGTAACGATCTCCCGGCCCTGCTCGACCGTGGTCGCGATCGGCTTCTCGACGAGAAGTGCGACACCCGCGTCGATCAGTTCGAGCGAGATCTGGTGATGCAGCGGCGTGGGCGCCGCGACGACGACCGCATCGACCTTGCGCGCGATCAGTTCCTTGTGGTCGGAAAAGACTTCGGCGCCCTCGGCCTGGCCTGCGGCCTGCGCGGCGCGGCCGGCATCGGGATCGGCAACGCCGACGAGCTCCACACCTGGAAGTTCGGAAAGCACACGCGCATGGTTGCGGCCCATGACACCGGCGCCGATGACGCCAACCCGCAGAATGCGCTCGCTCGCGCTCGATTTGCTGGACGCCACCGTAAACCCCTCAAAAGTCCCCTGACCGTGGGGCACGGATACCCCGCCCCTCCGGGAGCCGGAACCCCTGAGGGCTCACAAATCGTGTCCTAGGATTACAGTGTCCTATTCCGCGGCGGTCTGGCGCATTTTTGCGCCGGGCAGGTCGAGACCCGCGGAAAGCGTATCGTCCCGGAACGCTTTCACGCCGTCGAGCGCGAGATCGGCCGCGGTCTTGGTGCCGAGCGCTTTCAATTTCTTGAGGATATCGGCGGGCGCGGTGATGATGTGCGTGCCCATATCGTTCGCCTCGATCACGTTCCAGACCTCGCGGGTCGAGGCCCAGATCACTTCGACGTTCTTCGCTTGATTCGCGAACTTCACCGCGAGCGACACCGCAGGCCTGTAGTCGATGCCGAGATCGGCAAGCCGGCCCGCGAACACCGAGGTACAACCAGGCGCATTGCCCGCGAGCGCCGCGGTCGCGCGCTCGACCTGCTCCACGGTGCAAATCACGGTGACGTTGATTTTCACGCCGTCCTTCGAGAGCGTGTTGATCGCCTCATAGAGCGTCTCGCCGCGCGTATTGATGACCGGCAGCTTCACATAGACGTTCTTGCCCCAGGTGGTGATGAGGCGCGCCTGCGCGATCATCTCCGGGATGTCGTCGGACAAGACTTCGAACGAGATGTGCCGATCAGGCACGGCCGCGACCAGATCGCGCGCATAGGCCTCGTAGTCGGTTACCCCCGCCTTCTTGAGCAGCGACGGGTTCGTGGTGAAGCCCGCGATATGCTTCTGCTTCGCCATCTCCACGATCTGCGCCTTTTCGGCACCGTCGGTGTAGAGCTTGATTTTCAGCGTCTCGAGCGTGCGGGTCATACTCAGCAATCCTTGCGCTTCGTCCGAAATCAGGGCAATTCGTCCCGTCCTTTCCTAATAGCAAATCCCGGCATGCTTTCCACCGACGATCTGAAGGCCCTCGAAGTCCTGCACCCCTGCCTGCACAAGCGCTATTCGGGGGTCACGACCACGATTCTGGCGGTCGCACCGCAGATGGCGAAGCTGGCCAAGACCGCGCTCGTCGGCCTGCGCTGGACCGCGCCCGGTGTGCCGACGATCTCGCTGAAAGACGTGCGCAGCCTCGGGCGCTCAGTGCCGCCGGGCAAACCCTTCCGCATCTGGCATGCGCGCCGCAACGACGAGATGATCGTCGGGCTTCTGCTCAAGAAATTTCTCGGCCTGAAGCTCGGCATGGTGTTCACCTCGGCCGCGCAGCGCAAGCACAAGCGCTTCTCGCGCTGGCTGATGAGCAAGATGGACGCGATCATCTGTCCGTCTCCCGACGCCGCGAGCTTTCTCACCTTTCCTTCGACCGTGGTTTTTCATGGCGTCGATGCGGAGCGCTATCGCCCGTCCGAAAACCGCGCTGCCGAGTGGGCTACGACCGGCCTGCCCGGCAAATACGGCATCGGCGTTTTCGGCCGCATCCGCTCGCAGAAGGGCACCGATCTCTTCATCGAATCGATGTGCCGCCTCTTGCCGCGCTATCCGGATTTCACCGCGGTCGTGATCGGCCTCGCGACCCCGCAGGAAAAAGAGTGGGAAGCGGCGCTGAAAAAGAAAGTCGAAGACGCAGGCCTCGCAAAGCGCGTCGTGTTTCTGGGCGAGTTGCCGGAGAACGACGTGCCGGGCTGGTTCCGCAAGCTCACCGTCTTCGTCGGCCCGCAGCGGAACGAAGGCTTCGGCCTCACCACGCTGGAAGCCATGGCGAGCGAACTTGCCGTGGTCGCAACGAAAGCGGGTGCTGCGCGCCATCTCGTCGAGGAAGACGTCACCGGCCATCTCGTCGAGATCGAAGACGTGGATACGATGACCGCGCGGATCGAAAACCTGATGAAAGACCCGCAGCGCGCGGTTCAATTCGGCAAGGCCGGCCGTGCGCGGGTGCTGGAAAAGTTCGCGATCCAGCGCGAGGCGGAAGGCATATATAAAGTCTATGAGCGCGTCTGGAGCACGAAGAAAATCTGATGCCTGAAATTCTTTTCATCAAGACTTCTTCGCTGGGCGACGTGATCCATCACATGCCCGCCGTCACCGACGCGCGGAAGCATTTCCCGGACGCGAAAATTTCGTGGATGGTCGAAGAGGCTTACGTCCCGCTCGCGAAGCTGCATCCGGGCGTCAACGACGTGATCCCGGTCGCGGTGCGCCGCTGGCGCAAGGCGATCCTGAAACCCTCGACCTTCTCGAAAACCTGGGCCGAAGTCAGCCGCCTGCGCGCGAAGCTGAAACTCAAGCGCTTCGACAAGATCATCGACACGCAGGGTCTCGTGAAGACCGTCGTGCTCTCGAAATGGGCACGCGGCGAGCGGCACGGCTATGACGCGAAGTCCATCCGCGAATCGTTCGCCTCGCGCTTCTATCACGTGAAGCACACGGTGAGCCGCGAGCTGCATGCAGTCGATCGCAACCGCGCACTCACCGCCGCCGCACTCGGATATAAAGTCGAAGGCGGCACCGACTACGGCATCGACCGCAAACGCATCGCGCCGGTGTCGGACGCGCCCTACGCACTTCTCTTTCATGCCACCGCGCAGGAAAGAAAAGAATGGCCGGAGGAGCGCTGGATCGAAGTCGGCAAGGCGTTAGAGGCCAAAGGAATCACGCCGGTTCTGCCCTGGGGCAACGACCGCGAGCACGCGCGCAGCCATCGCATCAAGAATGCGCTGAAGAACGCCCGCGTGCCGGACAAGCAGCCGCTCGGCGATGTCGCGGGTCTGATCGCCGGCGCGACTTTGGTCGTCGGCGTCGATACCGGCCTCTTGCATCTCGCGGCCGCGCTCGAAGTGCCGCTGGTCGCGATCTTCATCGCGACCAAGCCCGGTCTTTCCGGGCCCGTCAGCAGCGGCCCGATGACGACGCTCGGCACCGCAGGTGAAATGCCGACGGCAGCGGAAGCGATCGCTGCGATCGAGAAGTTGCCGCGGTAGCCACTTGTTGTCGTCCCAGCCAA
>CAZFPR010000049.1:0-17760 GCA_964521045.1 uncultured Hyphomicrobiales bacterium
AGCCTGAGGACGTGATCACGTCGTCGTCGCGCCCGACGAAGAAGAAATAGCCTTCGCCGTCCATCACGCCCTGATCGCCCGTGAGCATCCAGTCGCCGACGAACTTGTCGCGGGTCGCTTCGGGCCGTTTCCAGTATTCGAGGAACATCACCGGGTTCGGCCGCTTCACGGCGATCTGACCGAGTTCTTCCGGCTCGCAACGCGAGCCGTCGGCGCGAATGACCGCGACTTCGTGACCCGGAATGGCTTTTCCGATCGCGCCCGGCTTCGATACGCCGAGCATGTGGCAGGAGCCGAGCACGAGATTGCATTCGGTCTGGCCGTAGAACTCGTTGATGACGAGACCGAAGGCTTCCTTGCCCCAGTCGTAGGTTTCCGCGCCGAGCGATTCTCCGCCGGAGCCGAGTGTGCGCAGCTTCAGATCGTGGCGGCCGCGCGGGTTCTTCGCCGAGCGCAGCATGCGCAGCGCGGTCGGCGGGATGAAGACGTTGCGGATGTTTTGCTTCGCCATCAGCGCATAGGCTTCTTCCGGATCGAACTTGTCGAACTTGCGCGAGACCACCGGCACGCCGTGATGGAGCGACGGCAGGAGCACGTCGAGCAGGCCGCCGGCCCAGGCCCAGTCGGCTGGCGTCCAGAACAGGTCGCCGGGTTTCGGAAACAGATCGTGTGGCATCTCCACGCCGGGCAGATGGCCGAGCACGACGCGGTGCGCATGCAGCGCACCCTTCGGCTGCCCCGTGGTGCCGGAGGTGTACATCATGAGCCCCGGGTCATCGGGCGAGGTGTCTACCGGCGTGAACGAAGATGATGCCTGCGCGATCAGTGCTGCGAAATCTTCTGCGCCGCCGGCGGCGCCGTCGACGGAGGCGACGAGCTTCAATTCCGGCGCTTCGGCGCGGATCTCTGCGATCCGTGCCGCACCCTGCGCGTTGGTGATGACGGCCTTCGCGCCGGAGTTTTGCAGCCGGTAGGCAATCGCCTCCGGGCCGAACACGATCGCGACAGGAAGCACGACAGCGCCGAGCTTCGTGATCGCGGCATGGCAGGCAGCGACTTCCGGTGCCTGCGGCATGTAAATGATGACGCGGTCGCCGCGCTCGACGCCTTTTGCGCGCAGCGCGTTCGCAAGCCGATTGGATGTTTCGGAGAGCCAGCCGAACGAAAACGTTTCGCTGCGACCGTCCGGATGCACGTGAATGATGGCGGCGCGCGAAGGATCGATCGCGGCCCACTTGTCGGAAATATCGACGCCGATGTTGTAGCGGGCCGGAATCTGCCAGCGGAAGTTCCGCGTCAGTTCGTCGAAACCGTTCGCCCTCGGCAACATTCTTCGCTTCTCCGGCCTGTTTCTTCCGGGAAGCGTTGTAGCGCTACTTGTCCGGTTCCGCGAGTACGAGCGCCCAGAACACCTTGTACTTGGAGTTCGGTGCGTAGGCGGTCGCGATTCCCATCCGGGTAGCGCCGGAAAGCAGCATGTTCTTGTTGTGCGAAGGCGAGTCGCGCCAGCCGGAGAAGGCTTCCGCGAGCGTGTGATAGCCGGCGCCGACATTCTCCGCCGCCGATTTCGCCTCGAAGCCCGAAGCCTTCAGACGCTTGTTGAATCCGCGGCCGCCCGGATCGTGCGTGACCTGATTGCGCTTCGCCATGGCTTTCGCCTGCGCGTCTGCCATCTCCACGAGCCGCGTGTCGATTTCGACCGGCGGCAGGCCGTTCTTGCGGCGATAATCCGAAAGCAGCGACGCGGCGGCGTTGATGTTCACCTGCGCTTCGGCGCGGGCGAGGTTGTCGTAAAACGCAGGCTGTTGCGGCGCTTCGGGCGTTGCGCAGCCGGCGAGCGCCAGAAAGCCGAGTACGGTGCAAATATCCATGATTCTCCGCCGCATGAGAGTCCCGTCGTTACTCCCAAGTGTTTAACGCTTGCTTGCCGGTGCATCCGGAATGGAATCCGGTTCCCCGGCGTCGTTTCCGCCTGCACTGCCGCTCGTGCGCAGCGAGCCGATCACGCGGTTCGAAGGATCGATGATGCGCATGTCCTGCTGCGGGAAAGGAATCTCGATCCCGTTTTCCCGGAACGCCTTGAGGATCGCAAAGTGCAGGTCGCTCTTCGTGGAAAGCATGAAGTTCGCGGAATCGACGATGCAGCGAAGCTCCATGTTGAGCGCGCTGTCGCCGAAGTTCATGAAGAACACCACCGGCTCCGGGTCTTTCATGACCCTCGGGTGGCGCTTCGCTTCGGCGATCAGGAGTTCGCGGACTTTCTCGGCGTCGGAGTCATAAGCCACACCCACCTTCACCGCGATCCGCGCGATCTGGTTCTTGTGCGTCCAGTTCGTCACCGCGCTCGTAATGAGCTCCGAGTTCGGAATGATGACGCTCGCGCGATCGAAGGTCTCGACCTCGGTCGAACGCACGCTGATGCGGCGCACATGACCTTCGTTGCCTTTCACGTTCACCATGTCGCCGACCTTGATCGGGCGTTCGGTCAGCAGGATGAGCCCGGAGACGAAGTTCGAGACGATCGATTGCAGGCCGAAACCGATGCCGACGGAGAGCGCGCCGGCGACGAGCGCAATGTTCTCGAGGTTCAGCCCGAGCCTTCCGAGCGCAAGCGAGATCGCGGCAATCACGCCGGCATAGCCGGCGATGGTGGAGATCGAGTTCTTCAGGCTCTGGTCGAGGCTCGTCCGCGTCAACACCGTGTCCGACAGCCATCGCTGCACGGCGCGCGAGAGATAGATGCCGACCACGAGCACCAGGATCGATGCGCCGATGTCGTAGAGCGATACGCGGAGCTTGCCGAACTCGATACCTAAGGATGCGCGGTCGAAACTTGCGGCGAGGTCGGTGAGCGACGTGCCCCAGTTCCCGACGATCAGGAAGATTGCGACGATGTAGACGAGCACGCGGGCGGCACCTGCGAACAGCGCCGCGGCAAGTTCGAGGCTCTGCGTACGGATGCCGAGCGTGGAGGCGAAGGAACGCCCGCGCTGCGTGTGCGCCTGAAGGCCCTCGTCGAAATAGGCGTCGATCAGGGACAGGATGACATAGGCGCTCGCAATCACGATGGCCGCGTGAATGAGCCGGCTCGTGAGAAACGACGCGAGCCAGATATATCCGGTCAGCACGCTGCCGAGGATCACCATGGCGACGATCCAGAGCGCCAACCTGAGCCAGTTCGGAGCGGGCTCCTCCTTGGCTTCCACGACGGCCTCGCGCGTCTTGAGCAGCGCGCGGATGATGATGATCGCAATCAGCCCGGCCATCAGCGCGCTGGTTGCGGTGATCATCACGCGCGGGGCGCCAAGACCGCGGTGAACGATGTTGAGCGAGGCGCCGATCGCCGCCACCAGCAGTCCATAGGTTGCGTAGCTGTAAAACCGCGCTGCGGTTTCGTCGCTGATGTAAAGGACACGGCGCGGCAAGTCGTTCGGCCGCAACAGCGCGGAAGCCAGCGCGCGGCCTGCCGCATAGAGGGTCACGGCCGCGAGAATGCCGATCGCGGATTGATGCGCGCGTTCGATCAGGAAATCGAACGAGGAAAGAATCTCGATGACTACGTAGAGCGCGAGCGGCAGCGCGAGTGCGCCGAGAATGGAATCGCGCAGCGCCGCCTTCGCGCGCCGCAGGCGCGGCAGCGGCGCGTACTGCGGATGGCCGCTGCTCTGCCTGAAGTAGCGGCTGAGCCAGCGCTGCGCGAGGAAAATGCCGAGTACGGCGCCGATGCAAAGCAGGATCGCAACCAAAGCGCTTTGCAGAACGCCCGGATAGGCTGAAACGGTATTATACCATTCGCGCGAAGAACCGATCGCGGCATCGATCTCCGCCGGCACGGCCTGCGCGGCGCCAAGCCACAGCTTCGGATCGAGAATGCTCATCGAGCGCTCGAACATCCGTTCGGTCAGCCTTGCACGGCGGATTTCCTCGATGCGTGCCGCAAGCTGATCGCCGCGCGTGACCAGCACGCGCGCCTGTTTCATGAGGCCGTCAATCTCGGCCTGCTGCGCGCCGAGTTGCTTGCGCTGATCGGAAATATTCGAGTCTTCCGCAGGCGCGTCCTTGCCGGGAGCGGCGCCGAGCGCCTTGATGCGCGTATCGAATTCGCTCAGGCGCGGCTGAAGGTTCTCGATGATCTGCGAAAGTTCGCTGCGTAGCGGTTCGATCGCGTTGCGGAGGCGGGTCAGCTCGGAGCGGCGGCTCGTGGGTGTGATGCCGGTTTCGACATATTCGAAGACCGAGTTGATGGTTTCGAGCCGCACGCGAATGTCGGCATTGTTCTGCTGGCTTTGTGCGAGCGCAGGGAGCGCGAACGCCGCAAGGCCAATGAGCAGGAGGATGGGTTTGCGCAGAATCAATGCCATGTCTTCTCTTCGCCGGGAATTTCGGAGGAATCTCGTTACGCCAGTATCCCGTGTCCGGCGTTCGTTTCCATTGAGGCACATTCGTGACGAACGCCGGACACGAAAGGATACTAGAGAATTTTTCCTTCTAGTGATCCTTCGGTTCTGACATTCGTAAAAGCGCCTGCTGAAACGACATACGAATGTCAGAACCGGATCACCAGCCATGAACAAGGGATGTGGCCGGATTAGGAACTGGCGGTCCCGGAGGGAATCGAACCCCCGACCTTCGGTTTAGGAAACCGCTGCTCTATCCGGCTGAGCTACGGGACCCCGGCTTCGGCTCAGGGTCTAACACAGCGGGCAGGGCCTTTGCAGCGCTTATCCGCTGTCGCAGGATCGGGACTGCATGGCTGCCCACGGTTTCCGCGTTTTCCTGATCTGCGCGACGGTGCTTTGGAGCATCCGACCTGCCGTGGCCGAGACGCCGGAAATCTGCGGTGGCAAACCCGTAGCCGTGCAGATCGCCGAGGCTCTCGACGGCGCTTCACTGAAGCTCTCGGACGGCCGGCTCGTGCGTTTCGCAAACGTCATCGCGCCCTTGCCGCTCGACGCCGATCGGGCCGCGATGCAGCGCTCGAAAGAAGTGCTTGGCGAAATCGCGAACGGAAAGCGGGCGACGTTCTATCTCTCGTCGGAGGAGAAGGACCGCTACGGAAGGATTTCCGTTCAAGCGGTATCGATCGAGGATAAAATCTGGCTCGAAGCCGAGTTGCTCAGGCGCGGCTCCGTGCGGGTTTTCCCGGCAGCCGGCGAGAAATGCGTGAAAGCGCTGCTCGGGTTTGAAGCCGTTGCCCGTTCGGCGCGCACGGCGATATGGAACGAAGCAAAGTTCGGCGTGATGGATGCGCACAACGAGGCGGCGCTGTTGGCCGCCGATGGCCGATTCGCAGTTGTCGAAGGAACAATCCGCCGCGTGGGCGAGGCGCGCAGGCGCCTCTATCTCGATTTCGGCCGGCGCTTCAAGGAAGATTTTACGATCATCGTGCCCGATTCCGTCCGGAAAAGCCTGACCGGACAAGGTTCCGATCCGAAAAGCTGGCGCGGGAAGCGGGTACGCGTTAGAGGTATCCTGTTTTCCTGGGGCGGGCCCGCCATGGAAATTAACCGCGCGCAGGCTATCGAACTCCTGGACTGACGAAATCCTGGACTGACTTTTCCGGATTCAGAGAATTCCCGAAGAGCGAATGACGCAACGGCTCACGCAGCATCTCAAGAGATTCCGCTCTGTCGCAGGCGGAGCCTTGCTCGCGGCCGCGCTTGCGTCCTGTTCGACGATCAGTCTCGAGAACTTCGGGTTCGGCGACATCAGGCGCGAGCCCGATGCGATCGCCGATTCGCTGCCGCCCGCGCAGCGAAAGGAACACGAACGTCTGGTCTCGACCTATGGCGGCATCTATCGCGCGCCCGCGTTGCAGGCGCTTGTCGAGCAGACCATCAACCGCCTCGAACAGGCTTCGGAAAAGCCGGAACTCAAATATCGCGTCACGATCCTGAACTCGCCTGCGATCAACGCCTTCGCGCTGCCCGGCGGCTCGCTTTACGTCACGCGCGGGCTCATCTCGCTTGCGAACGACACTTCGGAGCTTGCTTCCGTGCTGTCGCATGAGATGGCGCACGTGGTCGCGCGTCATGCCGCGATCCGTGAGGAACAGATAAGGGCCGCGGTTCTGAACAGCCGGGCGATCTCGGACACCCTGAGCGACCCGCAACTGGGCGCGCTGGCGCTTGCCCGTTCGCGGCTTTCGATTGCGACCTTTTCCCGCGGCCAGGAACTCGAAGCCGATGCGGTCGGCGTCGGCATCGCCTCGCGTGCCGGATACGATCCCTTCGGCGCCTCGCGCTTCCTTACTTCGATGGGCCGTTTCGCGGAACTGCGCTCGGCGACGCTCGGCAGCGGGCAGCCGAAGGATCTCGATTTCCTCTCGAGCCATCCCTCGACGCCGGAGCGGATTTCGATTGCGGTCGCCAACGCGAAGCAGTTCGTAAATCCGAAGGCGATCGAGCGCGACCGCGAAGCGTTCCTGCGCGCGCTCGACGGCGTTACCTATGGCGACGATCCGAAGGAAGGCTACGTCCGCGGACGAAACTTCCTGCATCCGAATCTCGGCTTTGCTTTCACGGCGCCCGAGGGTTTTGCGCTGGAGAACACACCGCAGGCGGTGTTGGGCGCCACACAGAACGGGCGCGAGGCGCTGCGGCTCGATGCTGTGCGAGTGAGCGAGTCCCAGTCGCTTCCCGAGTACATCTCGAAGGGCTGGGTCGAAGGCATCGACCCCGCGACGATCGAAACCTTCCGGATCAACGGCTTCGAAGCGGCGACCGCGACGGCACGCGGCGAGCAGTGGTCGTTCCGGCTGTTTGCGATCCGTTTCGGCGGAGATGTCTACCGGATCGCCTTCGCGGCGCGCGAACTGTCGCCGCAACTGGAATCCTCGTTCCGGCAGGCGGCTTCGAGCTTCCGCGGCGTCGGGCGGGAAGAGGCGCAAACCATCAAGCCGCTGAAGATCAGGTTCTACCGGGTCGTGGCGGGCGACACGATCGACCGGCTTGCGCGCCGTTCGGCCTTTCCCGACCGCAATCTGGAGCGCTTTCTCGTGCTCAACGGATTGCAGCGCGGAGCGAAGCTCACGCCCGGCGAATATGTGAAGATCGTCACCGACTAGCGGACAAAGAAAAAGGCCCGGATCACTCCGGGCCTTTTCTTATTTTCATTCTTCCGAATTCTTTCAGGCGGCGGCTTCCTGCTCGTCGCCTTCGGCCTTCGCCTTGTTCCGCGTCGGCGCCTTCATGAGCTGCGCTTCGATCATCTTCGCCGCTTCGGTTTCGGTCACGTCTTCGACCGCCGAAAGTTCGCGGACCATGCGGTCGAGCGCTGCTTCGTAAAGCTGGCGTTCGGAATAGGACTGTTCCGGCTGCGTTTCCGAGCGGAAGAGATCGCGCACGACTTCCGCGATCTGGATCAGGTCGCCGGAGTTGATCTTCGCTTCGTATTCCTGCGCGCGGCGCGACCACATGGTGCGCTTGATGCGGGCGCGGCCCTTGAGCGTTTCGAGCGCCTTCTTGACGATATCCGGACCCGCGAGCTTGCGCATGCCGACCGAAGCCGCCTTCGAAGTCGGGACGCGAAGCGTCATCTTGTCCTTGGCAAACGAGATGACGAAAAGCTCGAGCTTGTAGCCCGCGACTTCCTGCTCCTCGATGCGAACGATCTGACCGACGCCGTGAGCCGGATAAACGATGAACTCGTTCGTCTTGAAACCGTGGCGGGTCTGGGTCTTCTTCGGGGTGGTCATTCTGGCTTCTGCTCCTGCACCGGGCATACCGGCCTTACGCGACTAAAGTTCCGTCAGGCGCCAGTTGAGACCCCGTAACGATGCCCATTCCTCGCGCTCCGCATGCTGCGGGGCGTGTGAAAACGGCGTCTGGCACAGGGTTTCGGTCGGGCGGCTCCTCGGAGCGCCCTATATCTTGCGATCAAAACGGGCGACTGTGGGAAATATAGCACAATTTCCCAAAAAATCAATGGTTTGCCGCGCTGCGAGCAAAAACGCAGGCCGGGTATGGTTACCGCGAGACGGTAGCGGGCTCTAGCGGCCTTAGTCGCCTTCTCCCGGCTTGTCGGAGAAATATTGCTCTTTGCCCTCGACGCCTTCCCAGTCCTTGGCGTCCGCGGGCGGGTCGCGCTTGATCGTGATGTTCGGCCAGACCTTCGCGTATTCGGCGTTCAGCGCGATCCACTTCTCCATGCCCGGCACGGTGTCAGGCTTGATCGCGTCGGCCGGACATTCGGGCTCGCAGACGCCGCAGTCGATGCACTCGTCCGGGTGGATGACGAGCATGTTCTCGCCTTCGTAGAAGCAGTCCACCGGACAGACTTCGACGCAATCCATGTATTTGCAGCGAATGCACTTGTCGTTGACGATGTAGGTCATGGCCGGCTCGATCTGGTGGCGGGCTGCGGACTAGCGCAGGGCTTCATCTTTGCCAAGCGCGCGGGTCAAGGATCAGCTTTGCGCGTTCACACTCTCATATAGACCGCGCGCCGATCCTGCATCAGCCCGGCGCGACAATATGCCGGTCACCTTCAGCACCCGCACGCGCGCGGGCAGCGCAATCGTGAGCACGTCGCCGGGCCTGATTGGGCGCGCGGGGGCTTCGGCCCGTTCGCCGTTCACGCGGACATGACCTTCGCTGACGAGACTTGCCGCAATCGTGCGCGTCTTGACGATCCGCGCATGCCAGATCCAGCGGTCGAGGCGCTGGGTGGAGACGGTGGTCTCGCGCAACCCGTCGTTCAACCCTTGCCCTTCTTGTCGGCCTCGAGTTTTTCCTTGAGCGCCATGAGCGATGCGAACGGCGAGTTCGGATCGAGCGGCTTTTCCTTGCGCTCGGGACGCGGCTTGAAGCTGCCGCCGTCGCGCTTGCCGCGATCCTTGTTGCGGTCCTTGTCGCGCTCCTTGCCGTGTTTTCCGCGCCGCTCGTGACGCGGTTGTTCCGCGCTCGTGCCGGCTGCGCCTTCTTTCGGCGCATCGCCTGTTCCCGCTTCTTTGCGCGGCGGCCGTTTGCGCTCAGGCTTGCGCTGCTCGCGCGGACGGCCCGGACGCCAGACCTCGATCATCGGCACTTCGGCTGCGGATGCTTCTGTTTCCGGAACAGGTGCTCCGGATTCTGCTTCTGCCGTTGGCGCAGCTTCGGTCTCGGCAGTAGTTTCCACGTCTTCCCGAACCGGAGCGGCGTCGGCCGGTACTTCTGCCGTTTCCGCCGCAGGAGTATCGGCCGCAGGCGTTTCCTGCGCGGCTTCCGCCTTCTGCTCTGCCGGCGCGGGGCGCCGGTCCATGCGATAGCCGAGCGCTTTCAGGATCGATGCGAAGTCATCCCCGGCGCAGCCGACCAGCGAGGTCATGCCGACCGAAACCGTGAAGCCGAAGCCGTCGATTGCGCCCGCGGGCCTTTCGCCCGGCGCGCTCGGCTTCCAGGCGATCGCGGGCCGGATGAGATCGGCGAGCCGCTCGAGAATATCCACGCGCACGGCCCGCGTGCCCGCGACGCGATAGCCAGCCGCGCGATAGAGCGACTTCGGAATTTCACGATCGTTCGGGATCGAGGTGCGGCCGGAGGAGGCGAGCGCGGGCAGTTCGCTCATGCCCTTCTGCGCGAGACCTCCGTGCTTGAGCGCCCACAAGGTCAGCGCAAGCTGGCGCGGCGCGGGCTTCAAGAGCGCCGGCACATAGACGTGATAGGCGCCGAACCGCACGCCGTATTTGCGTAGCTGCGCGCGCGCTTCCTGATCGAGCCCTTTCACTTCATCGGCGACATTCTCGCGATCCAGCACACCGAGCGATTCCACGAGCTGGAACGCGACGCCGCGCGCCATGCCGGTCACGTCCTCGGCCTTCGCGAGTGCATTCAGCGGCCCGAGCAGTTTTTCGATATGCGCGTCGATCCAGCGGCTGATGCGCTCCGCGACCTTGTCGCGCGAGGGTCCGGTGAGCTGTTCGTCGGCGATCAGCTGCGTCTGCGGCTTCAGGGCGACGTCGCCCGCGGCAAGCTTTGCTACCGGTTCGCCGTTCCAGCGCAAGAGACCGTCGTTCGCCAGCACGATCCTGTCGTCGCCGGCTTTGTCGATCTCATCCGCGCGCTTTTCGATTTCGCCCGCGAGCGCCTTCTGCGCCGCCGCTCTCAGTGCTTTTGCGTCGGGTCCGCCACCGGAAGCATCGGCTGCGAATTCGAAACCCTGCAAGCGTCCGATGACGTGGCCCTCAACGACCACCTCACCGCTTTCCTTTACTTCAGTCTCCAAGCGCGTGTTCTCTCTCAGGCGCCGCATCAGCACGCTGGTGCGGCGGTCAACGAAGCGTTGGGTAAGGCGTTCATGCAAAGCGTCGGAGAGACGGTCTTCGACGGCGCGCGTGATGCCTTGCCAGTGTTCCGGATCGCGTAACCAGTCGGGGCGGTTTGCCGCGAAGGTCCAGGTTCGCACTTGCGCGATGCGGTTCGAAAGCGTGTCGATGTCGCCTTCAGGCCGGTCGGCAAGGGCCACCTGTTCGGCGATCCAGTCGGCGGGGATGCTACCCTCCCGCATCAAAAATCCATAGAGGGTGAGGACGAGTTCGGAATGCGCCGCGGGTGCTACTTTCCGGTAGTCAGGAATCTGACACACAGCCCACAATTTGCGGACGGCATCCGGATTCCTCGCGAGATCGGCGATTTCGGGGTCGCGGGCCGCGCGCTCGAGTACCAGCATGTCGTCGGCAATCGGCGCGCGTGTGAGGCCCTCCTCGCGCGGAATGACGGCGAGGCTCGCTTCCAGCGCTCGTAAGGACGAAAAATCGAGTTCGTGGTTGCGCCACTGCAACACTTTCACCGGTTCGAAGGTGTGCGTTTCCAGCCGCTCGACGAGTTCCGGCTCGAATGGCCGGCAGCGGCCCGTCGTTCCGAAAGTACCGTCGCGCTGCGCGCGTCCTGCGCGGCCCGCGATCTGCGCCATCTCGGCAGCCGATAGCTGCCTGAACTGATAGCCGTCGAACTTCCGGTCGGATGCGAATGCGACGTGATCGACATCGAGGTTCAGGCCCATGCCGATCGCATCGGTCGCGACCAGATAATCGACGTCGCCCGACTGGAAGATCTCGACCTGCGCGTTTCTGGTACGCGGGCTTAGCGCACCGAGCACGACCGCAGCACCGCCCGATTGGCGGCGGATCAGCTCGGCGATCGCATAAACTTCATCCGCCGAGAACGCGACGATCGCGGAGCGGCGCGGCAGGCGCGTGAGTTTCTTCTCTCCCGCGAAGGTCAGCATCGAGAGGCGAGGACGCTGGATCACATCCATGCCCGGCAGGAGCTTGGTGAGAATCCCGCGCACGGTCGCGGCACCCAGGAGCCAGGTCTCTTCGCGGCCGCGCAGATTGAGCACCCGATCCGTGAAGAGATGGCCGCGCTCGAAGTCCGAGGCGAGTTGCACCTCGTCCACCGCGACGAAGGCGACGTCGATGTCTTTCGGCATCGCCTCGACGGTCGATACCCAGTAACGCGGGTTCTTCGGGCGGATTTTTTCTTCGCCGGTAATCAGCGCAACATTGTCCGCGCCCACCCGCGCGACACAGCGCTGATAGACCTCGCGCGCGAGCAACCGCAGCGGAAGTCCGATCAGTCCGCTCGAATGCGCGAGCATGCGGTCGATCGCGAGATGCGTCTTGCCGGTATTGGTGGGCCCAAGCACGGCGGTGACGCCGCGCCCGCGGCGCGAAGGGTCGGCGAAGGATGTGGGAGAAGTTTTCAGCAACGCTCTAAGCCGGATTTCTGCGCGAACTGTACCGTTTCGCTACAATTTGAATCGGATTCTCCGGTTTCTCTTAACGAATGGAACGAGCTCGGAACGAATCGCGTCCGAATCACCGACTCCACCGGGTTTCCTGCTGCGTTCACGCCGCATGTAGTTCTTCTGCTGCGGATTATCACTAGGCTCCGGCCTTCTTCTGCATTATCGGCGTTTTGCGAGGCCGCCGAAAGTTAATCCGGCGGCGCCGGCGATTGCGATTCAGTCTTGAGTCTCATGTGGTTGCGCCGTCCCGTTTCGTGACAGCTTCAACTCCATTTTTCGGATTCCGGTAAGATTCGGAACGAGTCTGGAACGAATCGCGTCCGAATCGCTGACTCGGAACGGTTTCGAGCTTCGTTCTCACCACATCTCGTGTTCTGCAATCCGGAAGATACGAAATAGGCAGGCGCGCAACGCAGCCTTCAGCACGCGCGCCGGAAATTCGTTAATTCGGCCGGCCGCTCAGTGGGAGCTTGTCCTGAAGCGCGTGGCTTCCACGGTGAAGTTGCCGATCGGGCTTGAGAGCGAAGCCTTGATCGGCACCAGCACGCGCGTGCCCTGGACCGGCGCCAGCCAGACGAGCATGTCGCGGTTCTTCGCCATCTGCCCGACCGCCTCCGCATCCTTGCGATGGCCCGCAATCGGAACGTAACGCGCCCGGCAGACAAGTGCAGGGCCCCGATAGCCATCACTCGCTCCGGATACGGTTTCAGTGCGGAGATACGAGAGCACGACGTCGAAGCGATAGCGTCCGTCGAAAACCGGCAGCGTCCGGTTGCAGAATTCCGGGTTGAGCAGCTCGGCTTTCGACGAGACAAGCGCCAGCGCGGCGCTCAGCGGATCGACGACATTCTTCCGGGACTCCTTCGTAATCGCTATCCGGCGTTCATCGACGGCGGGCAGCGGCGGCTCGATCGAAATGTTTTTGACCGTTCCGTTTTCCGTACTGATCTCGATCTTCTGCTCGCGCCGGCTTGACGTGTAGCGGCCCGAGAAAACACTGGAGAGTATGCGGTTGGCCTGGAGCGTCCCGCGCACGGTCGCCGAACCTTCGCCCTTCGACAGGATCCGGATGAACTTTGCGGTCCTCGCACTGCCCGAAACGGAAAAGCCGCTCTCGCTCAGGTCGATGGTCACGGATGCCCGTCCGACCGGAATGCCGGTGAGATACACGGAGTAAGTCGCGTCCAGCCGGGTGGTCTGGGCGGCGGTTCCGGAAGCGCTGGCGGCAAGAAGCAGCAGGGCGGGGATCGCGGCGCGACGCATGATCGACTCCATTCCGGACCCTCGCGGGCCGGCGCAGCCAAGTCGTCATTGTGTCCGATCAGAGAGGGCCGAATTGAGGCTTAGCGCTGGGTCGCGCGAAAGTGCGTGGCTTCGACCACCATGGTGCCGATTCCGGTCGCAATCGAAACCTTGATCGGGATCAGCGCCCGGGTGCCTGCGACCGGCGCGAGCCATACGAACAATTCCTTGTTCTTCGCGAGCTGCTCGACCTGCGGTCTGTCGGTGCGGTGTCCCGCGACCGGGACGTAGCGCGCCTGGCAGACGAGAACTGCGCCATCGTAGCCGTCGATTTTTTTCGGCGCCGTCTCGGTGCGCAGATAGGAGAGCACGACGTCGTAGCGGAAACGCGCGTCGAAGATCGGGATCGTGCGATTGCAGGACTGCGGGTTCAGGACGTCGCCCGGCGCCGACACGAGCATCAGTCCTGCGCTCAGCGGATCGACGACATTGGTGCGGGCGGCCTGCGTAAGCGGTACGCGGTTCTTGTCGAGATCGCGCGGCGGCGGCATCACCGAGAATTCCTTGGCGAAGCCGTTTTCGACCACGATCTCGATTTTCTCGTTGCGGTCGCTCGTATTCGACTGCGTCGAGAAGATGCTGGAGATCACGCGGTTCGCCTGAAAGGAGCCGCGTACGGTCGAAGTGCCTTCGCCCTTGGAGATCATCCGCACGAGCCCGGTGAATTTTGCGGTGCCCGCGGCGGCAAAGCCGGTCTGGTTGATATCGAGGATCACCGCACCCTGGCCGATCGGAATGCCGGTCAGGTGAATGGAGTAGACAGCATCGAGCCGGGTGGTCTGGGCGGCGGCGCCGGTGGCTTGCACCAAGAGAGCTTGCACCACGAGAAAAAGGGCGGCGGCTGCGGCAGCAAGACGGCGCATCAGGCTCGTTCTTTCCATTGATGGACCCGAGGGGCCGATTCAGTTGCGGGAATCATAGCAAATCCGGCGAACGGCTGCGGATTAGCGTAGTCCCGGAAGGAAAGCTCCCGTGGGTGAGGTTTGAGTCTTAACTGTGGCTCGGAGCGCCCGGTTCAGCCGCCCTCAGACGGCCGAGACGGGCAACCCGGCTTGGCTTGACGCCTTTGGCCCCCCTCACTATGGAGATGCCTCGCTTTTTACCCCCTGTGGCGGCGGCGGGCTTGGACCCGGTCGGATCGCCTTATGACTGCAAGGATTTAGACGATGTCTCGTCGCTGCGAACTGACCGGCAAGGGTGTCCTCGTGGGCCACAAGGTCAGCCACTCCAATATCAAGACCAAGCGCCGCTTCCTGCCGAACCTCGTGAACGTCACGATGCAGAGCGATGCGCTGAAGCAGAACGTGCGCCTGCGCGTCAGCACCAACGCGCTGAAGTCCGTCGATCACAACGGCGGCCTCGACGCTTTTCTGATCAAGGCCCGCGACGGCAACCTGTCCTCGCGCGTGCTTCTTTTGAAGAAGAAGATCAAGAAGAAGCTCGCTGAGGCAAGCTAAGCTTCGCGAAGTCGGATTTGAAAAACCCGCCGTTTTCGGCGGGTTTTTTATTGCGGCCAGTAGAAGCGCAGCAGGATCGTACGCTGGAGGAAATTGAAGTTGTTGTCGGAGACGAGCGTCAGCACGATCCGGCCGGCCGCGTTTGTCGTAATGCTGAGCGCTTCCATGTTGTCGATCTCGAAACCGCTGTCCGCTTCGAGCAGTATTTTGCCGTCGGCGAGCGTGTCCGGCTTGATGTCCGAAAGTGCGATCGCGCGGATCCGCAGGTGAACGCCGGAGTAGAAGCGGAAATAGCGCTCGACCAGAACCAGATGTCCGCTCGGCGAAATCGCGGCATCGCTGACGTCGAACTCGCCGATGCGCCTGATCGTGAAGTTCGACCATTTCCCGCCGTTCAGGATGAAGGCCCTGATATTGCCGTTCGGCTCCAGCGCGCGTTCGGCAATGGCGATCAGGCTGCCGCCGAGCGGCATGTTACGCGGCACGAAGGCGAGCGCTTCGAGACCCTGATTGTTGGGAAGATCGGAAATCTCCGCCGGAACGGGGATCGGAATGCCGATCTCGCCGAAGCGGTTGTAGCGCAGAATCTGGTGCTCGCGCTCGATGCCGACATAGAGCGTTTCGCCGTCGGCGGTGAGTGCTTCGGTGTCGAACCAGCGGCTCGCCGAGAGCCGCCCGCGGGGTCCGCGCATCGGTGTCATCTCGGCGTTCTGGATTCCGGTGATGCGGTCGCCGTCGAAGGTGAAGCTGCCGCGAAACCAGTTGCCGCGATCCGAATGCGCGATGAAGCGCCGCCCGTCCGGGAGGATGTGCAGGCCGGAAATGCCCCCGAAATGTTTCTCTTTCGAGGAAAGGACCGCGCCGCCGATATATTCGAGTTCGCCGAAGCGGCGCTGGCTCGGGTCTCTCGGGCTGAATGCGGGAATGTCGCGCGCCTCGATCGCGACCGGCACGGAAGCAAAAGGATGTTTTTGCTGCGCGGGCGCCGCGCCTGCGGCCAGCAAAAGCGCAGACACAGCGATCCAGCGGAGAGAATGCTTCATCAGTGCAGGCGGCGCTTGCCGCGCGAGGGTGCAGGCGCCTTTTCTTCGAACAGCTCGGCGAGCTTCTCGGTCATGGCGCCGCCGAGTTCTTCGGCGTCCACGATGGTCACGGCGCGGCGATAATAGCGCGTGACGTCGTGGCCGATGCCGATTGCGATCAGCTCCACCGGCGAGCGGGTCTCGATTTCCTCGATGATCCACCGCAGGTGACGCTCGAGATAATTGCCGGGGTTCACGGAAAGCGTGGAATCGTCGACCGGCGCGCCGTCGGAAATCATCATGAGAATCTTGCGCTGTTCGGGGCGCGCGAGCAGCCGTTTGTGCGCCCAGTCCAGCGCCTCGCCGTCGATGTTCTCTTTCAGCAACCCTTCGCGCATCATCAAGCCGAGATTTTTGCGCGCACGGCGCCACGGCGCGTCCGCCGACTTGTAGATGATGTGGCGAAGATCGTTGAGCCGGCCCGGCGACTGCGGCTTGTTCGCGGCAAGCCACGCTTCGCGCGACTGCCCGCCCTTCCATGCGCGCGTGGTGAAGCCGAGAATTTCCACCTTCACGCCGCAACGCTCGAGCGTGCGCGCGAGGATGTCGGCGCAGGTCGCCGCCACCGTGATCGGGCGGCCGCGCATCGAGCCGGAGTTGTCGAGCAGGAGCGTCACCACGGTGTCGCGGAAATCGGTGTCGCGCTCGTTCTTGAAGGAAAGCGGCTGATAGGGATCGGTGACGACGCGCGAAAGCCGTGCGGGATCGAGCATGCCTTCCTCGAGATCGAAGTCCCAGGCGCGGTTCTGCTGCGCCATGAGGCGGCGCTGCAAGCGGTTCGCGAGCCGTGCGACCACGCCCTGTAGGTGCTGAATTTGTTTATCGAGATAGGAGCGCAGCCGCGAGAGCTCCTCGGCATCGCAGAGTTCTTCCGCGCCGACGGTCTCGTCGAATTTGTTGGTATAGGCGCGGTAGTCCGGCCCCCGCGGTTCGTTCGAAAGCGGATGCTTCGGCCGCCAGGGCTCGCCTGCTTCTTCCGAGTCGCCTGTGTCCATGTCGTCCGGGCGGTCGGCGGGCGGTGCTTCGTCGGATTCGGCCGCCTGGTCCGGCTGGTCCTCGCTCGAAAGCTCGGCGTCTTCCTGCGCGGATTGTTCGCTGGAGTCGTCCTGCTCGGCGGCCCACTGATCGTCCGAGGAATCGTCCTGGCCGCTGCCGTCTTCCTCGTCCTGATCGTCCTCGTCCTGTTCGTTCGAGCGGTCTTCGCCCATGTCGAGCGAAGTCAGGAGATCGTGGATTGCTTCCGCGAAACCGCGCTGGTCGTGAATTTCCTCGGCGAGACGGTCGAGATCGCGGTCGGCGCGCTTCTCGATGAAGTCGCGCCACAGATCGACGACCTTCTTTGCGCCCGCAGGCGGTTTCTGCCCGGTGAGGCGTTCGCGGACTAGCATCGCAAGCGCATCTTCGAGCGGCGCGTCGGCGCGGTCGGAAATCTCTTCGTACTGACCGCGGTGGTAGCGGTCTTCGAGCATCGCAGTCAGGTTCTGCGCGATGCCTGACATCCTGCGCGAGCCGATCGCTTCGACGCGCGCCTGCTCGACGGCCTCGAACACCGAGCGCGCATTCTCGCCCTGCGGCAGCATCTTCTTGTGGATCGCGGGATTGTGCATGGCGAGGCGGAGCGCCATCGAATCGGCGTGCCCGCGCAGGATCGCGGCGTCAGCCTTCGACATTCGCCGCGGCGGCTCGGGCAGGCGCGCACGCTCCTGATTGAGCGCGGGCTTCTCGGCGGCGTAGTTCACTTCAAGCTCGGGCTTACCCGAGATCGCGCGCAAGGTCGTCGCGACCGCGCGCTTGAACGGTTCGGTCGGGGACTCTGTGCTCTTACCCTTCGGGGGTGTCGACATGCTCGACCGCCGTCACGACAACGCGACGTTCACCGTGGACTCAGGCAATTCTTTTCCGAAGCTGCGCTGATAGAACTCGGCGACGACGGGCCGCTCGAGTTCGTCGCACTTGTTGATGAAGGTGACGCGCAGCGCGTAGCCGATATCGCCGAAAATCTGCGCGTTCTCCGCCCAGGTGATCACGGTACGCGGGCTCATCACGGTCGAAAGATCGCCGTTGATGAAAGCCTGCCGCGTCAGATCGGCGACGCGGACCATCTTGGAAACCGTGTCCTTGCCTTCGGGCGTGCGGTAGTGGTGCGCCTTCGAGAGCACGATCTCCACTTCCTTGTCGTGCGGCAGATAGTT
>CAZFPR010000050.1:0-4847 GCA_964521045.1 uncultured Hyphomicrobiales bacterium
CGAAGCAGTTCGCGACCGAAAAGCCTTCGACCTTCATCTGGTGCATGGGCGCAACCCAGCACACCGTCGGCACCGCCAACGTCCGCGCCTTCTGTAACCTGCTGCTTGCCACCGGCAACGTCGGCAAGTTCGGCACCGGCGCGAACATCTTCCGCGGTCACTGCAACGTGCAGGGTGCGACCGACCTCGGCCTCGATATCGGTACGCTGCCGCTCTACTACGGCCTCGTGCCGGGCGCGTGGGCGCACTGGTCGCGCGTCTGGGGCACCGACCTGAACTTCCTCAAGGCGCGTTTCGCCGACGAGAAGATGATGGGCGCAGTCGGCATTCCGTCGACCCGCTGGTTCGATGCGACGACGCTCCCGAAAGAGCGCGTGACGCAGAAGGACAACATCAAGGCGATGATGGTGTTCGGACACGGCGGCAACACCGTCACCCGTATGCCGAAGGCCAAGGAAGGCATCGAGAAGCTTGAACTGCTTGTCGTCGCCGACCCGCATCCGACGACCTGGGCCGCACTCTCCGAGCGCAAGAACGGCACGTATCTCCTGCCGATCTGCACCCAGTTCGAATGCGACGGCTCGCGCACGGCCTCGAACCGTTCGCTCCAGTGGGGCGAGCAGATCGTCAAGCCGATCTTCGAATCCAAGAACGACTACGAGGTGATGTATCTCCTCGCGAAGAAGCTCGGTCTGGCCGACGAGATGTTCAAGAACATCAAGGTCGTGAATAACCAGCCGCTGGCGGAAGACCTGCTCCGCGAAATCAACCGCGGCGGTTTCTCGACCGGCTACTCCGGCCAGTCTCCGGAACGCCTCAAGGCGCACATGAAGCATCAGGACAAGTTCGACCTGGTGACGCTGCGTGCCGTGAAGGACGCGCCGGCCGAAATCCAGAACGACTACTACGGCCTGCCGTGGCCGTGCTGGGGCACGCCGCAGATCCGGCACCCGGGCACGCACACGCTTTACAACACTCATCTCCACGCCAAGGACGGCGGCGGCACCTTCCGCGCCCGTTTCGGTGTCGAGCGTGTTGTGAAGACCAAGGTCATGGAGGACGGCAAGGAGGTCGAGAAGGAGCAGCGCTTCAATCTGCTCGCCGAAGGTTCGTACTCTCTCGGGTCCGAACTCAAGGACGGCTATCCGGAATTCACCTACGGCGTGTTGAAGAAGCTCGGCTGGGATAAGGATCTCACCGAAGCGGAACGCACGACGATCGAGCGCATCGGCGGCAACAACCCCGATGGCGTCGGCTGGGCTGTCGATCTTTCCGGCGGCATCATTCGCGTGACGCTCGAACACGGTGTGATGGCTTACGGCAACGGCAAGGCCCGCGCGGCTGCGTGGAACCTGCCGGATCCGGTGCCGGTACATCGCGAGCCGATCTACACGCCGCGCCCGGAACTGGTCGCCAAATTCCCGACCTACGCCAATGCGCAGCGCTTCCGCGTTCCCGACATCGGCTTCGACATGCAGAAGGCCGCAGTCGACAAGGGCGTCGCGAAGAGCTTCCCGCTCGTGCTGACCTCGGGCCGTCTCGTCGAATACGAAGGCGGCGGCGAAGAAACCCGCTCCAACAAGTGGCTGGCCGAACTGCAGCAGGACTCGTTCATCGAGATCAATCCGCAGGACGCCTCGGAGCGTGGCATCAAGGACGGCCAGTGGGTGTGGGTCTCGGGTCCCGAGAACTCGCGCGCCAAGGTCAAGGCACTCGTCACTCCGCGTGTCGGCAGAGGCGTTACCTGGATGCCGTTCCACTTCGCGGGCTGGTTCCAGGGCGTCGATCAACGCAAGAACTATCCGGCAGGTACCGATCCGATCGTGCTCGGTGAGAGCGTGAACTCGGTGACCACCTACGGCTTCGACCCGGCGACGGGTATGCAAGAACCCAAAGCAACCCTCTGCCAAGTCGCAGCAGCATAAGGAGCAACAACCATGGCACGTATGAAGTTTCTCTGCGACGCCGACCGTTGCATCGAGTGCAACGCCTGCGTCACCGCCTGTAAGAACGAGCATGAAGTACCGTGGGGCATCAACCGCCGCCGCGTGGTGACCATCAACGACGGTCAGCCTGGCGAGCGTTCGGTCTCCATGGCCTGCATGCACTGCACGGATGCGCCTTGCGCCGCTGTGTGCCCGGTGAACTGCTTCTTCACCACGGCCGACGGCGTGGTCCTTCACTCGAAGGATCTCTGCATCGGCTGCGGCTACTGCTTCTACGCGTGCCCCTTCGGCGCGCCGCAGTATCCGCGGGTCGGCAACTTCGGCTCGCGCGGCAAGATGGACAAGTGCACCTTCTGCGCCGGCGGCCCGGATCCCGCAAACACGCCTGCCAACTACGCGCAGTACGGCACCAACCGTCTCGCCGAAGGCAAGCTCCCGCTCTGCGCGGAGATGTGCTCGACCAAGTCGCTCCTCGCGGGCGACGGCGACATCATCGCGAAGATCTACAAAGAGCGTGTCGCCAAGCGCGGCTACGGCTCCGGTGCCTGGGGCTGGAAGACGGCCTATCGCGAAACGATCGCGGGCTGACATTGAACTGGGTGCGCGGCGGGGAAACCTGCCGCGCTTCTCTCTGGGGAAAATGAACAAGATTCAAGACGGGAGTAGAAGCATGACGCTTCATACGCGCATCCGCACCATTCTCGGCGTCTTCGCGATCGCGCTTGCGGTCGCTTTTGTGACGCCGGCAGCGGCGCAGTCGGTCAATCCACAGCAGCAGTCGGTCAAGGAAGACCAGCTGCTACAGAAGCTCAATGAGATTTCCGGCCGTTGCACGCTGCCGAACCAGACCGCGTGCACGATCGAGACGCCGGCCAACCGCGAGTGGCGCGACTTCCATCAGGTCACGCTGCGCTGGATTGCGGCGATTTCGATCCTCGGCGTGCTCGTGGCGCTTGTTGTCTTCTATCTGACCCGCGGCATGGTGAAGATCGAGGCGGGCCGTTCCGGCCGCACCGTCACGCGCTTCAATGCGATGGAGCGCTTCGTCCACTGGATGACGGCAACCTGCTTCATCATCCTCGCGCTCTCGGGCCTCAACATCACGTTCGGCAAGACGCTGCTGCTGCCGATCATGAGTCCTGAAGCCTTCACCGCGATTTCGCAGTGGGGCAAGTACTTCCATAATTACCTCAGCTTCCCGTTCACGATCGGTGTCGTGCTGATCTTCCTGATGTGGATCGGCGGCAACATTCCGAACAAGGCGGACGTGGAATGGCTGAAGCGCGGCGGCGGCATCATCGGCAAGGACCACCCGCCGGCATACCGCTTCAACGGCGGCCAGAAGCTGATCTACTGGATCGTCGTGCTCGGCGGCGCGGCTGTAGCCGTCACTGGCTACATCCTGATGTTCCCGTACTACGGAACGTCGACGGGCGGGGTTCAGCTCGCGCAGATCATCCACGGCATTGTGGCGGCACTCTTCATCGCCGCCATGCTCGGCCACATCTATATCGGTTCGATCGGTATGGAAGGCGCCTTCGAGGCGATGGGCTCGGGCGAGGTCGATGTGAACTGGGCCAAGGAGCATCACAAGCTTTGGCTCGAAGAAGAAATGGGCAAGGGAAGTTCCCGCGCCAAGGCGCAGCCAGCCGAATAGCCAGCGCGCCTGATTAAATCTGGAGGGGTACAATGAGAGTGTTTCTGCTTTCCTGCGCTGCCGCTATCGGCATCGCACTTTGCTCCTGGGCAGTGCTGAGCGCCGTCCAGCAGCCCGCGCAATCTTACGTCGGTACCGGCGTTCGCATCTGACGCGAGCTACCCAATAAAAAACGCCCGGCAGACTGCCGGGCGTTTTCTTTTTTGCGTTACGGCTTTCGCCGGATCACGCGCCCGGCACGGTCGCGTTCGGGAAGAACAGCTGCTCGCCGCCGACCTTGTAGTCGGCGATGGCCTTTTGCCCTGCCGGCGAAATCAGCCAGTCGATGAAGGACTGTCCGAGATCTTTCTTTACATGCGCGTGCTTCGCCGGGTTCACGAGCATGACCCCGTACTGGTTGAACAGACGCTTGTCGCCTTCGACCGAGATGATGAGGTCGCCGCGGTTCTTGAACGAGAGCCAGGTGCCGCGGTCGGCAAGTACGTAGGCATTCGATGCGGACGCCGTGTTCAGCGCAGCACCCATGCCCTGACCGATATCGCGGTACCACGGACCTTTATCCTTCGCGATGTCGACGCCCGCGACCTTCCATAGGTTGAGTTCCGCCGCGTGCGTGCCGGATTTGTCGCCGCGCGAGATGAACGGCGCGCCTGCGTTCTTGATCTTCACGAGCGCGGCGGTGATGTCCTTCGAGCCCTTGATCTTTGCGGGGTCGTTCTTCGGGCCGATCAGTACGAAGTCGTTGTACATCACGGCCGAGCGCTTCACGCCGAAGCCGTCGGCGACGAATTTCTCTTCCTGTGACTTGGCATGAACGAAAACGACGTCGGCGTCGCCGCGGCGTCCAGTGTCGAGAGCCTGTCCGGTGCCCTGCGATACCACGCGAACGTCGATGCCGGTCTTCGCCTTGAAGAGCGGAAGCAGATGGCCGAACAGTCCTGAGTCCACGGTCGATGTCGTCGAAGCGACGATAATCGACTTGTCCTGCGCGACGACACTCTGACTGAGCGCGAGGGCGAGCGCGGCAGCGCCTATTACGAATGCATGCTTGAGTTTACGCACGGGCAGTTCCTCCTTTTTTGTTTTTTAGATCAGCAGGTCACCCGCCTGGAAACGGCGGGCTTCTTCGGTCTTGGGTTGGTTGAAAAAAATTCCTGACTGCGTGTGTTCGATCACCCGGCCGCGGTGCAGGAGCACGACGTCGCCGGCGATCCTGCGCGCGGTTCCGAGGTCGTGCGTGGTGA
>CAZFPR010000050.1:4857-17703 GCA_964521045.1 uncultured Hyphomicrobiales bacterium
ATGCCCCGGCCGGCCACCTCGCGCAGAATATCCTCCACGGCTTTGGCTGCGGCGGGATCGAGGCTCGCGGTGGGTTCGTCCAGAAACAGGAGTTCCGGGTCTCGCGCGAGCGCGCGTGCGAGCGCAAGCCGCTGCTGTTCTCCGCCGGAAAGGCGCCGGGCAGGCCGTGCCTCGAAGCCCGACAGCCCAACCAGCGCCAGCAACTCGGAAGTTCTCCGCTTCCTGTCGGCGCGCGGCACATTCGCGGATGCGAGAGCGTAGTCGATATTGCTCGCAGCGGAGCGCATCAGCATGACCGGCCGCTGAAACAGGAAAGCCCGGCGCATGGCCGCCGCGTTTTCGCGGCCGCCCCATGTAACGCGGCCGCTGCTGGGCTTGAGCAAACCCATGCCGATACGCAAGAGCGTGGTTTTTCCCGCGCCGTTCGGGCCTACGACGGCGGTGGGGGCTCCGCTCGCGATCGTCAGCGTTTCGATATCGAGAATGCGCCGGTTGCCGGCTTCAACCCGGGCCTGCTCGAACTGGAGAGGAAGATCGCTATCGGGCGCGCGCATCATGCGGCTCCCGCAAGTCGCTCGCCGGTGCGGCGTACGGCCCATGCAATCGCGTTGATCGCGATGACGATGACGAGCAGAACGGCGCCGAGACCGATCGCGAGCGGAAGATCGCCTTTCGAAGTCTCGAGTGCGATCGCGGTCGTCATCGTTCTCGTGAAGCCGTCGATGTTTCCGCCGACCACGATAACGGCGCCGACTTCCGCGCAGGCGCGGCCAAAACCGGCGAGCAGCGCGGTCAGGAGGCTGAAACGGCCGTCCCACAGGAGCGTCGCAACGCTGCCCGCGGTGCTCACATTCATCGCGGCGAGTTCGTCGCGGTATTGCACCCAGAGATCGGCAATTGTCTGGCGCGCAAGCGCCGCGATAATCGGAGTGATCAGGATCGCCTGCGCAATGATCATGGCGCGCGGCGTAAACAGGATTCCGAAAGAGCCGAGCGGGCCGGAGCGCGAAAGCAGGAGAAAGACGGCGAGGCCCACCACGACCGGCGGCATGCCCATCAGCGCATTGACGAAGACCACGGCCGCGCCCCGGCCGCGAAATTCCTTAAGCGCGAGGAGGGCTCCGAGCGGCAGACCCACCAGGGCCGCAATCAGCGTTGCCGTCAGGCTTACATAAAGAGAGAGGCCGATGATGCGGTAGAGGCCGGGATCGCCGGTAATGAGCATCCAGAAAGCGGACGAAAACACAATTTCTACCCCTCTGAATTTGATTGCATTTATAACGGGATAGGTCAATTATTCGGAGAATATGCATATTAGTGCAGACATATTCATATGAATGAGCTGCTGACAACCGAAGAGGCCGCTGCCTATCTCCGTCTCTCGGAGCGCAAGCTTTACGACCTCGTTGCCGCGGGTACCGTGCCCTGCACGAAAGCGACAGGCCGCTGGCTCTTCCCGAAAACCGATCTCGACCGCTGGCTCTCTGCTTCGGCGCTTCAGCCGGAAGCGCTATCGCGCACGCCGGCTCCCCCGATCGTCGGCGGCAGCAGCGACCCGTTGCTGGACTGGTCGCTGCGCGAAAGCGGCTCGGGTCTCGCGAGTTTGCCCGAAGGCAGCGAAAGCGGATTGCGCCGCCTGCGGCACAGGGAAGTGGTCGCCGCAGCCATCCATCTGCATCGTCTGGATGGCGATGACGAGAATGCAAACATCGACGCCGTACATTCGGATCAGAGTCTGCACGATGCGGTCGTGGTCTCGTTCGCGCGGCGGGAGCAGGGCTTGCTGGCCGCGCCCGGCAACCCAAAAGATCTCACGGATATGAAAGCTGTCCTCAAGCGCAAAGCCCGTCTTGCGGTGAGGCCACAAGGCGCCGGAGCACAGCTCTTGTTGCTCGCACTTTTAGATAAGGCCGAAGCGGATCCGGGTCAGATTTCGAAGGATGCGCCGGTCTGCCATACCGGACAGGATGTCGCGCAGGCCATCCGCGAAGGCCGCGCCGATTGCGGCATTGCAACCCGTGCCGTCGCCGTGGCGGCAGGCGTGGATTTTGTCCCGCTGGTTTGGGAGCGGTTCGATCTTGTACTCCGGCAGCGCGACTATTTCCTGCCGCCCCAGCAGGCTTTGTTCTCGTTCCTGGGAAGTCCGGCGTTCAGGAGCCGCGCCAAAGCCGTGCCCGGATATGAAGTAAGCGAGACCGGGAAAATTCGTTTGGTAAAATAGACAAGCTCGTTTGCACAAACCTAAAGTCCGCCGCTAATGCCGCTATGGGATGGGCCAGTATTTGTCCGCTTGAAAAGCGAACGAGTTTGGTCGAGAAAATATTCTTGGCGTGTCGCCTATTTTCGAAGTCTTGCCGTCACCGGTCGCGGGCAGCCTTCAGCATATTCTTAGCTCTTGCCAACGGGTATTTCAGTGATTTCGCATAGCTGCCGCAGCCGATGCTGCCGTGACGCGATCTCAGCCGAAAGTCATAGAGGTTGCCCGCGCTGCGCTTATAACGCGGACGTCTCATCAAGCCGGGCGGAATGGGCTCCCGCCCCATCCACTTTCGCGCTATTCGCCGATACGGAACTGCGGCATCCTCCGGCTGCGCTCGTCCGCAGTCCGCTGCGGCAGCCGGTAATATCGAAGGAACACCATGCCCGCTCTCGCCTCCGGCAGACCGCCGTTTCGTGCCGATCATGTCGGCAGCCTGTTGCGTCCGGCGGCGCTCCTTCAGGCGTTCAAGCAGCATCAGAACGGCAGCATCGGCGATGACGCCTTCAGGGAGATTCAGGACCGCTCCATCCTCGATGTCCTGAGGCTTCAGGAAAGTGCCGGGCTGCAAGTCGTTACCGACGGCGAGTTTCGCCGCCGCTATTTCTGGAGCCGCTTCGTCGAGCGCGTGGAGGGCTTCGAGACCAGGAACGCGGTCTACAAATTCAGCGACGATGCCGGGCACGAATACGAATTCACGGCTCCCTATGCGAAAGGCAGAATCAGGCGTGCCCGGCCTCTCGCGGTCGATGAGTTCGAGTTTGCGAGAGCGCACACCAGAAAAACACCGAAGATCACCTTGCCCGCGCCTTCGATCATGCATTTCTACCGGTGCAGCGATTTCGCGGACGCGAATATCTATCCCGACGCAAAGAGCTTCTTTCGCGATCTGGGCCGCATCTACCAGGAGGAGATCGCCGATCTCGCAAGCGCGGGCTGCGAATACATCCAGCTGGATGAAGTGGCGATTGCGTTGCTGTGCGATCCGGCAATGCGCGAGAAGGTGAAGTCGGTCGGCCAGAATCCGGACGAAATGGTCGATCTGTACATCGATGCGATCAACGATGCGGTATCGAAGGCGCCACCGAATGTCCGGGTCGGCGTCCACATGTGCCGCGGCAATCTGAAGGGACATTATCTCGCAGCCGGAAGCTACGAGAGCATCGCGGAGCGGTTCTTCAGCCGCGCAAAGATCAATCACTTTCTTCTTGAGTTCGATACCGCACGCGCCGGAGATTTTTCTCCCTTGCGGTTCGTGCCGAAAGGAGTCGGCGTGGTGCTCGGTCTCGTGACCAGCAAGTCTCCGCAACTGGAAAATCCGGACGATCTTATGCGCCGGATCGGCGAGGCGGCAAAGTACATCGATCTCGACCGGCTCGCGATCGGCCCGCAATGCGGGTTCGCTTCCACGGCCGCCGGCAATCCGCTCACCGAGAGCGATGAACTGGCGAAGCTGAAACTCTGCGTGGACGTGGCGAACGCGGTCTGGCGCTAGCGGCACGGCGGGCTTGATACCCCGCGAGGCGCAGGATGTCGCATAGAGGCGATTTTTGTGCTGACATCGTTTGTCGGTGCAAAGCCTCGTGTTTGCGCAAGATCAAGCCGCAGCTTGTTCGATACGGTTATCCTGACATCGGGAGTAGACGATGTTCCTGAGCCTCGGATCGCGCCGCAGATTTTCAGACCTGAGCGAGAGCGAAATCCTCGCCCTTGCGATCTCTTCGGAGGAGGATGATGCGCGCATCTATGCGTCCTTCGCGGAGAAGCTCCGGCCGCAGTATCCGGCCTCGGCCGTCATCTTCGACGAGATGGCGAAGGAAGAGGACACGCACCGGCAGCGCCTCATCGAAAATTATGAACGCCGCTTCGGAAAAGTAATACCGCTCATCCGCCGCGAGCATGTCGCCGGATATTATTCGCGTAGACCGGTATGGCTCACGCAGAGTTTGAGTCTTGAGCGAATCCAGAGCGAAGCCGGACGCATGGAAGAAGAAGCGGCGGCATTCTACCAGCGTGCCGCCGCGCAAAGCTCGGACACGCAGACGCGCAAACTTCTCGGCGACCTCGCGGCGGCCGAGCGCAAGCATGAGAGCCGGGCCGAGGGATTACGAACCGAATACGAGACGAGCGAAGCCGGCAAGGGAGAGAAAGATTCCGCGCGGCGGCAGTTCGTGCTGACCTGGGTGCAGCCCGGGCTGGCCGGATTGATGGACGGTTCGGTGTCGACGCTGGCCCCGATTTTCGCGACCGCATTCGCAACGCATAATTCTTGGACCACGTTTCTGGTCGGTCTAGCGGCTTCGGTGGGGGCCGGCATCTCGATGGGGTTCACGGAGGCAGCGCACGACGACGGCGTGATCTCGGGAAGAGGCTCGCCGTGGAAGCGGGGATTTGCTTCCGGAATCATGACGACCGTCGGCGGTCTCGGCCACGCGCTGCCTTATCTCATCCCGAATTTCTGGCTGGCGACCGCAATTGCGGGCGTCGTCGTATTTGTCGAACTTTGGGCGATCGCGTGGATTCAGAATCGCTACATGGAAACGCCGTTCATGCGCGCGGCGTTTCAGGTGGTGCTCGGCGGCTCGCTGGTGCTGGCTGCCGGGGTCCTCATCGGAGGTTCATGAGAATGACCGGTTCGGCATCGCCCTTCTTCTTTGAGCGGAAAGTCGTGGACCATATGACCACGAAGGTGGTGTCCCTGCCGCCGGATGCCACGCTGCGGGATGCCGGCGAACTGTTCGACCGTCACGATTTCAATTCGATCCCGCTGGTTCAGGACGGAAAGCTGGTCGGCGTCGTATCGAAGTTCGACTTCATGCGGGCATTCGCGTTCACCGAAGAACATCCGATCCCGGATTATCAGGCGCTGATGAACGAGCCCGTTCGCGCCTTCATGCGCGAGGAAATGCTGACGGTTCCGCCGGACATGCCGCTGACGAGGGTGTTGCAGCGTATGGTCGAGACGCGAACGCGCAGTTTCCCTGTCGTAAGCGCTGGAAAACTCGTGGGCATCATTTCCCGTGAGGACATCATCCGTGCGCTGCGGGAATCTACGAGCCGCTAGCGCGCGACTTTTCTTCCCAACAAAGCGATCGTGATCACCGGGATCAGGAATCCCGCGGCAATGGCACAAAGAAGAAGCGCGCCGAGTTCGGAGTATTCTCCGCGCGCAACCACGAAATATTCGTTGAGATATTTGGTGAATAACTGGCCCGCAACGAGCGCGAGGTTCATCAAAGACGCCATGAGCGCGAACCAGGTCGCGCGTTTGCCCGGCGGGGCGTAGTAGGCGATCAGCGCGAGCAGCGGCACCATGCTCAGCTGCACGAATGGAGAACTTGTCGCCGCATCCACGATTGCGATGGAGCGGGCGCCAAACCCGAGGTTCGCTTCGGTCCATTCGTGCAGGCCATAATAGAGGCCGACATTGGGCAGCGACAATATGGTGCCGAGCACGGTCAGCCAGAACAGCACCGCCGGGATTGAGTATTCGGTCAACTGTTTCGAAAACATCCAGAGCACGATTACGGAAATGATCGCAGCTGTTTGCCGCAGGATGCCGTAGAAGGTCTCGTCGAATTTCAGGATGTCGATGGTCCACCAGAAGTAGCCGTCGCCGACCCCAGGTGTCGCGCGGAATGCGAAGATGATGATCGCGCTGAAGAAGATCGCGCGCCGGTGGTCGGGCGCAACGCCGCTCGTCACGAAGACCAGCATCGTGCAGACGACCGCCATCGAGAGAAGAAAAATTATTTCCTGCCCGAACGGCACCCGCAACAGGCCGAGTGCCACGACCGTGCTTCCGAACGCGATGCCGCCGAGCAGGATGCGCCAGTCGATCGGCCGCCGCTCTACTCCTTTCTCGGAAGCGAAGAAGGCGCCGGCCAGAGAAACCGCAGGAACGATCAAGGCGAGGAGAAAGACTTTTTCTCGCGTGAGAATTGCCGCAACCCATCCCGACAGGCCGGCGACGGCGAGGATGCCTGCGGAAAGCGCAAGGCGGCCAAGCACTTGCACCATACCCAGTTCCGCGCGGACGACGCCATCCTCACGCGGCTTTCCATGCTCGTCCGTTCGCGCGACGACCTCCGTGGACATCGCGTCCGCGACGACATCCTGAATGACAGTGCCGAGCACGAGAAGCACGGCACCAAGAATATAAAGACCGGCAGGCGGAAGAAATGTGAGCCAGCCTCCTGCGGCGCCTGCGAGCGTGAGCAGGCCGGCCGCGACGAAGAGCGCACCCACGATGATGTAGATGCGGCGCTGCGACCCGAAAACCGGAACGCTGTCCACAAGTTGACCGAAGACCATCTTCACGGTCCACGGCAGCGTGAGCCATACGCCGATCGAGGCAAGCTCGGCGGGGGAAAGGCTCAGTTGTTCCTTCACCCAGAGATCGCGGCTGATGTCGATCAGGCCCAGCGCGCCGTAGCTGAAGTAGACGAGCAGGAGCGGCGCGTAGTGCGGCCGCAGTGCCGCGATCGGCCGCAGGATCGTATCCCGCAAGGCCGGCAATACCGGAGCTTTCACGATCTCCCCGGTTCGCTTCCGCTCGACATCTTGCGCCGGATCAATCACGGAGAATGCTTTCCCTGAAACAGTGCATCGGGTGAATCGCGCCGCTCTTTATTTATAGGAAATCGGGAGAATTGGCGCCTCAATTTGCCGTTATTGCGGAAGCGCCAGACGGAGTGGATATGTCGTTGAGTAGCCCGCAAGACGCCGTGCTGGAATATCTCGCTTCGCCCGCCTGGACCGGTGGCATTCCGGTCAAGCGGATCGACACGCATGCCGCGAGCGTCTTCCTCGCCGGCATGCGCGTTTTGAAGGTAAAGCGGGCCGTCAAGTTTCCCTATCTGGATTACTCGACACTCGAATTGCGCAAGCGGGCCTGTCTTTCGGAAATCGAGGTCAACCGGCCGTTCGCGCCCGAACTTTATGTTGGGCTTACGCGGATCACGCGATCCGCCGGCGGCTCGTTCGAAGTCGGCGGCGATGGCGAGGTCATGGAATGGGCCGTCGAGATGCAGCGTTTCGACGAGGCGCTGACGCTCGATCATTTTGCATCGCAGAACGAAGTTCCCGCCGAAATGGCGAATGCCATCGTCAGGCGGTTGGCGGAAGTTCATCGTACCGCGCCCCGGCAGGACGCGCAGGCATGGATCGAAGCGCTTGCCCGGTTTCTGCGCGAGCACAACAACACTTTCCGATCGCAGCCGCTTCTCTTCGATGGCGCTCGCGCGGAATCCTTGCTGCGCAACAGCAAAGCCAAGCTTTCAGAAGTGACGCCGCTGATACGGCAACGGGACCAAACGGGGCTGCTCGTTCGGGGCCACGGCGATCTTCACCTCGGCAATATCGCGCTCATAAAATGCGAGCCGGTAATTTTCGATGCCGTCGAGTTCGACCCGCTGATCGCCTCGGGCGACGTTCTCTACGACCTTTCGTTTCTGCTTATGGACCTTATCGTACACGGGCAGAACGCTGCCGCGAATGCCGCGTTGAACGGATACATGGCTTTTTCTAATCGCAACGAGAATCTTTCCGGCTTGCGTCTGCTGCCGCTTTTTCTATCGATACGCGCTTCCATACGTGCGGTTGTCGCATCCGCACGATACGAACGCAGCGGCAAGAACGAAGATGCAGAGATTGCGAGGCGCTATTTCGACGCGGCTTGCCGCTTCATCGTACCGGCATCCCCGCGGCTGGTCGCCATCGGCGGCTTGTCGGGCACCGGCAAGTCCTTCCTCGCGCGCCTTATAGCTCCTTTCCTCGTTCCGGAGCCCGGCGCCGTCGTGCTCCGCTCGGATGTGAAACGAAAGAATCTCTTCGGTGTCGCGGAGAATGTGAGGCTCGGACGATCCACCTATACGAAGGAAACAAGTGCAAGAGTCTATACGTCGCTTCTCGATGACGCGAAGACGGTTCTGGCTGCCGGTCACTCCGCCATCGTCGATGCCGTTTTCGCAAACGAAGAAGAACGCGCGGCGGTTGCGAAGACGGCATCGGAATCGAACGTACAATTCCAGGGAATATTTCTTCAAGCCGGGCTGGAAACGAGGCTTCACCGCGTGAAGCATCGCAAGGGCGATGCATCCGACGCAGACGCGGAAGTTGTGCGTGCACAGGAGTCTTACGATGCCGGCGCGCCGGAATGGGAGCAGGTAGACAGTTCGGGTGATGCGGAAGCTACGTTGCGCGCGGCGCTGAAAACCATGGGCATTTCCGAATCCTAGCGCCGCCGCAAATGCCAGCCCGCTGGCGCGGAGTTGCCTCTCAGGCCGGTTTCGAGATTTATTCCGTACCGCGTGCCCGAGAATCTTCGATAGCAATGAAAGCCTTCCATGCAGTTCCATCTCGACGGGTTCAGAACCGGAGATCCTGAAATTTCGCCGCCTGCAAGTGCCACGGCGCAGCCCGGCACGCTTCCGGATCGAGCCGATGTCGTGATTGCCGGTTGCGGTCCCGCGGGACTGACGCTCGCGGCGCAGCTTTCGGCATTCGCGGATATTCACACCGTGATTGCCGAGCAGAAGTCCGGGCCGCTCGAACTCGGGCAGGCCGACGGCATCGCCTGCCGCACGATGGAAATGTTCGAAGCCTTCGGCTTTGCCGAACGGGTGATGAAGGAAGGCTACTGGGTCAACGAGACGACCTTCTGGCGCCCGGATGCCGCCGATCGCGCGAGGATCGTTCGCTACGACCGCGTGCAGGACGTCGAGGATGGTCTCTCCGAGATGCCGCACATGATCCTCAATCAGGCGCGCGTCCACGACTTCTATCTTCAGGTGATGCGCAATTCAGCGCACAGGCTGGAGCCGCACTATGCGCGGAAGCTGGTTTCGCTCGAAATCGATCCGCAAGGCAGCGCGTCACATCCCGTGAAACTGACATTCGAGCGGCAGTCTTCCGGAAGTACAAAGACCGAAACCATCCGCGCGAAGTACGCCGTCGGATGCGATGGCGCACGCAGCACGGTGCGCCATTCGCTCGGCCGCGCGCTCCATGGCGATTCGGCCAATCAGGCCTGGGGCGTGATGGACGTGCTTGCCGTCACGTCGTTTCCCGACATCCGTTTCAAGTCGCTGATCCAGTCGGCATCCGAGGGCAGCATCGTACTGATCCCGCGCGAGGGCGGCTATCTCGTCCGCATCTATGTCGAACTGGACAAGCTCAATCCCGACGAGCGCGTGAGCGCGCGCAACATCACGGTGGAACAGTTGATTGCCGCCGCGCAGCGGATTCTCCGGCCCTACAGCTTCGAGGTGAAGGAAGTGGCGTGGTGGTCGGTCTATGAAATCGGCCAGCGGCTTTGCGACAAGTTCGATGATGTGCCCGCGGGAGAAACGGCATCCCGCGCGCCGCGCGTTTTCATCGCGGGAGACGCATGCCACACGCACAGTCCGAAAGCGGGGCAGGGCATGAACGTCTCCATGCAGGACGCGTTCAATCTCGGCTGGAAGCTGGCGGCCGTGCTGCGCGGACAATGCGCGCCGGAGTTTCTGCATACCTATTCCGCCGAGCGTCAGGCGATCGCAAAAGAACTGATCGAATTCGACCGCGAATGGTCGAAGATGATCAGCGCGCCGCTGAAGACGCCGGGCGATCCGGATAGCAAGGGTGTCGACCCCGAGGAGGTGCGCGGCTATTTCGTAAAGCACGGGCGCTACACGGCGGGAACCGCCACGCGCTACGCGCCTTCGATCCTGACCGGCGAAAAAGCGCACCAGCATCTCGCGAAAGGATTCGAGATCGGAACCCGCTTTCATTCCGCGCCCGTGGTCCGGCTTGCCGATGCGAAGGAGATTTCGCTCGGCCACGCTGCGAGAGCGGATGGCCGCTTCCGCATTTATGCTTTCGCTGATCGCAGCGATCCGGCGTCCTCGTCATCGCGCATCAGTGCGTTCTGCGATTTCCTGTCGGGAGCGCCGGATTCTCCCGTACGCCGCCACACGCCTGCGAACGCCGATATCGATGCGGTCATCGACGTTCGCGCAGTGTTTCAGCAAGGTCATCGCGAACTGAATGCCGATGCGATGCCGGCCTTCCTGCTGCCGGCAAAAGGGCGCTACGGCCTGCGCGACTACGAGAAAATGTTCTGTCCCGATCTGAAGGGCGGCCGGGACATTTTCGATATGCGCGGGATCGACCGCGGGCACGGATGCATTGTGATCGTCCGGCCCGATCAGTACGTCGCGCAGGTCCTCCCGCTTGACGATCATGCAGGGATTTCGGCGTTTTTCGCCGCTTTTATGCTGCCTGCCTGAGCGGGCGGCCTGGCCTTTGCCGCCTTGATTCGCTGCCATGCCGCATGGAAGTTCTGGGCATAGCGCGGTCAATCTCCCCTGTGGATTGTCACATTCCGATAAAATGACGCCAACCGATTCTCTGCGTCGCAAGGTGGGACAATGCTCGGCTGGTTTCAGGCGCTGATGCCGAAGGAAGAGCGCTTCTTCGAGCTTTTCTCGCGGCACGCCGCGGTTGTGCATGCAGGCGCCGAGGCGCTCGAAGGCCTTTTCCAGGGTGGCGACAGGATCGAGCACTTCTGCCGCGTGATCTTCGAGCGCGAGGCGGAAGCCGACGAAATCACGAGGCAGTCGCTGACTGCCGTCCGGCGCACCTTCATCACGCCCTTCGACCGCACGGACATCCAGGACCTCGTCAGTTCGCTGGACGACTCCATCGATCAGATGAACAAGACCGCGAAGCTTATCGCGCTTTACGAAGTGAAGTCGTTCGATCTTCAGATGCGGCAGATGGCGGCGATTGCTCCTGTCGTGGCAAAGCTCGTGCAGGATGCCATGCCGCTGCTCGCCAACATCGGCAAGAACGGCACGCAGCTGCATCGCCTTACCGAGCAGATCATCGTGCAGGAGGAGAAGTCCGACCAGTTGCACGATGCCGGCCGTAAGGCGCTCTTTCTCTCCCACCGCAACGGCAACGCGATGGATTTTATCATCGGCGCAGAAATCTACGATCATCTGGAGAAGGTGATCGACCGCTTCGAAGATGTGGCGAACGAGATCAGCGCCCTCGTTACCGACCACCTCTAGGTCACCGGTCAAAGCGCGATGGACGCTACCGTCAGCCTGCAAATCCTGATCGCGCTCATTGCGATCGCGCTTCTGTTCGACTTTCTCAACGGTCTGCACGACGCGGCGAACTCGATAGCGACCATCGTATCGACGCGCGTGCTGCGGCCGAAATACGCGGTGATGTGGGCCGCGTTCTTCAATTTCATCGCGTTTCTGTTCTTCGGCCTGCATGTCGCGAACACGATCGGCACTGGCATCGTATCCGCCGGTATCGTCGATGCGCGCGTCATCTTTGGCGCGTTGATGGGCGCGATCAGCTGGAACGTCATCACATGGCTTGCGGGTATTCCGTCCAGCAGTTCGCATGCGCTGATCGGCGGGCTGCTGGGTGCGGCGATAACGAAGGCGGGTAGCGCCGCAATCGTCTGGTACGGATTGATCAAGACGACGGTCGCCATCGTGCTCTCGCCGATGACAGGATTCTTTCTCGCGCTGATGCTGGTGCTGCTCGTCTCCTGGCTGTTCGTCCGCGCCAATCCCCGCTCGGTCGACAGTACGTTCCGCACGCTTCAATTCATCTCCGCGTCGCTTTATTCCCTCGGTCATGGCGGCAACGACGCGCAGAAGACCATGGGCATCATCGCGGTTCTTTTGTTTTCGACCGGGCATCTCGGCAGCGAATTTTACGTGCCGTTCTGGGTGGTCATCACCTGCCAGTTCTTCATGGGTCTCGGCACGCTGATGGGCGGCTGGCGCATCGTTCACACCATGGGTTCGAAAATCACCCGGCTCACGCCCATGCAGGGCTGCTGCGCGGAAACCGGCGGTGCGATCACGCTGTTTGCGGCAACCTATCTTGGCGTGCCGGTATCGACCACGCATACGATCACCGGCTCGATCATCGGTGTCGGTGCTGCGCGCAAGATTTCCGCCGTGCGGTGGAACGTAGCCAGCGGCATCGTGGTTGCCTGGGTGATTACGCTTCCGGCTTCCGCGATCATCGCATCGCTTTTCTATCTCGCGAGCGGGCTGTTCTGATGGGCTCGAAGAGTGCCCCAGCCCGGCAGTACGCAGCGCTTCCTTACCGCAGGAACAGGAAGGGCGAACTGGAGGTCATGCTCGTAACCTCGAGAGAGACGAGACGCTGGATCATACCAAAAGGTTGGCCGATCGCAGGCGTCGAGCCCTACAATCTTGCAGCGCTCGAAGCGATGGAAGAAGCGGGGCTGGTAGGCAAGGTTTCCGACAAGCCGATCGGCTCCTATCATTACGACAAGAAGCGCGGCGACGGCTCCATCGTGAACTGCGAAGTCGACACATATCTGCTCGAAGTGGAGCAGCAGATGCCGGCCTGGCCGGAGCAGGACGAGCGCAAGACCAAGTGGTTTTCTCCTGAGGAGGCCGCGGCGCAAGTGCAGGAGCCGGAACTGCGCTCGCTCATCAAGAAGCTGGCCAAGCAGGTTCGTTGAATAAGGCTCGGCAGAGAAGCTTCGTCTATGTGCTCGGGTGTCTGGGGCCGCAAGGCCCGCGCACCTATGTGGGCTGGACCAA
>CAZFPR010000051.1:0-518 GCA_964521045.1 uncultured Hyphomicrobiales bacterium
GGCGAAAAATTGAGAAGGCTGCGACACGAAAAAAGTTTTCGGATATTCGCGAAAAGATGCGCGTTGGGAGGCCACCGGTCCCCGATCGAAACGCTGTAGAGATTTGACCCGCCCCCGCGGCCTTCCGAAAAATAATCCGATGTTTCGACGAAGCCTTGAGCCACATGATTGCGGCGCCCTTTGAAAGGGCTTGCGAATTCGGATGCGACGAGAGGCGAACGCCCGCAAGGCTCCCGAAAATCGCTTGCCTGAGAAAAAAATTCTCTGCCTGAGGGAGCCGCCGGTCCCGGATCGAAAGCCGATAGAGATCTAACCCGCCCCCGGTCCGTCAACCGCACGAGGCGAGCGTCAACATCGTCAACCCGGATTTTCGGAGGCTTAGCTGGTGCGACCGCGGGGCTCGAAACCCCCGCATGCACTAGGTCGCTAGAAGGAACCGCGCCTCTCATGCCGCACCTCCCTCGAGTGTGAAGCGCGCTCGGAGATCTACGAGGTCGCTCTGCTTCAACGTTCCTCGC
>CAZFPR010000051.1:528-4045 GCA_964521045.1 uncultured Hyphomicrobiales bacterium
TCGCTGCAACTTGCCAGTGAGGAGCGGCACCTTTTCCGGAAACGCGGCAAGTACTTCCCAGCCGTCACGGCCGAGGCGGGTGGCAAGCTCGTTCTGAAGGCGCTGCTCGTTCAACTGGACGGGCGTTAGACGCCTTGCATCACCCAACGCAGTTTCGGTTTCTTGCCGAGCTCTATAATTGTGGTTCCGATAGTGGTTCCTCTTATCTGCGACGCGAGAGTCACAAGGGGTCCTGCCACGGGCGGCGGGTTCGGGCGGCATGTTCAGCCAGTACGTGTTCGGTTGACGCCCTTTGCCTCGATACTTCTTCTCAATGCGCACAAGGCCAGCGCGCTCAAGCTCCCGCAGGTGTCGGTGCACCGACCGGGGATCGAGCGATGCTTCATTGGCAATCGTGCGGACTTTGGGGAAGCAGGAGTGGTCGTCCTTATCTGCATGCGAAGCAATAGCGACCAGGACCAGCTTCCGAACGGGTCGAAGATCCTGCTTCAGCACCCACAGCACAGCCCGGAAGCTCATCGGACGGCTCCGCCTGTTCGGCGGGAGGTATGCGCCTCAATCCACTGGAAGATGTCGGTACGCCGATAGCGAACTGCACGGCCCGCCTGAATGAACACAGGACCTGATCCGCGAACACGCCAAGCCTGCAGCGTGCGGATCGAGAGATTCAGAATCTGCGCGGCCTGCGTTTCGTTCAGCAGTGCGTCGTATTCGGTGACACGGCTCGCGTTCGCCATTGCTTTGGTCTCGCTTCGGTTGCGATGCTCGCGAGACTGGCAGCACAGGTAGCACTCGAAATAGCCGCCACGATTGAATAGGTGAGATGATTATTTGCGCTTGGATTTTCGGGGAGCGCCGGGATAGCTCCAAGCTTCAGCGCCCGTCTGAGCGATTGCTGTACGCCATGCCAAGTCAAAACGTCGCCACGGTAAATCAGAGTCGAATCTGCGCTTGGCGTCGTTGAAATATTCCGCTTTCGGCTTGGGCCTAGCGTTTGGACTACGCTTCATCTCGGTGGCCAGCCAAAGGCGGCAGTAGTCGGTGGCCTTCGCAATACGGTTTGTCGTTTTCCCGGATGGGCGAAGCCGGGATGTGCGAGCAATATTTGCAGGCTCTCTTGCAACTTCGAACGCAGCCGGCCGCGGCTTTGCCACAATGAGCGCCTTGAAGATCGGCTCCGACACGGCGTCCGCGATATCAACAGTGTCGTGCCGAAGTTCGTGAAGGTCGCCGGTTTCAAAATTGACCAGCATTCCTCGTCGCTGCCAAATCGAGAGCGGTATTTGCGTAAGCTTGTTCGCCACATCCAAGCCCTGCGCCACGATCAAACCTTCCCTCAGCAGGCTGACAAGGGCGCAAGAACGAGCTTGAAGAACCCTGCGCGCCGACTGTGCTGGCTGATCCTTCGGCTTCGCCAGAATACCTATCGGATCGGGATCACCGGTCTCAACGTCATGAACCGACATCAGCATGCGATATCGACCATAGGTGAGAAGCTGTTCGGGTGCGGCATGGCCGCCGGCTATCGCAATTGATCGGAGATTGCTGAACTCCGGATCTCCGAGAATGAACCTGGCGTAAATCTCAGCGAGGCTCCTGCCCTCCAGAAACTGCGATGCATTGGGCGCCTCGAGTGGCGGGAATATCCGTATATCATAGAGCTTGTGTTGATCGCTCTTCGGTTCGCTGGCCTCTGACTTCTTCAGATCCAACTTGGTCAAGGAACGCCACGCAGAGGCGGGAACCGGGTCAGACGCTACGGTTGGCGATTTGCGCCCAAACGCGATGAGGACCTCGTCCGCTAATTTCGCCAACAGATCGTTTGGAATGGCGGCGCAGGCGCGAAGATATACAGGGCGGGAGGCTTGGTATCGGGCGTTGATAGGATTGGAAGCCAACGCCCCTTCGTCAGACCGATAGAAGCGCACCCGCGCACCGGAAACTGTTGCTTCCTTCCAGGCACGCAGGGCCTCGTCCTTTTTTGCAAACAAGGAGCGATCGACGCAGCGATCGATCGCATCCTCGAGCGTCCAGCCTACGTTCTGCCTCGAAACCTTGCCTTCGATCCTGATCTTTGCCGCGTGCCCGTACATCGGAATCAGCGCCCGGTTCGTCTGATTCGCCAGTTTTGACGCTTGCAGGCCTAAATCCAAAAATCTGGCTCGAAGTTTTGCACAGCGCTCGGCTGACACCGGTTCCTTTTGTTTGCGACGGACAACGCTGGACTTTGCACCCATCTGAATTGCGCTGGTTTTTCAGGAAGTTTCAGCCAGCGTGGGAAGATGAACAGCGCAAATCGTGCCGTGAAATCCCGTAAGACCATAGCGGTCCCGCATCAGCTCAAGCGGCTCTTGAAGTCCAGCGCTTTATCTGACGCCGCCGTCGAGAGTTCGCTGGACTTGGCCCACGCCTCAGACCTCAGTCGGCAAGCGTTCACGCGACCAGCAAGCCTGCCGTTTTGGCCTAGGCGCATGAATGCGGCGATGGCCGCGGCCTACTGCGGAGAGGCCTCCACACGGGCGTTTCTGGCCCGCGTAGGCCCAACCAAGGAATTCCCTCTTCCACGGATACGGGAGGGTCGACGGGTACTATGGCTCAAGGACGATCTGGACAAGGTGATGGAGCCCCGAGGCGGCGAGTCCGAAAGGGACATCGCCGGGGACTTCTGATCGTGCAGCGCCTCAAGCCCCGCTTCGTCGTTACTAAGACGCTGCCGAGTGGCGTGACAGCGTTCTACTTCAATGTCCCTAAGCGCTGCCTCGATCGTGGCTGTCCCAACCTCAATCAACCTTTGGGTACAGACTACAACGATGCGTGCGGCGTCGACGGCAAAGGCGGCCGCGCTGCCGCACTCAACGCTCGCTTCGACGAGTGGCAGATGGCCGAGGCAGGTATCCCGCTCGAGGCTCTCGACCGGATCGGCACGGTCGACTGGCTGTTTCGCACCTACAAATCCAGCAAGGCCTATCTCGAGAAAGTCTCGCCACGATCGCGGATCGACTACGAGCGCACCATGCACCTCGTAGCCGACACCCTGACCAAGAAGGGCGAGCGCGTTGGCACGCACATGGTCAAGTCGATATCGCCGCTAGGAGCCGACAAGATCTACGAACGCATCATCGGGCTCATCGACGGCGAAGGCGAACCGAAACGGCTTCGCCAGGGCGAGAAGGCAGTCAAACTATGCAGCAAAGCGTGGCGCGTCGTGCAGCGACTCTATCCCCGCGAATTCGACAAGAGCAACACCGACCCCTGGAAGGGCGTCACCCTCAAGCGCCGCATCAAGAAAACGAAGCCTGCCGTCACCCGCGCAGAGGTCTACAAGTTCGCATGGGGCTGTATCGAGCGGGGCAAGCCAGAGCCTGCGGCTGCGGCCGTTATCTGCTTCGAGTGGCTCCAGCGTCCCGAGAACGTGATCGCGGGTGCGATCAAGTGGTCCGACTACCGAACCAACGACAAGCCGGGTCAGATCCGGATCGAACATCACAAGACGGGAAAGTTTGTGCTTCACCCACTT
>CAZFPR010000051.1:4055-17558 GCA_964521045.1 uncultured Hyphomicrobiales bacterium
TTGAGGAGTGGACGGAGGAAGGGCGGGTGCTCTTCTACGAAGAGGCTGAGAAGGTGCTGTCGCACCTACCCCGCCGCGGCATCCCGATGATCCTCCGGGAGATCAAGCCTCTCAGGTGCTTCTCGAAAGATCCCATGACCTACAAGCCCTACTCGTTTACGGGCTTCCAGAAGATCATCCAGACCATGCGCGCTGAGATCGGATTACCTCCGCACTTTACGCTCGACGCCTGCCGACATGGCGGAATGACAGAACTGGAAGAGGCAGAGCTAACCGACGGGCAAGGTCGCGCGCTCTCCGCCCATTCGAGCAAGGCTTATGACGGATACGCGAAGAGAACCGAGAAGCGTGCGCTAAGTGCCACGAAGAAGCGATTTGCCCATGTCAGTGGCTCGCATTTTGGTTGACACGCTCGGCCAGCCCACGAGCAAAAAATTTATTGGATTTGCAGAAAAAAGCAATCTAGACAGCTTTCACCCACCCTTGCTTAGTACGTTTACCCTCAGCAACCAACCCAACGATCTCCTTCTTGTCACGGTTGAAAACGAACCCCAAGTATCGAGTTTTTAACCCAATCATCGTTTTCGTTTCCGCACTGATAGCCAACGCATAGCCCGAGGGAGAAACCGTGCCAGACAGAATTCGGCAATTCGCGCCGTTCAACTGCTTCGTCAATGCTGCATGCAACGAAGGATATTTGTTCCCTTCGATTGCTGACTCGTATTCGTTCAGGATATCGATGAGAGGCGATAGCGAAGAATCAAACTCCGTCAAATAATTGGCATGGATAGGTAGGTCGGTGAGTTGGCATGTGCCGATGTCGTCAGGATGAAACCCCTCACCCGTCCAAGAACATGAGACAGTTTCACTTCGAAGACAGTAGTTTCCCGATATCGAACGAACCCCCTCGTCGGGCAACATCAAATTCTGCGAGACACTGCTGACAACAAGATGGTCACGCAGCACAGTACGGTTTGTAGCCGCACACTTTGCGACTAAGCTAGGAAGCACACGTTTTTGTGTTAGTTCGCAGAAAATTAGAATATTCGGTCGGACAAACTCACCAGAATGCTCGCACAGTTCACCCTCTGAGCGAGCAATGGGTTTACGCGTCTCAAAGCAGATAGCGAACTCGCTTTTATGGCCGCGCTTACCAGAAACAACAGACCTTTCCTCTTCGTCTCGTCGATAGGCTCGCCCTGATACGTCGCTCAATTTCAGTTCTTGTTCTAACGCATTTGCGTTTGAGAATGAGCATTTTCCTAAAAGTGCTTGCTCAGCCAATTTTCCTGTTACTTCGCAACGACCCATCAGGCCGGTTAAAACGCGTTGCCCCGTCACATCAGAAATACTGAACTCGTCTTGTATACCCCGCTTACCAGACACGGCGCACACCTCGGTAAATTCGGGTAGCGCCAATCTACCGGATGGGTCTGATCTTTTCAGAAGCGATTTAATTACGTTCGCGCCAGAGACTTCGCATTTTGCAAGGCACACAACCGGTACGGTTTTCCCGGTTTTTTCGCACGCGCTTAGAGGGGGAAACTCGATGATTTCACCTGTCGAGGGTATTGCCGTAATGTTGCCCTCGTAAACTTCGTTACCGTCGAGCCCGAAACGAACCCGGGACGTCACATGACGCGCAACTTTCCCACTGAGAGAAACTACCGTGGCCTCAAATCTCGGTGTAAATTCTTCACGGAGTTTGTGCGCTTTTCTTTCGTCGGTTGCAGCATAACGAACTTCTTGCTCTCGCCGCTCAAGGTAGAACCTTGAAAATTCTGCAATTCCTTCATCGAGACTGACTGCATCAGCTAACTTACGTAAGTCGATACCGACTTCACCCAGATCTTCAACGACTGGGCCTAACGGCCGTAGCGCAGATGCGCCATTCTTCTTAATATGCTGGCTAGAAATACAAGGCACATCGACCAGCCTCTCATAACTATCGTGGAGCACTGTGGCACGAACTCGAACTAGTGCAGAGCCATCGTACGACCTGCTCACATCTTCGATCGCGTTGGATTTTATCGATCCGCCAATGCTTTCTACCCATTTTGCCGCAATGCTCGATTGACGTTGTTCGATATCACGATCGATATCGTTCACGCCGTGCAATCCGGAAGCAATCGCCTGATCAACGAGACGATGAAACGCACCACTTGATTCGTTGTAAAGTGTACTTTTTAGATTTGAAGCGCTTGTGCTTTCAAAGCGGATGAAATGCTTGCCGTGCTTTTCTTGTACTTCGTAGAGATCAGGCGGGTGAGACGTTATCTTTAGGCCGAGTGCGCTTAGCGCTCGCAAGGTAAAGTCTTTCAAGGTCATCGATCGTTGGGCGGGCGGTAGCGTCGGAGCGCTGGGGCCGACGTAACCAGACTCCTCCCCGCCATCGAGAAGACCTTTGATATTTTCTTGCTCATTTTCAAGCGTCGCAATCGCTTCTTCGATGCTTTCCACTTCAAGTCTTGCGGCCTTCTCCTTGTCTTTCCCCGCCAATGCGGCCAGGACAAGCTGAAGCAACCGCTCTTCGAATGCTTCCCCTTCGTCTTCATCGCCACCGTCGACACCTTGTAACAGGGAGTCGATATCGCCGATGGCATTCGATGCCATCTGCAATTTCTCCATGAGCCGGCCGACAATGTAGTCTTCAAACGTCCCGCGAAGTGTGAGGTTGTAGACAATTACATTCTCGTACTCCGAGCCGAGCCGCTGGACGCGTCCAATTCGTTGCTCGACAATCATAGGATTCCAGGGGAGATCGTAGTTTACGAGAATATTTGCTGCCTGAAGGTTGACGCCTTCTGCTCCTGCCTCGGTCGACACGATAATTCGATGCAGGGGCGGATTGGCGCGAAACTTTTCTATGGTTTCTTGGTTTCGGTCTCCGGAGTCTCCGTTAATGATTCCGACCTTAAAGCCATGGCCCTCCAAGAAATTTTGAATAGTCGTTTGGGTCTCTCTGAGACCAGTAAAAATAACTAACCGCCACTTATCTGGATTCTGCTTCTTGAGCTGTTCTATCAACTGACCAAGTCCATCCAGCTTTGCTGTAAGAGGCATGTTCTCAACGATAGCATTAACTGCGACGGACAGTTCAGCTGGCGCCGTGCCGTTCCGCACCATGTTCTTTAGTTGCGCATTCAGCGCTTCTGGGCTGCTTGCAAGCGCCTTCAGAATGGAAATCTGTACAAGAATATTCATTCTCTGAATCGGCACGGCGATCGTCTTGATTAATTTTAGTTCGTCTTCAGTGGGATCGACTTGATGGCGCTCTACGCGACGACTCGGAAAGTAGAGACGCGCGTCGCCCCGGCGTACTCGTGACATGTATCCGTAAACAATCGATCTGAATTCTTCAATTGCCTCCTGCCTAAGGTACCGAGCAGTTTCTTTGTCGCCTTCAATAAAGCGGCGAGCGAACATCCCGGGACTGCCGAACGGATTTTCATGACCTCGGCCAACGGTCAGCAGATCGACTAGCGAATACAGGTCCCACAGCCTATTGTGGATTGGTGTCGCCGTCAGCATCAGGACGAATCTGAATCGTCGCGCTTGCAATGCGGCCTGAAAACATTTCGCAACTTTTGGTGGCTTGTCGACCCCATACAGATTTCTAAGCTTGTGAGCCTCGTCTAGGATGAGCATCTGAAATCGATCTTCGGGTATTTGATCGAGATACAAGCGCGCCGAATTGTAAGTGGTGATTACTACTCCCGCTTCATCAAAATCCGCAGTTAGTAGATCGCGGCCGGTCACAAACACTGCGGGTAAATCGAACTTTGTAATAAGTTCCGATTTCCACTGGGGCCCAAGTATCTTCGGGCAAACCACAAGCACCTTGGCGATCCGCGAGCGTGAGAGCAACTCGCTGATGACGAGACCGGCGCTGATGGTTTTGCCGAGGCCGACGTCGTCTGCAAGCAATGTAACGGGCAGCCGCCGGCAGAATGTGATTAGATTGGTCACCTGATGGTGAAATGGCTTCAGCTTATCTTGCCACCGCGGCGCAGACTTAAAGTCTTCTGCGCTCTCAATCACTATCGGATCGGTGAGATCCCACTCTAAGCCTGCACGATAAAGAGCAAGCTCCTCTGGGCTGGAGGCTCGCTTGAGGACCTTTTGGTGAATTTCAGAGACGTCAACCATCGCGTACGCGTTACTTGAAAGACATAGAATGTGAAACTTATTGCTCGCCAGCAAGTCTCACTTTTTGATGGGTAGAATCACAACAATTGGCGGTCTTGCTACCATTCGAATAGCTTAACCGAGCCAATTATCTCCTTGACTACCCGTCCACTAAAACTCTTGAGGCCTACGTTTTAGCATTTTTCTCTTTGCCAACGAGTTCCTATTGAATCGTTGGCCTTTCGCATTTTCCTAAGCAGTTTTGCGTATCGATGTTTGCAAGTTGAGGTCGTTCTCATTCAATCGCTCCCTGTGGCCTTGAGATACGTCTTCGCGATCCCTATGGCGAAGCCCGTAGCAACGCTCGCCGCACTCGAGGGTATCTGTTGTCTCGGGCGTGAAACTGCAATTGCCGCTACTTTTTTCGGACGTAGAGCAGGAGCCAAACAGTTTTTATCAGAATGGAATGGCGGAATTTGTCAGAATGAAAAACCGGCTCTCAGCCAACTCCCAGTAATGTTTGAGGAAATTGGTTGGGGCGCCAGGATTCGAACCTGGGAATGGCGGAATCAAAATCCGCTGCCTTACCGCTTGGCTACGCCCCAATGGCCGGAAGGGGCGCAATCTACTCAAGATCGGGCCTACTGCAACGCCGGAATGGCCGCATCCAAGGCTGCTTGTAGGGGCCGGACGAGGCTGCTAGGAAGCAGCCGCTTGCCGGGGCTTAAGGGTTCCGGCATTGCTTTTCTGACTGGCGGCGGAGCGTAGCGCAGCCTGGTAGCGCACCTGCTTCGGGAGCAGGGGGTCGGTGGTTCGAATCCACTCGCTCCGACCAGTCGGGAATACAAAAAAGCACAAAACCAAGCTCCCGCCCGAAGGGCGGCTATTCCGTCCCGTCCGAAGTCCGCAGCTATCCGCCGGCAGCCCGGCGGGGCGCCATTCCGCGCGTCAGCCGGCCTTCAAATTACCCGCGGCAGTGCGGCCGCGGTCGGTCGTAATAATATCGAAGGTGATCTTCTGTCCTTCGTTCAGGGTCGATAGACCGGCCTGCTCAACCGCGCTGATGTGCACGAAGACATCTTTGCCGCCATCGGACGGCTGGATGAAACCGTAACCCTTCTGCGCGTTGAACCATTTCACGGTACCGGAAGGCATGTTCGTATCCTTGTCGTAGGTCTTCTGCGGACGCGCCCTGCAAAATGCGCAGACGATTCCGGCAATCGCTCTCTCGGGTTGCGAAATGACAAGGCCAGAAGCCGGTTCGACACTGTCGTTGCCGCTTGAGGCCCAGGTCGCGGAGCCGAAATAAGATTGCCGTAAAAGTGGACCGCAACAGGGTTCCCCCGTCAAGGGAAACGGCTGCCCGCATTTTTTGCCCGTTCGCGCATTCGCTGTGCAGAAGCGTCCGCGCCGCGGCGGCATTATGATAGGGAGAGCGTCGCCAATCGTGTGCACGCCAAAGCGAAAGTAATATGAGCGAAGAAATACAGTTCGACCGCAATTTCGAAGCCAGACCGGGTGTCGCGGAAGAAATCGCGCCCGGCGTCCGGCGGATTCTTTGCGACAACCCCAGCCCTTTCACATTCAAGGGCACGAATACCTATATCGTCGGCAGAGGATCGGTCGCGATCATCGATCCCGGCCCGGCAGACAGCCGGCATATCGATGCAATCCTGTCCGCGCTCGGTAACGAAACCGTCGCACAAATACTGGTTTCCCATACCCATCGCGATCATTCGCCAGCGGCCGCTGCGATCAGGAAGGCGACTGGCGCCAAGACCTATGCCGAGGGACCGCATCGCGCCGCCCGCGAACTGCATCTCGGCGAAACGCCGCCGCTCGATTCCGGCGGAGACGGCGATTTCACGCCCGACCACAAACTTGCCGACGGCGAAGTGATCGAAGGCAAAGGCTATGCGCTGGAAACCGTCTTCACACCGGGGCACACGGCCAATCATGTCGCCTTCGCGCTGCGCGGGACGGACGTGCTTTTCTCAGCCGATCACGTGATGGGCTGGGCCACTTCGATCGTGGCGCCCCCGGACGGCTCCATGAGCGACTACATGGCCTCGCTGCACAAGCTGGAGAAGCGTCCGGAGTCGCTGTACCTGCCGGGGCATGGCGGGCCGGTGACGAACGCGCACAAGCTGCTGCATCAATATATCGAGCACCGCGAAGCGCGCGAGACCGCAATCCTGCGCAAGCTTTCGCGCGGGGAAAGCGACATCCCCGGTATCGTGCAGGCGATCTATATCGGGCTCGACCCGAGACTCGCCAAGGCCGCAGCGCTGACGACCTACGCGCATCTGGAAACGCTGGTCGAGCGCAACCTGGTTTCGACCGACGGATCGCTTTCGCTCGGCGGACGCTATCGCCTGACGGCGTGAGCCCAACAAAAAAGCCGGCGCCCGATCGAGGCGCCGGCTTGATACTCCCCTGCGGGGAAGAACTTTACTCCGCTGCGACGCTCGGCAGCCGGTAGTCCCCGAACTGGTCGCGGAGCGCGGTCTTCAGGATCTTTCCGGTCGCGGTGTGCGGAATTTCCTCCACGAAAACCACGTCGTCCGGCATCCACCACTTCGCGATCTTGCCTTCCATGAATTTCAGTATGTCTTCGCGCGTGGGCTTCTTGTCTTTCTTCGGAATGACGATCAGCAGCGGACGCTCGTCCCATTTCGGATGCGCGATGCCGATGACGGCGGCCTCCGCAACGTCGGGATGGCCGACCGCCACGTTTTCGAGATCGATCGAGGAAATCCATTCGCCGCCGGACTTGATCACGTCCTTCGCGCGGTCGGTGATCTTCATGTAGCCCATCGGATCGATGGTCGCGACGTCGCCGGTGTCGAAGAAGCCGTCCTTGTCGAGGATGTTGCCGCCCTCCCCCTTGAAATAGGCGGAGGCGACCGCAGGCCCGCGCACCTTGAGACGGCCGAACTTCACACCGTCCCACGGCAACTCATTGTCCTCGTCGTCGGTGATCTTCATCTCGACCGTGAAGATCGAGAAGCCCTGCTTCTCCTTCACGTCGAGCTCGGCATCGCCCTTCAGATGGGCGACGTCGGCCTTGAGCGAGCCGGCGGTGCCGATCGGGCTCATTTCGGTCATGCCCCAGGCATGCGTGACCTGCACGTCGTACTCGTCCTGGAACTTCTTCATCATGGCGCGCGGACAGGCCGAACCGCCGATCAGCACGCGCTTCAGATGCGGAAGCTTGAGCTTGTTCTGCTCGAGATGCGCGAGCAGCATCATCCATACGGTCGGCACCGCCGCCGTGACGCTGACCTGATACTTGTCCAGCAACTCATAAATCGAAGCGCCGTCGAGCTTCGCGCCCGGCATGATCAGGCTCGCGCCCGTCATCGGCGCGGAGAAAGCGAGCGACCATGAGTTCGCGTGGAACAGCGGCACCACAGGGAGCACCACATCGCGGCCGGAAAGACCGAGCACGTCCGGCACGGCAGCGGCGAGCGCATGCAGCGTATTCGAACGGTGCGAGTAGACGACGCCCTTCGGATTTCCGGTGGTGCCTGAGGTGTAGCACATGCCGGCCGCGTCGTTTTCGTCGACCTCGACCCATTTGAATTTGCCGTCCACTTCGGCAATCCAGTCCTCGTAGGCGACCGCATTCGGGAGCGAAGTTTGCGGCATATGCGCCTTGTCGGTGAGAACGATGTATTTCTTGAGCGTAGGCAGCTTGTCGGCAAGCTTCTCGAGGATCGGCACGAAGGTCAGATCGACGAAGATCATTTTGTCTTCGGCGTGATTGACGATGTAGATGATCTGCTCGGCGAAGAGGCGCGGATTGACCGTGTGGTAGACCGCGCCTGCGCCCAGGATTCCGTACCAGGCTTCGAGATGGCGGGCGGTGTTCCAGGCGAGCGTCGCTACGCGGTCGCCCTTCTTGATGCCGTCCTTCACAAGACGCTGCGCGACCTTGAGCGCCCGCTCGCGGATCTGCTTATACGTCGTCTCGACGATGGGGCCTTCCACCGAACGGCTGATGACCTTGCGGTTCGGGTACTGGATGGCGGCGTGGTCGATGATCCGGTTGCAGGTCAGCGGCCAGTCCTGCATCAAGCCCTTCATGATATTCCTCCCTCACTCTTATAGTTATGCGGCAGCACGGTTCTCCGGCGCCTTTCCGTGCGAAACTAGCGCGGGCGGGGCGGCAAGAAAACTACCGATCGGTTCGCGCTATGGTGTGGCGGACGAATGAAAACCGTTTCGTTTACGCTGCTTTTCCTGACCGCTTTAGGCGCCTCCATGGGCCTTGGCGGAGCGGAATCCGTGAGCCTGCCCAAGACCGCGCCAATGCCGGAGATGCGGCCAAGCGAGGCACCTCAGCCCTCCAGCTCGAAGCCTCGTTTCCCGGCGCTGCTTCCGATCTCGAAGGAAGACGCCGATGCGGCGGACAAGCTCTGCAAGGCGGTTCTTGCCAGGAACAAGGTGATCGCAGAACCAGCACGGGCTGCCATATGGGACAACGGCTGCGGCGCGATCGGCCAGATCACGATCTCCGCGATCAAGCTGAAAGACGGCGGCGAGGTGCTGCTCCGGCCTTCGGCCTTGATCCGCTGCGAAACCGCCGAAGTGTTTGCGGACTGGGTCCGTGAAGACCTCGCACCGGCGACCGCCGCCTATGGCGGGATCGCGCGCATCGACGTAGCGGCTTCCTATCATTGCCGCCCGCGCAACAACCTGCGCGGCGCACGCCTGAGCGAGCATGGCCGCGCGAATGCGATCGACATTCGCGCGATCGCGACGAAAGACGGCCGCCGTTTCGGAGTCGATCTCCCCGAAACTCCGATCAATCTCCTGAGCGAATTGCGGCGGTCGAGCTGCGCGCGGTTTACGACCGTGCTGGGCCCGGGTTCCGACGGCTTTCACGAAGATCATTTCCATCTCGATCTTGCGCAGCGGCGCGGCGGCTTTCGCCTGTGTCAGTGGAATTTGCCGACGCCGCCGGACCCGGAGGAGCGCCCGCTGCACGCAGACCGGCCCTGACGGAAAAGGGCGCTGCTTTCGCAGCGCCCTTTTGCCCCCAAACCGACAGTCGCGGAGAGATCAGATAACGATGACCTTCGCGCCCATCGGCACACGATTGTAGAGATCGATGACGTCCTCGTTCAGCATGCGGATGCAGCCCGACGAAATCGCAAACCCGATGTACTCGGGCTGGTTGGTTCCGTGGATACGGAACAGCGTGTCCTTGTTGCCCTGGAACAGATAGAGCGCGCGGGCGCCCATCGGGTTATGCGGACCCGGCGACACATACTTCGGCAAATTCGGGAAGCGCTTCAGAATGTCCGAGGTCGGCGTCCAGTCCGGCCACTCCGCCTTGCGCTTGACGTTGGCTTCGCCCTTGAAGGCCATGCCTTCTTCACCCACCGTCACGCCGTAACGATAGGCCTTGCCCTCACCCTTGATGAGATAGAGAAACTTCTTCTCGGTATCGATGATGACCGTGCCGGCCTTCTCTTTCGTCGGGTAATCGACGAGATGGCGCAGCCAGCCGTCATCCGGCTTGTGCTTCAGGTAGGGCGCGCTCGCGATCAACTTGCGGTCGCGCGCGGAAAGCGCGGACTCGGGAACCGGATCGAGGGTGTCGGAAATGCAGCCGGCCAGCGAGAAGGCCAACAGCACAAAGGCGAGGTGACGAATCCGCATTGCTTACAGACCTAGAAGTTCGCTTGCCCCCAAGCTTGTTCAGTCAGTAACCGAACTCATTTTTGGCGGGAAGAGCCTAAGGCCTTGAAAGGGCTGGATATCAAATTCTGTGGCAGAAATGTCGCAATGCGGGATGCCAGGAAGCCAAAAGCGCAGGCATTTGCCCGTTCTGCATCTCGAAAATGCAATCGGGCGAAGCCGTTAACCTTTGTCGAGTCAGATCGCCGCACCCGGCGAATCCGCCGGAATTCTTTCGCCGAATCAACTAATTCGGGCCGCGCCATGTGCCCAAAAGCGCCTTAGTCGGACGCGAAAACCCGCGCCCTTTCGGGGACGAAATATGGGTTCGGAGGAATCAATGTCTGCGGCAACCAACGTCAACAACAAGATCGAGGCGCGCGAGCCGAGCCGCCCCAATCTCGAGAGCCAGTACCGCAAGGTCGGCATCTCGGCGCTCGCGGCAAGCCTGCGCTATTCGGGCGAGCAGAAGAACGACGCCTATGCGCCGAAGCCGCGCGTCGTGACCCTTCGCGACCTCGAACTGTTTTCCTTCTGAGATCGCCGGCTTTCCCGGCACGCTACGTTACGCATTAATGACGGCGCGAACGCGCGCCGTCATGGACGCTACCGGCAAGTCGCGCTAGTGGAGGAGGGTTCGCAGCTTTCGTCTTGCGGGAAATCCCATGCTGTTCGCCCATGTCTTGCGCGGAGCGTCGCTCGTCCGCATCGAGGTGAAGGAAGGCGATCCCTGCCCGCCTGACGCGATCTGGATCGATCTGGTCGCGCCGACAATCGGGGAAGACAAGATCGTCGAAGACGCGATCGGCGTGATGGTGCCGACGCGCGAAGAAATGGCCGAGATCGAGGTCTCGAGCCGCCTCTACATCGAGAACGGCGCGCGCTACATGACCGCGACCGTGATGTACAACACCGAAACCGACAAGCCTGGCACCACGGCGATTACCTTCATCATCGCGGGCGGCAGGCTCGTGACGGTGCGCTACGACGAGCCGAAGCCCTTCACCTATCTCGCGGGCAAACTCTCGAAAGCCTGCGCCGCGAATACGACCGGCCCGGCCATCATGGTCGAACTGCTGGACGCGATCATCGACCGCATCGCGGACATTCTCGAGCGTCTCGCAGCCGAGGTGGATAAAGTCTCCGCGCGCGTGTTCGAGCGCAATGCCGCGCGCGACGATCCGAACCAGCGCTATCAGGCGATCCTGCGGACCATCGGCCGCAAGGGCGACCTGCTTTCGAAGTCGCGCGAAAGCCTCGTGTCGCTGAACCGGCTTGTGCTGTTCTTCACGAACGAGGCGGAGACGGTTGGCTTGCCGAAAGACCAGCGCACGCACCTGAAGAGCGTCGCGCGCGATATTTCCTCACTGACCGATCACGCCCATTTTCTTGGCAACAAGATCACGTTCCTGCTCGACGCGACGCTCGGCATGGTCAGCCTAGAGCAGAACAACGTGATCAAGCTGTTTTCGGTCATGGCCGTGACGCTGATGCCGCCGACGCTGATAGCATCGATCTACGGCATGAATTTCGAGCACATGCCGGAGCTGAAAAGCGTCTACGGCTATCCGCTGGCGCTGATCGCGATGGTACTGGCGGCAATCGGGCCGTACCTGTTCTTCAAATGGAAGCGGTGGCTGTAACCCCATCCTGAGGAGCGAGGCGCGCAGCGCCAGGCGTCTCGAAGGATGAGGCGTCAAATCACGTGCTGCCCGCCGTTGATGTGGATCTCGGCGCCGTTCACGTAGGACGACATCTCCGTACACAACACATAGATGATCTTCGCGACTTCGTCGGGCGTGCCGAGGCGGCGCATCGGGATCTGCTCGACGATCTTGTCGGTTCCGGGAGACAAGTCGGCGGCCATCTCGCGCGTGAGCGAGGCAAGCGCCGCCTTCGAGGTCGCATAGGCCGAGCCCGCAAACGGGTGCACGTGCGAGCCGGCGATCGAGGTGACGTTCACCACCGCGCCTTGCGTATTCTGCAATTCGTCGGCGAGTCCGCGCGCGAGCATGATCGGCGCGAAGAAGTTCACCTGAAACACGCGCTGCCAGTCCTCAATCGAGGTTTCGATCGTGCCCATGCGCGAACCGCCCTCGCCCTTCGGCGAGATGCCGGCATTGTTCACGAGCGCGTGCAACTCGCCGCCGATCCGCGACTTGATTTCCTTGATCGCCTGCTTGGTCATCTTGGGATCGGCGAGATCGACCTGGATATGGTCTTCGGGACCCATCTCCCACGGACAGTTTTCCGGGAAGCCGTGGCGCGAGCAGGTGATCACCCGCCAGCCGGCCGAGGAAAAACGTTTTACGGTCGCGTGCCCGATGCCGCGCGAAGCGCCGGTCAGGAGCAGCGTTCTCTTCTTTGCGTTGGTGTCGGGCATGTCACCTGCTCACGGGTAAAGCCGCGTCTTCTTCCACGCGCCGCCGGGGGCATCGCGGGTGAATTTCACGCGGTCATGTAAACGATAAGGCCGGTCCATCCAGAATTCGATCTGAACCGGAATGATCCGGTAGCCGCCCCAATGCGACGGGCGCGCGACTTCCTTGCCGTCGAAACGCTTTTCCACTTCGGCGACACGCGCCTCGAAGGTCTCGCGCTTGTCGAGCGGCCGCGACTGGTCGCTCGCCCAGGCGCCGATCTGCGACGGACGCGAGCGGCTTGCGAAATAGCTGTCCGCTTCAGCCGCACTCACGCGCTCGACGAACCCGCGCACCCGCACCTGCCGCCGGATCGACTTCCAGTGCATGACCAGCGCCGCCTTCGGGTTCGAGGCGAGTTCGGCCCCCTTCGCGCTCTGCTCGTTCGTATAGAAAACAAAGCCGCGCTCATCGGCCTCCTTCATGAGCACCACCCGCACGTCCGGCAGGCCGGATGCGTCGACGGTTGCGAGCGACATCGCCTCCGGATCGTTCGGTTCGGCGGTCTTCGCCTCCGCAAACCAGGCCTCGAAAAGGGCGAGCGGATCGGCGCTTTCGGTGAAGTCACCGGAAATTAACCCTGTCATGCGCTCAATCCTGTCTGGCTCGTTTGTAATCGTATTGGGCTGGAGTAATCGGTGCGTAAGGCGTCGTCAGGGCGAGAGCAGTCCGACACCGGCCGTCTTCCTTATCATGGAACGGCGGGCACTCGCCTATCGCCGCAGGGCTGATCGCGATGCTCCTGGGCGGCTGCTCGATGCAGCTTTCTTCGCTTTTGCCCGGCGGCGTCAGCGACAACGGCCCGACCTCGGGTCCGACCGTGATCCGGCACGCCAACGACGAAACCACCGGCTCGATCCCGCTCTCGATGGCGAGCTCGCGCGACATCCCGATGGGCATGAGCGCGATCGACTGGCCGCACGCGCAGGCCGCGCTGAAGGAGGCGCTCGCACGCACCGACGAAGGCCCGAGCGTGCCCTGGCACAATCCGGCAAGCGGAGCGCGCGGTACGGTCACGCCGATCGCTTCCGCCTTCACCAAAGACGGCATGCCCTGCCGCAACTTCATCGCAAGCCACGTGCGGGACGGCATCGAAACCTGGTCCGAGGGTCTCGCCTGCCGCGTGAACGCCGGGATGTGGGAAGTCAAAAGCGTCAAGCCGCTGAAGCGGGGCTAGCCTTCCGGACAGCCATCCGCATTCTCGCGCTTTGACGCCGAGTTATGTTCGCGCCCTCGAACATGAGGGCGGCGCGGACGCCGGGAATTA
>CAZFPR010000052.1:0-17117 GCA_964521045.1 uncultured Hyphomicrobiales bacterium
CGAGTCGCCGCGAACGGCAAGAAGCGGCGGCGGGTCGTCGATCTCGCGGAGCAGCTTCGGGTAGTGCGCTTCTCCGAGCGCAACATAACGAACGTCAAGACGCGCGGCCTCGGCCATTTCACGTTCTGCGTCCTCGCGGCTCGGGATATTCAGGATCGAGCGTCCGCCGCGGCGCGCAAGTTCGGGGAGGAGGCGGACGGCAGGCCCGGCGCCGCCGAACTGATTGACGAGAATGCGGAACGTGCGCGGGCCGACGTTTTCGGCGCGGATCAGGCGCAGCCAGTCGATCCGCTGGTCTTCCGTAAGCCGGAAAACGTCGTTCTTCGTCATCGGCGGCACGATCCGCGATTTCGCCCTGCAAGACAACGAGGGCGCCCCCGCAAGAGGATTGCGATACCGCCGGAAGGAATTGTTAACCATAAGGCCGATAGCTTCGCCTCCATTGCAGGCAAAGGTTTTTCGGCATGTTTCCGCGCTCCTTCCGCGCCCAGGTCGGGCAGCGAATGGCTATCTGGGCGGGCATGCTCGGGTTTCTGTTCTCGCTCTACGCCGGCGTCGAAATCGTCCAGACCGTCCGTATCTCGTCGTTCTCGCAGAAGATCGCTGACACCTCGGCGGCATTGAAGACCCACAACGCCGCGTACAACGCCTTCACGCTGCTCGCGCGCGGCTTCGAGAGCGAGAAGGCCGGGAACGAAGTGTCCGGGGCGCTCAAGGAAATTCAGAAACTCACCAGCGACGAGCCGACGCAGAAGGCCGCGCGCGCGATGGCCGAAGCCGCAGCCGTTGTGATGCCCCTCGCGATCAATCACCCCGAGCGCCCGAAGGCGCTGCAAACCCTGGTCGAGCGGCGCGCGGAAGTCGAGAAACTCCTGATCGGCAGCATCGTGTCGAGCGAGGAAGAACTGGCCGCGATGATTTCCCAGGATCGCAAGAACAAGATCCTGATCGTGCTGATTTCGATCTTCGTGATCGGGCAGGTTCTGTTTCTCGAGTTTCGCTGGCTGGTGAAGCCCTTGAGCAGGATGGCCGTCGTCGTGCGCGGCGGAAGGAAGTTCTCGCAGTCGCTTACCAACGAAGCGCTGCGCCGCGACGAAGTCGGCGCGCTGGCGCGATCGCTCGTCAATCACTTCGCGCTGGTGAAGCGCGAAGAGGAACTCGCCCGCGTGGAGAAGGGCAAGCTGAACGAACGGCTCTCGAAACAGGAGAATCTCAAGCAGGAAAGCCTCGCCTTCCAGACGCGGATCGACGAAATCGTGCAGCGGCTCGAACTTCACGCCGGGCAGATGTCGTCGGCATCGAAAGACCTGCTTTCGATTTCATCGAACGCCGACGAGCGCGCGGCAGCGAGCGCCGACTCCACCCAGCGCGTTTCCGAGCACGTCGACGTCGTGGCGTCTTCGATCGACGGGATCGCCAGTACGATGACGAACGTGGTCGCGGAAACCGAGCGGACGTCGCGGATTGCCGCCGCCGCACGCGAACTGGTGACGGCCGCGAGCGAAGACGCCCGCGCGCTCACGGAGTCCGCGCGTACGATCGAAGCCGTGATCTCGCTCATTCAGGACGTCGCGAGCCAGACCAACCTGCTTGCGCTGAACGCGACCATCGAGGCGGCGCGGGCGGGCGAGGCCGGACGCGGTTTCGCGATCGTCGCCTCCGAGGTCAAGTCGCTTGCAACCAAGACCGCGCAGGCGACGGATGAAATCCGGGCCGGGCTCAACGGTATTGTCGATTGCTCGCAGCGGATCGCCGAGCGCGTGGACCGTCTCGTCGGGTCGGTCGAGCAGATCGACGGCGGGGCTGCGGCGATCTCGGCCTCGATCCGAGAGCAGCACTCCAGTTCGCAGACGATTAAATCGAACTCGGCGCAGACCGCGGAGGATGTGCGCGGCCTCGCTGATACCCTCCAGCATGTGGCCGGACTGATCGCCGACGCCAAGAGTGCCGCGAGGATGGTGACGGAAGTTTCCGCCGAACTCGGCCAGCAGTCGCGCGACCTGCGCCTGTCGGTAGACCGCTTTGTCGCGAACAGTCAGGAGAGCGCCGCTTGAGCATCGCCACGGAAAGCCTGCACGAGACGTCCGAAACGCAGCATGCCGTGCATCATGCGGTGCGGCCCTACCGCTTCGCGGCCAAAGTGTTTCACTGGCTCGTCGCCATTCTCGTGATCTTCATGATTACGAGCGGCGTGATGATGAAGCAGCTGGGCGACAGCGCTCCCTTCGACATCTACACGCTGCACAAGGCGACCGGCGCCGCGATCGTGCTTCTCGTGTTGTGCCGTTTCGCATACCGGGTGCTGTTTCCGGATCGCTCATGGAACGCCGAGCGCTATCGGAGACCCTATCTGCACTATGCGCTCTATGCGTTGCTGTTACTGGTGCCGTTTCTCGGCTGGGCCGGCATTTCGGATTTCGGCGCGCGGGAAATCTATTTCGGCTATTCGCTGCCCGCGATCTGGCCGCACGGGGCGGGGTGGTCCGATTTCCTGTTCGAGTCCCACGCCTATGCCGCGTTCGGCATGCTGGTCGTGGTAGCGCTGCATATCGGCATGGCCGTGCAGGATCACCTGACGCGCTCGCGCTGGGACGCACCGGAAGAAGACTGACTCCGGACAACGCTCGCTTTTTTTTGATTTGCCGCGCTGGTCACTCGCTTCGCTCGTCAGCGCGGCTCGCGGTGGGACGCACCGGAAGAGGACTGACGAGGGTACTACTTCTTCGAACCGATCCTGGATTCGTTGCCGGACAGCAGCCGCGAGATGTTCTCGCTGTGCTTCCACCACACCAGCACGGCGATCAGCAGGAACAGTGCGGCGACCGGCGGGTAGCCGAGGAAGTAAAGAATGACCGGGCTCACCGCAGTCGCGACAAGCGCCGCGAGCGACGAGTAGCGGGAAGCGAAGGCGACCGCGAGCCAGACGAGGGCAGCGCCGATTGCGGCCTGCCATGCGATGCCGAGCAGCACGCCGAGAAACGTCGCGACACCTTTGCCGCCTTTGAACTTCAGCCACACCGGATACATGTGCCCGATGACGGCGCCAACGCCTGCGAGCACGGAGCCGAGGCCGGTCGTGACCGGCCACTCATGGCTCACAAAACGCGAGGCGATCAGGACTGCGACGGTGCCCTTCAGCAAATCGCAGGCGAGGGTCGCAACCGCGAGACCCTTGTTGCCCGTGCGCAGCACGTTGGTCGCGCCGATATTGCCCGAGCCGATTTTGCGCACATCGCCGAGGCCCGCGTATTTCGTGAGCAGGAGGCCGAACGGGATCGAGCCCAGCCCATAGCCGAGGAGGAAGTCGACGATCAGTACGGTGGTGGAGTTCATCGTCTAAACGTATTCGTAGACGGTTCGCCCCGCAACGATGGTGCGGGTGGCGCGGCCGGAGAGCTTCGCTTCGTCGAAGGCGGTGTTGGTGCAACGCGATTTCAGCGTGTCGCGGTCGAGCACCCAGGGCACATCGGGATCGAATACGACGACATCCGCGGGAGCATTGGGCTTCAGCGTGCCGCCGGGAAGTTCGAGCAGTTCTGCGGGCCGCGTGGACATCGCGCGCAGCATCGCCATCAGCGAAAGCGAGCCGTCATGCACGAGCCGCAGGCCGACCGGGAGCATGGTCTCGAGACCGATCGCGCCGAACGCGGCCTCGGCAAAGGGCAGGCGCTTCACTTCGACGTCCTGCGGATCGTGATCCGACATGATCACATCGACGAGACCTTCCGCGACCGCCGCGGCGAGTGCCGCACGGTCTGACTCTGTGCGCAGCGGCGGGCGCAGCTTCAGGAAGGTGCGGTAGGAGCCGATGTCGTTTTCGTTCAGCGCGACGTGATTGATCGACGCGGACGCCGTGACCCGGAGGCCGCGCTCCTTCGCGCGGCGCAATACGTCGAGCGAATCCGCACAGGTGATGGAGGCGGCGTGGTAACGGCCGCCGGTCAGCTCGACGAGCCGGATGTCGCGCTCGAGCATGATGGTCTCGGCGGCTTTCGGAACGCCGGAGAGACCGAGGCGGGTCGCAAACTCGCCCGCGTTCATGACGCCCGCGCCGGTGAGGTTCTGGTCTTCGGTGTGATGGACGATGAGCGCATCGAAGTCGCGCGCATAGGTGAGTGCGCGGCGAAACACGTTCGCGTTCATCACGCTCTTCGCGCCTTCGGTGAAGGCGACCGCGCCTGCGGCCCTCAAGAGACCGATCTCGGTCATCTCGTTGCCTTCGAGCCCCTTGGTGAGTGCGGCCATCGGATGGATGTGCACGACCGCGTTGTCGCGTGCGCGGCGAAGCACGAAGTCGACGGTTGCGGGATCGTCGATCGGCGGATCGGTTTCGGGCTGGCAGATGATCGTGGTGACGCCGCCTGCTGCTGCTGCGTGGCTTGCGGTGGCCAGCGTCTCGCGATGCTCGGCGCCGGGCTCGCCGATGAAGGCGCGCATGTCGATCAGGCCGGGGGCGATTACCTGACCGTTCACATCGACGATCTCGGTGCCTTCCGGCGCGCCGGATGCGCGGATGTTCTTGCCGGCCTCCTTAATCACGCCGTCCGCGATCAAGACGTCGCCGCGCTGATCGAGATCGCGCGAGGGATCGATCACGCGGGCGTTCGCCAAGAGGAGCGGGCGGTTTTCGTTGCGCGCGATCATTTGAAGATCCGCCGCTGTAGCATGCTGAATGCAACCCAAAGCGCGACGATCAATATGAGCGAGCCCATGCTCAGCAAGACCATCAACGGGCTATTGAAGTCATCCGGGCGAAACAGCCACAGCATCAGGAGATAAGCGGGGGCGGCGATCGTGAGCACGACGAGCGCAAGCAGCGCGAGCGAATAGAGGATCGCCATGTACCAGCGCTGGCTCATAAAGAGGCTGATGATTTTGCCGATCACCTCTTCGATGATGAAGGAGATCATGCCGCGCGCTCACGCATTGGGAAGGTTCCTCGCCTGCGCTTCCAGCACCGCCATGCGCACCGCGACTCCCTTCTCGACCTGCTCGCGGATCAGCGACTGCGCGCCATCGGCGACCGAGGACTCAATCTCGACGCCGCGGTTCATCGGGCCCGGATGCATGACAAGCGCGTCGGGCTTCGCGAACTTCAGCTTCGCGGGATCGAGGCCGTAATAGTGGAAGTACTCGCGGGAAGACGGGATCAGCGATCCCGCCATCCGTTCGCGTTGCAGGCGCAGCATCATCACGATGTCGGCGTCGCGCAGACCCTCGCGCATGTCGCGGTGGACTTCGACGCCAAGGCGCTCGATGCCCGAGGGCAGGAGCGTCGAGGGGGCGACCACGCGCACCCGCGCGCCCATGGTGTTCAGCAAAATGATGTTCGAGCGGGCGACGCGCGAATGGGCGATGTCGCCGCAGATCGCGACCGTGAGCCCTGCGAGCTTGCCTTTGTTACGGCGGATCGTGAGTGCGTCGAGGAGTGCCTGCGTCGGGTGCTCATGCGCGCCGTCGCCGGCGTTGATCACCGAGCATTCGACTTTCTGCGACAGGAGTTCGACCGCGCCGGAGGCGGCATGGCGCACCACGATCATGTCCGGATGCATGGCGTTCAGCGTCAGCGCGGTGTCGAGCAGCGTTTCGCCCTTGCGGATCGAGGACGACGCGATCGACATGTTCATGACGTCCGCGCCGAGCCGCTTGCCGGCGAGCTCGAACGAGCTTTGGGTGCGGGTCGAGGCCTCGAAGAAGAGGTTGATCTGGGTCCGGCCTTCGAGCGTCGTGCGCTTTTTCTGGATCTGGCGGTTCAGATCGACGAATTCCTCGGCGAGATCGAGGAGGCCCGTGATGTCGGAAGCGGAAAGCCCTTCGATGCCCAGCAAATGGCGTTGCGTGAGCGCGAAAGTGGAAGGGCCACGAGTTGTCATTAAAGGCAACCGCATAGACCCAACTTGCGCGCATCGCAAGCGCCGATTGCCATGTTAGATTAACGCTTCCACATCCGAGTTGATGCCATGTCCGTAACGTCATCCTTTTCGACGCACGAGGTCTTCAATCAATCCCCGCCGATGGGCGACGTGGACCTCTATTCGAGCGATGCCGCGCTGACCGGAGCGATTGCGGCATTCGGCGCAGGCAAGGCGGCGGGATCGCTCCGCGAGTTCGGAACCGCGTTCGGGCGCGCGGAAATGACGGAACTCGCAAGGCTTGCGAACGAATACACGCCGAAATTGCGCAGCCACGACCGGCAGGGGCATCGCGCCGACGTGGTCGAGTTTCATCCGGCCTATCACCGCTTCATGGAAGCGAGCATCAAGGCGGGCGTCCATTCTTCGGTCTGGGCGGCGGACGGCTCGCTCGTGCCCGCAGAGCATGTCGCGCGCTCGACCCGGCATTATCTTGCGAGCCAGGTGGAGCAGGGACATCTCTGTCCGGTCACCATGACCCATGCGGCGGCCGGCGCGCTCGGGGCGGAGCCTAAGCTCCTTCGGGAATGGCTGCCGCGGATCCGGTCGCGCGAATACGACCCGCGCTTCCTGCCTGCGGGCGAGAAGCGCGGCGTGACCTTCGGCATGGGCATGACGGAGAAGCAGGGCGGCACGGACGTTCGCCAGAACACGACACAGGCAGCGCCGGATGGCGATGCCTACCGGCTTGTCGGTCACAAGTGGTTCTTCTCCGCGCCGATGTGCGATGCGTTTTTGGTGCTCGCGCAGGCAAAAGGCGGGCTCACCTGTTTTCTCGTGCCGCGCTTCCGCCCCGATGGCTCGCCCAACGCGCTCCGGCTGATGCGTCTGAAAGACAAGCTCGGCAACCGTTCGAACGCGTCGAGCGAAGTCGAGTTCGAGGGGGCTTTCGCGCAGCGCTGCGGCGCGGAAGGCGAGGGCGTGAAAACGATCATCGGCATGGTGCAGCTCACGCGCCTCGATTGCGTGACCGGCTCGCTCGGCATCATGCAGGGCGCGTTGCGCCACGCCGTGCATCACACGCGCTACCGCACGGTGTTCCAGCGCAAGCTCGCGGATCAGCCGTTGATGCGCATGGTGCTTGCCGATCTCGCGCTCGAGCGCGAGGGCGCGCTTGCGTTGGCGCTCCGGCTCGCGTCGTCCTTCGACAAGTCGGCTGGCGATCCCGACGAAGCGGCGTTCGCGCGCATCGTGACCCCGGCTGCAAAGATGTGGGTCTGTAAAACCACGCCGGGTTTCGTCTATGAGGCGATGGAGTGCCTCGGCGGCAACGGTTACGTCGAGGAAGCGCCGCTCGCGCGCTTCTATCGGGAGAGTCCGGTGAATGCGATCTGGGAAGGCTCGGGCAACGTCATGGCGCTCGACCTTCTTCGCGGCGCTGCGCGGGAGCCGGAGGCGGTGCAACGGGTTCTCGCCTCGCTCGAAAAATCGACGCATGGCCTGCCGAATGCCGCGAAAGCGATCGAGATCGTGAAAACCGGTTTCCTCAGTCCCGAACGGGAGGCATTCGCGCGGCGCACGGCAGAGGTGCTGGCGCTGCTCGCTGCAACGGAGGCGCTCGTCAGAAGCGCGCCGTCCGCCATTGCCGAGCAGTTCGCGGAGCGCCGTCTCGGCGGTCTTGCCTTCAGGAGCTTCGGGAACCCGATGCCGGGGTCGAGCGTTGATGCCCTGATCGAGAGGACTTTCGGCCGGACTTGAAATGCCGGTTTGCGAGTCCATCTCTAGGTCGGCTTGCTCTTGCGGCTCACAAAGCTGCCGGTGCGGCGTCACTCAATGAGGACTTGAACCATGAAAACCGTTTCCCGTACTGCCATCGCCGCCGGAGCCGTAGCGCTCATTGCGGGAGCTTCTTCGTTCTCCGCGACCGCTGCGCCGCTCGGCCAGAACCTCGAAAGCCTCAAGAACTCCACGGCACAGAACACGACCGAGGTGCAGTGGCGCCGTCATCGCGGCCGCAATCTCGCAATCGGTCTCGGCGCGCTTGGTGCGGGCGTCGTCATCGGTTCGGCGATCGCGAACCAGCAGCACTATTACGGCGCGCCGTACGGCTACTACGAGCAGCCCTACGCGTATGGGCCGGCTTACGGCTACCAGCAGCCCTATACGCCGTACACGCCCTACACGGCGAACCGCAGCGGCAACCAGATCGATAGCTGGGACAATCCCGCGGACTACGCGCGATAACGGCAATGTGACCGGGGCTCCCGCGAGCCCCGGTTAATCCATTGAAAGGAATGGCTTTCTGTCCTGATCATCCACAGGGGCGCCGCTGCCATTCAGGCGCGGTTCATGCCCGAGGAGCGAAATTCCACCCGAGAGCGCAACCCCTAGCGCTTAACTAGCGAGGCTAACAGATCATGAAGACGTTCAAGCTTTACAAGTTCGTGCTGGCACTGGTTGCCGCCGTTCTCATCTCGGCCGCCGCGAGCGAGGTCAACACCGCTTACGCCGCACCCGCTGCTTCAGCGCAGAATTTCAAGGGTGTCGTCGGTGATCAGACCACGCAGGTTCAGCATCGTCACCGTCACGGCAACCGCTGGGTCGGTCCTGCGATTGCGCTCGGCATCTTCGGTGCCGCCGCTGCTGCAGCCGCTTCGCAGAACAACAACTACTACAACAACAATCCGAACTACTATTATCAGCAGCCGCGTCAGCGCTGCTGGGTGCAGACCGGTCCCTATCAGGGTCAGGGCTACTGGGCCTGGTGCTAATCCGGCCGGGTTGCGATCAAACGAAACGGCGGGCGAAAGCCCGCCGTTTTCGTTTTAGCGGCTGAGCGCGGCCGCGATGAAAAGCGCCGCCGGAATCGAAACCAGCGCCACGAAAATCTGGATCGTCAGAATGCGCGCGAGCAGGGGCGCGTCGCCGCCCATCTGGCGCGCCAGCATGTAGCCGTTCGGCGCCGACGGCACCGAAGAGGCGATTGCGATCACGGAGAGCGCCGCGCCGCTGACGCCGCTGAGCCAGCCGACGCCGATCGCAATCGTGGGCAGCAACAGCATCTTGACGCCGGTCGCGACGAGCACGGCTGAATCGATCTTCGCGACGGTGCGAAGATTGAGGCCGGCGCCTACGATCATGAGGCCGAGCGGCAGCGAGGCTTGTCCGAGTACGTTCATGAAGGCGGTGAAAACCTTCGGCAGCGGCAGCCCGACAGCATTCACGAGCACTCCGATTCCGCATGCCCAGATGAAGGGATTGCGCAGCAGGTGCCACAGCACGTGCCTGATCTTTGCGGGCGAGTTCGGCGCATAGCGCGCAAGTACCACGACGCTGAGTACGTTGATGAGCGGGATCATGCTCGCGAGCGCCACGGCTGCGAGCGCGAGCCCCACTTCGCCGAGCAGCGCAGACGCGACGCCGACCGCAATATAAGTGTTCCACCGCACGCCGCCCTGAAACACCGATGTGAAGGAAGGACCGGACCAGCCGAAGGCCCGCTGCATCGGCGCACGCAAGACCAGAAGCACGAATGCGCTTGCCACGATCGCGGTCACAAGGGCCGCGAAGATGCCCCAGATCGGCACCTTGGAGAGGTCGGCGGTTGCGGTTGCGAGAAATAGCAGCGCGGGAAAGAGAACGTAGTAGGTGAGGTCCTCGAGCGAGTCCCAGGCGTTCTCGCTTTTCAGCAGCGTGCGCTTCAGAAAAACGCCGAGCGCGACAAGCAGAAAGACGGGGATCAAGGCATTCAAGACGACGATCATACGCGCGAACCATAGCCGAGGCGGTCGAGCGCGCCTTGCAGAATGTAGGCGGCGGCGAGCTTGTCCACGACTTCGCCGCGGCGGCGGCGCGAGGTATCGGCTTCGATCAGCGTCCGTTCGACGGCGGCGGTCGAAAGCCGCTCGTCCCAGAATACGATCGCCATATCGGTAAGCGGTGCAAGATTGCGGGCGAAGGCGCGCGCGGATTGCGCGCTCGGTCCTTCGGAGCCGTCCATGTTTTTCGGAAGTCCGATGACGAGACCGCCTGCGCCGAACTTCGCGGCGATCGCGAGGAGCTTCTCCGCATCCGCCTTGAACTTGCCGCGCGGCAGGGTCTCGAGCGCAGAGGCGATGGTGCGGTTCACGTCCGACAGCGCGAGCCCGATGGTCTTCTCGCCCAGATCGACGCCGATCAGGCGCGAACCGGGCGCGAGCAGACCGGAAAGGTCGTCTATTTCGCAGAGGCGGGCGGGCATGTCGGGCCGAGGCGGTAGCATGCGCCGCGTTGCCGCGCTACGCATGGAGCTACATACTCGCCCATACAAAACTTCATCGGAGGAAGCGATGCGCGTCACCTGGTACGGCCACTCGGCGTTCCGGCTCGATTTCGGAGGCAAGGCGGTTCTGATCGATCCGTTCTTCACGGGTAACCCGGCCTTCGTCAGCGACAGGAAGGAGGCTGTGAAGGGCGTCACGCATATTCTGCTCACGCATGGCCACTCCGATCACATCGGGGACACCGCCGATATCGCAAACGAGCTTGGCATCCCCGTGGTCACGCACTTCGAGATCTGCATGTGGCTGAACGGGAAGGGCGTGAAGAAAATCGACCCGATGAATATCGGCGGCACGACCGACCAGGGCGGGTTTTCCGTGACGCTGGTTCGCGCAGATCACTCCTCGACCATGATCGAGGACGGCCAGTTCGCGGTGATGGGCAATCCGGGCGGTCTGGTCGTGAAGGCGCCGGGCGAGCCGACCGTTTATCACATCGGCGACACCGATATTTTCTCCGACATGGCGCTGATCAACGAAATCCACCAGCCGCAGGTGGCGATGGTGCCGGTCGGCGACCGCTTCACTATGGGCGGCAAGGTCGCGGGCATGGCGATCAAGCGCTTCTTCAAGGGCCTCAAGACCGCGATCCCTTGCCACTACGGCTCGTTCCCGATCATCGATCCGACGCCGGACAAGTTCGTCGCCGAAATGAAGGGCAGCGACGTCAGGGTCGTGGTGCCCGAAAAAGGGAAGGCTGTCGAAGTCTAGCCATCTTGAATTCGGAAGCGGCTGTCGTCATGAATCCATCATGAGTCTTTGGCGGGCGTGAACGATGAGCAGCGAATTCGACATGCGCCAGATGGCGCGCGGCACCGGAAAAAGCGTCGCCTTCACGGCGGGCAGCACGGTCTTCAACAAGGGCGACGCCGGTAGCGTGATGTATGTCGTGCAGTCCGGCGTGGTCGAGATGGTACTGGGCGACAAGGTGATCGAGGTCGTCGAGCCGAACGGCGCGATCGGCTACATGTCGATGATCGACGGGCGGCCGCGCTCGTCCACCGCGCGCGTCAAAGAAAACTGCGAGCTGACCGAACTCGACGCCCGCAAATTCCGCTTCATGGTGGACGAGGTGCCGCATTTCGCGCAGTACATCATGCAGATGCTGGCCGGCCGCATACGGGGCATGGGGCAGGCGATGTAGGGCCGGTTGCGGCCCCAAAAGCCGGTCTGCTATAGCCCGCCGAACGATTTTCCACGGAGTCTCTCATGTCCGTCGATGCCGCGACCGTGCGGCGGATCGCGCATTTGGCGCGGATCGCCGTCGCCGAAAACGAAATCGAGCACCTGCGCGGCGAGATCAACAACATGCTCGCCTTCGTCGAGCAGTTGAACGAGGTGAACGTGGACGGCGTCGAGCCGACCGCGAGCGTCGAAGACATGAAGCTGAAAATGCGCGATGACGTAGTCAGCGACGGCGACTATGCCAAGCGCGTGCTCGCCAACGCGCCGGCGACTGACGACGGCTTTTTCCAGGTTCCGAAGGTGGTGGAATGAATGTCGCGTTCTCCTTTACCTCTCCCCATCGGGGAGAGGTCGATCATGCGGAGCGTGATCGGGTGAGGGGGCTCCTGGTTTCAAAATTATCTCAGTACCCCCTCACCCTAACCCTCTCCCCCGAGGGGAGAGGGAACAGGTTTGCGAATGTCTGACTTAACCTCACTCACACTCGCGGAAGCGCGCGACCAGCTTCGTGCGAAAAAGATTTCCGCAAAGGAACTTGCCGACGCGCATCTTGCCGAGATGGAAAAAGCGCGCGTACTGAATTCCTACGTGCTCGAAACGCCGGAGCACGCGCGGAAGATGGCGGCTGCCTCCGACACAAGAATCGCCAAAGGCGAGGGCGGGCCGCTCGAAGGCATTCCGCTTGGATGGCGTGCGGACGACCGCGTGCTCCAAGATTCTCGGGAACTTCGTGCCGCAATACGAGTCGACCGTCAGTTCGCAACTCTGGCGCGACGGCGCGGTGATGCTCGGGAAGTTGAACAACGACGAATTCGCGATGGGTTCGTCGAACGAAACCTCGGCGTTCGGTCCGGTGCAGTCGCCGTGGCGGCGCAAGGGCGACAACAAGCCGCTCGTGCCGGGCGGATCGTCGGGCGGTTCGGCAGCAGCGGTCGCAGCACACCTTTGCCTTGGCGCGACCGGCACCGATACGGGCGGTTCGATCCGCCAGCCCGCGGCCTTCACCGGCATTGTCGGCATCAAGCCGACTTACGGCCGCTGCTCGCGCTGGGGCATCGTCGCCTTCGCCTCGTCGCTCGACCAGGCCGGGCCGATCGCGCGCACCGTGCAGGATTGCGCGATCCTGCTCCGCTCGATGGCGGGACACGACCCGAAGGATTCCACCTGCGCCGACAAGCCGGTTCCCGATTACGAGAAGGCGATCGGCAGATCCGTAAAGGGAATGAAGATCGGTATTCCGAAGGAATACCGCGTCGACGGCATGGCGCAGGAAATCGACGGCCTGTGGCAGAAGGGCCGCGACTGGCTGAAGGCGGCGGGCGCGGAGATCGTCGACATCTCCTTGCCGCACACGAAATATGCGCTGCCGGCCTATTACATCGTCGCTCCCGCGGAAGCCTCGTCCAACCTCGCGCGCTATGACGGCGTGCGTTACGGACTTCGCGTGCCGGGCAAGGACATCGTCGACATGTACGAGCAGACGCGCGCGGCCGGCTTCGGCAAGGAAGTACGCCGCCGCATCATGATCGGCACCTATGTTCTCTCCGCCGGCTATTACGACGCTTATTATCTCCGCGCGCAGAAAGTCCGCACGCTGATCAAGCGCGATTTCGACGAGGCGTGGAAGCAGGGCATCGACGCGGTGCTGACACCGGCGACGCCGTCCGGCGCGTTCGGCATCGGAGAGAAGGGCAGCGCCGATCCGGTCGAGATGTATCTCAACGACATTTTCACCGTGACCGTGAACATGGCGGGCCTGCCCGGCATCGCGGTTCCGGCAGGGCGCGACCAGAACGGATTGCCGCTCGGACTTCAGCTCATCGGCAAACCCTTCGGCGAAGAAGATCTCTTCGCGCTCGGCCATGTGGTCGAGCAGGCCGCTGGCCCGCGCATGGTTCCCGAGAAGTGGTGGGGCAAATAAGAAAAAGCCGCGCGCGTGTTGCGTGCGGCATTTTCGTGTCCCGCGCGTAGAAACTACTGCGCGGGAGCGCTTTCGGAATTAGACGGGTTACCGGATGACTTCGTCATCGACGGAATCTCCGGCAAATTTTCCTTCACCTTGTCCGGCAGTTCTTTGACGGCCTGCGGCAGTTCGAGGCGCTCGACGAAGTTCGCGACGCTCGTGCGCGCGCCGTCGTTCAGGCTGACAGCGTAGATCGCGGCGCCAAGCATCACCGTAAGTGCGAGAATACCTGCGCCGATCTGCCAGTTGCCGCTCGACGGCTTCGCCGGAGTGTTGCGGCGCTTCAAAGCGCGCCTGCGAGCCTTGGGTTTCTTCTTCCGGGTGCTGGGCATGACGGTCTCCCTTCTTGTGCCACGATAACGCGGCATCACCGCAGACGGTTCCGCGCGACGGAACCCTTAACCCTTTTGTCTCGCGCGCCATGCTAGCGTCGGGAACCGGACGTCCGTGGAGTGATGCAAGTGTGGCGTAGCGTTCGAGGATTGCGTGCAGGCTCGCTGACGACGGCACTGGTGCTGCTCGCGGCCGGCTGCTCGGTGCACAACATCCCGATCAACGAGCCGGTCAACCAGCAGAATGCTGGGCTCGTGCCCGAGCAGCAGGAGCCTGCGGTCTCCTATGCCGACGAATTTCTCATCATGCTTGCGTTCTCAGGCGGCGGCACGCGCGCGGCGGCCTATTCGTTCGGTGTGTTGCGGGGGCTCGACCGCTACGAGGTTCCGACCGCGGAGGGGCCGCGCCCGCTCCTGGAGCGGATCGATTTCGTCAGCGGCGTTTCCGGCGGCTCGATCACGGCGGCCTATTTCGGATTGAAACAGCGCAGCGCGCTGAACGATTTCCGCGAGCGCTTTCTCCTCAAGAACGTCGAGGCGGATGCGCTATCCACGAGTCTCACGCCCGCCAATCTCGTGCGCGGGCTGTCGGGCGGCGTGAACGACGCGACTCATCTGCCGCGCTGGCTGAACCAGAATCTGTTCGACGGCGCGACATTCTCCGCGTTCCGCGCGCACCAGCGGCCGCGGGTATGGATCAATGCAGCCGACATCTACAACCGCACGCCGTTCGTGTTCGGACGCACCGCCTTCAGCGTGATGTGTTCGGACCTGAACAGCTATCCGATCGCGGATGCAGTCGCGGCTTCCGCTGCGGTGCCGATCGCCTTCGCGCCGATCGTGATCGAAAGCTATGCGGGGAAATGCAACGCGCAGCTTCCGGACTGGGCCGTGCGTGCGCGCACGAACCCGAACACGCCGCCGCTGCTCAAGAGCTTCGCAAATGCGCTCGCGAGCTATCACAACGGCAGCATGCGCTACGTGAAGTTGCTCGACGGCGGTCTGGTCGATAATTTCGGCCTGTCCGGGTTCACGATCGCGCGGCTTTCCGCGACCGCGCCATACGAGCCGCTCACGCCGCATCAGGCGGTTAAGCTGCGCCGCGCGCTGTTTCTGGTGGCCGATGCGGGACGCGGCGCGAGCGGAAACTGGGCAAATACGCTGGACGGGCCGAAGGGCGCCGATCTCGTGTCCGCGGCTGCCGACACGGCGATCGATGCCAGCGTGCGCGCGAGCTACACGGCATTCGAGCAGACCATGGAGGAATGGCGTCAGCAGCTCGTGCGCTGGCGCTGCGGGCTCTCCGCGGATCAGCGCAAGCGTTACGGCGCGCCCGCGCGATGGAACTGCCGCGACGTGCGCTTCTTCATCGGTAGGCTCGGCTTCGACCAACTCGGCGGCCAGCGCGAGGACTATCTGAACAAGGTGAAAACCACCCTGCAATTGCCGCAGGAGCAGGTGGATGAAGTCATCAAGGCGGGCGAAGACACCGTCGCGAACAACGATCTCATCCGCCGCTTTCTGCACAGCACGGGGCGCTAATCGCGCAGCGAAAACCGGCCGGCGTTCTCGCCAGCCGGTCTTCGACGCCGTTAGTTGTTGTTCGCGGGCGGCGTCTGCGGTGCGGGCGTTGCCGGGGTCTTTTTGCCCGCGTTATCCGGCACAGCGGACGGCGGCGTGATCGACGGCGACTGCTGTTCCGACGGTGCCGGGTTCATGCCGAGCGTCGTGGTGTCGCTATCGGTGCGGAACATCAGAAACGCAATCAGCGCGCCGAGTACGACGATCGCGCCGATCACGAGACCCGTGAACCCGGCCGGAGCCGGATCGACGCTCGGACGGCGGCTCAATTCGTCATACTCGAACGATTTGCGGGGTTCGTTCGGATCGTAAGTCATGACGGTTCCTCCTCAGGTGAGAGTGGAGGAAACGCGAGGATACGGAGACTGTTCCAATTTTGCGCAGTCGCGTAGGAATTGCGGCAATCGCGTGGCTCACGATTCGTTACAGAGATCAAAATGCTTCACGCATTCGCAGTTCTGCTCTGTCTTCAGCTGGCGGGTGAGGCGCTCGTGCGCGCGGTAGGCTCGCCGCTGCCGGGGCCCGTGATCGGGCTTGCGCTTTTATTCGTGTGGCTGTTCGCGAAACTGCCGCTGCCGCAGGAAACGAACGCCACCGCAGACGGAATTCTCAAACATCTTTCTCTCCTGTTCGTGCCCGCGGGCGTCGGCGTCGTGCAGCAACTTCCCTTGCTCGGCGCGGAGGGATGGAAACTGATGGCGGTCATTCTGGTTTCGATCGCGCTCTCGCTTGCTGCGACCGCGATCACTTTCGCAGCGCTTGCGAAGCTGATGAAGATCGGCGGCGAAGCGCCGGAAGGAGAGGGGCGATGATCAATTTCGTCGATCTCTGGGTCTATCTTTCCGGCAGCCCGCTCCTGTGGCTGACGGTGACGCTGGTCGCCTACATCGTGGCCGATGCGATCTCGGCGGCTTGCGGCCGGCATCCGCTCGCCAATCCGGTGCTGCTGTCGGTGGTTTTCATTTCGTGCGTGCTTGTGATCTCGAAGACGGCGTTTCCATCTTACTTTGCGGGCGCGCAGTTCATCCATTTCCTGCTCGGGCCCGCGACGGTCGCGCTGGCGGTGCCGCTCTACCGGCACCTGCCGGAAGTGAGGCGCATGTTCGTGCCGATGATCGTGGCGCTCATCGTCGGCTCGATCATCTCCATTACTTCCGCAGTGCTGCTCGCGAAATGGCTGGGCCTGAGCAAGCTCGCGACACTCGCGCTCGCGCCGAAATCGGCGACCGCTGCGATCGCGATGGGTGTCGCCGAGAAAATTCAGGGCGATCCGGCGTTGACCGCGGTCATGGTGATCATGACCGGTATTTCCGGCGCGATCATCGTGACGCCTTTGATGAATATGTTGCGGCTCAAGAACTATGCGGCGAGGGGCTTCGCCGCGGGGCTGGTCTCGCACGGGATCGGCACCGCGCGGGCGTTTCAGGTGAACCCTTTGGCGGGCACGTTTGCGGGCATCGCACTCGGGCTGAACGGGATGCTGACGGCGATTTTAGTGCCGCTGCTGCTGCCGTGGCTGCTAGGTTGATAGCTGAGTGGTTACAGGTTACACTCCCGGATGATCGCCGGCTTTCGCCACAAAGGTCTCAAGCTCCTCTATGAGAAGGGAGACCGGCGGCGGCTTTCGGCGGAACTTGCCGGCAAGATCGAACGCATTCTCGCTCGTCTCGACGAGGCAAACGAGCCGGGACACATGAACCTTCCAGGTTTTCGTCTGCATCCGCTGAAGGGCGATCTTTCCGGCTATTGGTCGGTCAGTGTTTCGGGCAACTGGCGGATCATATTCCGTTTCGACGGCACGAACGTCTGCGACATCGATCTTATCGATTATCATTAGGAGCCTAAAAGATGCCGATGAAAAATCCTCCGCATCCCGGTTTATCGG
>CAZFPR010000052.1:17169-17545 GCA_964521045.1 uncultured Hyphomicrobiales bacterium
CCGCTCGATCTCAGCGTGACCGAAACCGCCCGCCGGCTCGGCGTAAGCCGAAAGCAATTGTCGGACGTGCTCAATGGCCATGCCGGAATTTCGCCGGAGATGGCGATCCGCCTCGACAAGGCGTTTGGCGGGGGAGCCGACACGTGGCTGCGCCTTCAGGCGGCCTACGATCTTGCGCAAGCGATGAAGAAAGCGAGCAAGATCAAGGTTAGGCGTATTGCCCGCGCGGCGTGAGTACAGGCGATGGACGGCGTCGTTGAAACTGTTTATCGGATTTTGAAATCGCAAGGCCCCACCCCGGCCCTTCGGGCCGACCCTCCCCTGAAGGGGAGGGAGGAATCGAGTTCATGAACGCACCGGCCCGCACCTCCAAGCT
>CAZFPR010000053.1:0-17515 GCA_964521045.1 uncultured Hyphomicrobiales bacterium
GCGCGGAGTTCTCGGGCACGGTGGATTCCGTCGGCGAAGGCGTCAGCGGCTTCAAGCCGGGCGACCGCGTTTGCGGGAACCTGCCGACGGGAGCCGCGCGCGAGAAGATTGTGGTTCCTGCGCGTGCGCTCATCCACGTGCCGCAGGCATTGGAACTCGAGAAGGCGGCAGGCCTCATCATCACCTACGGCACGACCATTCACGCGCTGAAAGATCGCGCGAAGCTGAAAGCCGGCGAAACGCTTGCCGTGCTCGGTGCGTCCGGCGGCGTCGGTCTGGCCGCGATCGAACTCGGCAAGGTGATCGGCGCGAAGGTGATCGCCGCGGCGTCTTCGCCCGACAAGCTCGACTTCGCGAAGAAACATGGCGCCGACGAAGTCATCGACTATTCGAAAGAAGACCTGAAAGAGCGGCTGAAAGAGCTGACCGGCGGCAAGGGCGTGGACGTGATCTACGATCCGGTCGGCGGGCCTTACGCCGAACCCGCGCTGCGCTCGATCGCATGGGAAGGCCGCTATCTCGTGATCGGTTTTGCTGCCGGAGACATTCCGAAAATCCCGCTTAATCTTGCGCTCTTGAAGGGCTGCGACATCGTCGGCGTGTTCTGGGGCGACTATGCGCGCAGAAATCCGGAAGCGAACAAGAAGCATCTCGACGAGATCGTGAAGCTCGCCGCCGAAGGCAAGCTCTCAGCGCATTTGGATGCGCGCTACAAGTTCGACAACGCGGTCGAAGCCTTCCATGCCATCGCGCAGCGGAAGGTGAAGGGGAAAATCGTTCTGGTGCCTTGAGCGCGTTCGTTTGTTTTTTCTTTCCCTCCCCCTTGCGGGGAGGGTGGCGAGCGAAGCGAGCCGGGTGGGGGTCATTTAAAATTTGTGCTGTCACCCCACCCTGCGTGCTCACTTTCGTTCGCACGCTTCCCTCCCCGTCAAGGGGAGGGAAAAGAGGCAGTAGCCTCGACGTTAGCTTTTCGATGTTTCTAAATCGCTCAGTGCCGCTTTCGCCGCCTCGCGATGCTCGGGCTTGATGTGCGCGGAAATCATCTGGAACGCGGCCATCAGCACCGCCGCGTCGTCGGTGAAGCCGAGCGCGGGCATGATGTCCGGCAGCAGATCGAGCGGCATGATGAAGTAGGCGAGAGCCGCGAGCAGCGTGCCGCGCACCCGGAGCGGCGTGTCGCGGTCGAGCGTGCAGTAGTAGGCGGCGACCGCGTCTTCCGCGAAGGGGATTTTCGCAGCCACGGCTTTCATCTTGGGCCAGAACTCGTCGCGCACGCGTGCCGCGTCGCCCTTGCGGACCCGGAACCTGCCGAAGAAAGTGCCTGCGCCGAAAGCTGCCATCGCTCGCCCCAAGACCGGCGGAACTGCCCGCCAAAGAACTTACATGGCTCTGGCGTAGCGGGATTCAAGACCGCGGCGGCCACGCAGCGGATAATCCGCCTCGACGATGTAAGGCCCGCCGCCCTGCGAAGCGCGCGAGGAATAGAGCACGAAGCGATTGACCGGAAAGCTCATCGGCCGGAACCCGCCGTGCGTCGTGAGATACTCCGCGACTTCGAGCGCGGAAACGTCGCGAAGCCTCGCAAGCGTGACATGCGGCGTGAAGCGGCGGCCTTCGGCAGGCAAGCCGATCCGCTGCATCATGCGCTCGTGCTCGGCCTGCAACTCGATCAGCGCGGTCGACGGCTGGAGGCTCGCGAAGATCGCACGCGGTTTCTTGCCGCCGAACTGGTCGAGGCCCGTGAGCGTCACGTTGAAGGCGGGACGTTCGACGAAATCGAGGATGCCCGCGATCTCGTTCGCGGTGCGCTCGTCGATGTCGCCGATAAAGCGAAGCGTCAGGTGGTAATTTTCAGGGTCGATCCAGCGCGCGCCGGGAATGCCGCCCCGCAGTGACGACAGCATCATGCCGATGTCTTTCGGCACTTCGATCGCAGTAAACAGGCGCGGCATGGGTTTACCCGCGGTGTTTTTTAACTCGCTCGATCAGCGATTCGACTGAAGGCAGTATACGCTCAACCACGAGAGATACACCCTTCGGAGTCGGATGAATCCCGTCGCTCAGGTTGAGGTCGCGCTGGCCCGCGACGCCGTCGAGAAAGAACGGATAGATCAAAATGTCATGTTCTTTGGCTAGATCGGCATAGATCGTGTCGAATTTTTTGGCATAGTCCGCGCCTAGGTTCGGCGCCGCGCGCATGCCGCCGAGGATAACCTCGATCTTGCGCGCTTTGAGACGGCTCACGATCTGCTCGAGGTTCTTGCGGGCGATCTCCGGCTCCATGCCCCGTAGCATGTCGTTTGCCCCGAGCACGACGATCACGGCGTCCGTGCCGTCCTGAACGGACCAGTCGAGACGGCTCAGGCCGCCGGAAGTTGTGTCGCCGGATACCCCTGCATTGACGATTTCGACATTGTGACCCTTTTTCCTGAGCGCATTTTCCAGCTGCGCGGGAAAGGATTCGTTCGCCTTTAGGCCGAATCCGGCGATCAGGCTGTCGCCAAATGCCACGATTTTGATCGTCTGGGCGTTCACCGGCGAGGCGAGGAGCGCTACCAAGAAAGCCATAATGATTGCGCCATAGAGGCGCATAGGATGCCGCGCCGGCGGTTCGCGGTTATCATCCGCGGGACGCTTGGCGCAGGATGAGCGCCGGAGAAAATTGATCCGCATGAACATCTCCACGCCGATACCGGGAAATTCAGAACCCGCGATCCGGCTTGCCGAAGTCGATCTCGCGCTCGGTTCGGGCGCCGCGCGCGTTCATATCCTGAAGAAAGTGTCGCTCCAAATTGGCCAAGGTGAGGCGGTCGCGCTGATCGGTCCTTCCGGCTCCGGCAAGTCGACGCTTTTGATGGTGATGGCCGGGCTGGAACGCACCGACAGCGGTTCGGTTCAGGTCGCGGGCCAAGAGCTTTCCCGGCTGTCCGAAGACCAGCTTGCGAAATTCCGCGGGCAGGCGGTCGGGATCGTGTTTCAGTCGTTTCACCTCATTCCGACCATGACCGCGATCGAGAACGTCGCGGTGCCGCTCGAGCTTTCCGGCCGCGCCGACGCCTTCGAACGCGCGAAGCGCGAACTCGAAGGCGTGGGCTTGGGCGCGCGCATCCATCATTATCCGGCACAGTTGTCGGGCGGCGAGCAGCAGCGCGTGGCGCTTGCCCGCGCGCTTGCGCCCGAGCCGTCGATCATTTTCGCGGACGAGCCGACCGGCAATCTCGACGAGAAGACCGGCAAGGAAATCATGGATCTCCTGTTTTCGAAGCAGGCGGAAAAGAACGCGACGCTCGTCGTCGTGACCCACGATCTCAATCTCGGCAATCGCTGCGACCGCCTGATCCGCATGCGGTCCGGCGAAGCGCAGGCCGACAATCCGAAGGCCCGCGCATGAGCGCAGTCACGGCGCAGGATGCGCCGTCCTCGCAGTTCTTCGTTTCGTTGAAGCTCGCGCTGCGCGAATTGCGCGGCGGCGTACGCGGCTTCGGCGTGTTTCTCGCCTGTCTTGCGATCGGGGTCACCGCGATCGCGGGCGTAGGTTCGTTCGCCCGCGCGCTTTCGGATGGCATGCTGCGCGAAGGCTCGAGAATCCTCGGCGGCGATATCGCGTTCTCGCTGATCCACCGGCAGGCATCGTCTCCGGAGATGGATTTCTTCAAGGCGAAGGGAGCGGTTTCGGAGATCGGCTCCATGCGGGCGATGACGCGCACGGCCGGCGGTGCTGCGACACTGGTCGAACTGAAAGCGGTCGATAGCGCCTATCCGCTGACCGGAAAGATCGAACTCGAGCCGAAGGCTTCGTTGCCGAATGCGCTCTTGCGCGTAGGCAACCGCTTCGGCGCGGTAGCGGAGCCGACGCTGCTCCTGCGTCTCGGCATCACGCCGGGAACCGAAGTGAAGATCGGCGACGCGACGTTCCTGATCACGGCCACCATCGCGAATGAGCCCGACCGTGTCGCGGCGGGCGTCGGCTTCGGCCCGCGCCTCATCATCTCGAAGGAAGGACTGCTTGCGACCGGGCTGGTGCAGCCGGGAAGCCTCGTGCGCTGGAGCTATCGCGTGAAACTCGCCGACGGCAGCGGAGCGGCGCTCAATGCGGCGCAGGCGCAAGCGCGCGATCTCTTCCCGAATGCGGGATGGGAAGTGCGTACGCGATCGAGCGCATCGCCGAGGCTGGAGCAGAACGTGCGGCGGCTCGCGGAGTTTCTGACGCTCGTCGGCCTTACCGCGCTCCTGGTCGGCGGCGTCGGCGTTGCCAACGCGGTCATGCATTATCTCGAACGCAAGCGCTCGGATATTGCGACGTTCAAGGCGGTCGGCGCATCCGGCGGCACGGTGTTCTCGATCTATCTGGCGGAGATCGGAATCATCGCATTGATCGGTATCGCGCTCGGCGTCGTCGTGGGAACGAGTTTGCCGTTCGTGATCACGTCGCTGTTCGGCAAACTTATTCCGCTGCCGCTTGCGCCGGGAATCCATTTCAGCGTGATTGCGCTTGCGACGGCCTTCGGCATTCTGGTGGCGCTGGCTTTCGCGCTATGGCCGCTGGGCCGTGCGCATGATGTGCCGGTGTCGGCGCTGTTTCGCGACACGGTCGAAGCCGGTAACCGCTGGCCGCGCCGCCGTTATGTCTTGATGGTCGTGCTTTCGGTCGTTTCGCTGGCAACGCTGGCGCTTCTGGTCGCCGAGAGCCGCCGCATCGCGCTGATCTACATCGTGGCAGCGGCTGCGATTTTTGTCGTGCTTCGGCTGCTTGCCTTCGCGCTGATGACAATTGCAGCGAAGCTGCCGCGTCCGCGCTCGACGGCGCTCAGGCTCGCGCTTGCGAATATCCATCGTCCCGGCGCGCTGACGCCTTCGGTGGTGTTGTCGCTCGGGCTCGGCCTGTCCTTGCTCGTTACCCTGACGCTGATCGACGGCAACCTGCGCAGGCAGCTCACGCAATCATTGCCGAAAAGCGCGCCCAGTTTCTTCTTCGTCGACATTCCATCGAACGACGTCGAACAGTTCAATGCGTTCATCCGGCAGCGCGGCGGCAGCGGAGAGCTTTCCGAAGTGCCGATGCTTCGCGGGAGAATTCTCCGCGTGAAAGACGTGCCCGCAGATCAGGTGAAGGTCGCGGACCCGGAGCAGGCATGGGTGCTGCAATCCGACCGCGGCATAACCTTTACCGACGTGCTGCCCGAAGGCTCGACCATGGTGTCGGGCACGTGGTGGCCCAAGGACTATTCGGGCCCGCCGCTGGTTTCGTTCGAGAAGCGCGCCGCCGAGGGCCTCGGGCTGAAGGTCGGCGACAAGGTTTCGGTGAACGTCTTGGGCCGCACCATCGAGGCCCAGATCGCGAACCTGCGCACGGTCGAGTGGGAAAGCCTCGGCATCAATTTCGTCATGCTGTTCTCGCCGAACACCTTCCGCGGCGCGCCGCACACGATCCTTGCGACGCTCACCTATCCCGACGGCGGCTCGAAGGCGGCGGAGATCGAGTTGCAGCGCGCGGTTGCAAACGAGTTTCCCGCGGTCACGACCGTTCGCGTCAAGGAAGCACTGGAGGCGATCAACGCCCTTGTCGCGGACATCGCGGTCGCGGTGCGGGGCGCAAGCTCGGTGACGCTGATCGCGAGCATTCTGGTGCTCGCGGGGGCGCTTGCCGCCGGTCATCACAATCGCGTCTATGACGCGGTGATTCTGAAAACCCTCGGCGCCACCCGGATGCGTCTCCTGCTCGCCTATGGGCTCGAATACGCGATCCTCGGGCTTGCGACTGCCGTCTTCGCCACGGCCGCGGGCGCCGTAGCGGCCTGGTTCGTCGTTGAGAACGTGATGAACTTCCGTTTCCGCTTCGAGCCGGCGGCGGCAGGAATTGCGGCTCTTACGGCGGTAGTTCTGACGGTGGCGCTGGGGCTGCTCGGCACCTGGCGTGCGCTTGGACAGAAGCCTGCGCCGGTTCTGCGCAATCTCTAAAATTTGCAGTAATTTCAGACGCTTCGTTACGTCACGCAACCTTGACGCAAATTCACTTGCGGGGAAATTTGGCGCACACCATATTCGCTGCGGATTCAGGACAAGCGCAGGAAACTCCACGATCTTTCCGGCGCTCGATGTCCTGCCACTAGGGAGAAAGGGACCACGATGTCCGACCTGAACACCAATCCTGCTGCCCGCTACGGCGGTGCTACGCGTACCGCGGCCGAAATCGATCAGGGCCTCCGCTCGTACATGCTCGGGGTCTACAACTACATGACGATCGGCCTTGCGATCACCGGCCTGTTCGCGCTCGGCATCTACATGCTCTCGATCACGTCAGACGCTTCGGCCGCCGCAAAGACGGCATCCGGCGCGGCTGCTGCCATCGCCCGCGGCCAGTTCCTCACGCCGCTCGGCTACACGCTCTTTGCGACTCCGCTGAAGTGGGTGGTCGTACTCGCGCCGCTCGCGCTCGTATTCTTCCTGAGCTTCCGCGTCGACAAAATGAGCGTCGGTGCAGGCCAGCTTACCTTCTGGATTTATGCGGCGCTGGTCGGCGTTTCGCTCGCCACGATCCTGATGGTCTATACGCACACGTCCATCGCGCGCGTGTTCTTCATCTCGGCCGCTTCGTTCGGTGCGCTCAGCCTCTACGGCTACACCACGAAGCGCGACCTCTCGGGCATGGCGACGTTCCTGGTCATGGGCCTGATCGGCGTGATCATCGCCTCGATCGTGAACATCTGGCTGGCGTCATCGATGATGCAGTGGATCATCTCGATCGCCGGTCTCCTCGTGTTCGCGGGCTTCACCGCCTACGACACGCAGGACATCAAGAACATGTACGATGCCAACGACGACGGCACCGTATCGGGCCGCAAGTCGATCATGGGCGCGCTGCGCCTCTACCTCGACTTCCTCAACATCTTCCTGTTCATGCTGCAGTTGCTCGGCAACCGCGAATAAGCGGAACGGAAATCCGAAATGCGAAGGCCCGGCTCACCGCCGGGCCTTTTGCTTTCGAGGCTCAGTTCACGACGCTGAGGCGCTTGTCGATCACCGCGAGCACGCGGCCGAGATCGTGGCCGCGCTTCAGCACGAAGCCGGTGGAGTTCACCACCGCATACTCGCCCTGGCGGCGGGCGAGCGCCGGGTTCTTCTCGATTCGGTAAAGCGGTTGCTCTGAGGAGCGGCGGAAGATCGAAAACACCGCGCGGTCTTTCATGAAGGCGATCGCGTAGTCGCGCCATTCGCCTGCGGCGACCATCCGGCCATAGAGATCGAGAATGCGCAGCAACTCGCGCCGGTCGAAGGTGGTGTCTTTGGGAGCGGGGGCGGAGGGCCGCTGCGCGGGCCGCCCCGGAAATGCTATCGGCTCGAGATCGCTCAATTCCTGGCGCCTCCTGATCCGTGAACGCCTATTCAACGTCGCGTACTTGTCATGATCGCGCCACGCCACAGTTCGGGCAAGTCCTAGTTTTCCGCTTGGAACTATTGGCTTTTTCGCACCGTCTACCGGAAGCGAAAAATCATAAAGACGCCCCAATCCGGCCCCCCGGACGCCAAAGCCCGAAGCCAGATTCCGTCTCGTAGCCTCCGGGCCGGTCTCGAAGGAGTTCCGGTCAATCCCAGCCCCCCAGCCCCCCGGGCTTTTTCGGGCCGGCCCATCTGGCTAGACCGCGATGGTTCAAAACCCCAAATTCAAAGGGCCTCTCTTTCGAGGGGCCCTTCTTTTATTCGCGAGGCTGTTTTCGTTCAGCGCAGCGGAAGAATTTCCGCGTTGCGGATCGCGCCCGGCTCATGCGGGCCGCCGTTCTGCACGATGACCACGACGCTATCCGCGCCGTTCTGCGCAAGCTCCGAAACCGGAACCGAGGTCCGGATCGGCGTGCCGGTATAGGCGCCGAGATTGCGCCAGGCGCGTACGACATTGAAGTAGGTGACGTTCGCGCCTTTGTTCTCGCCCTTTTCGATCTCCACGCTGACCTTGCTCGCAACCGAGAGCATCCAGACCGTCGCCTTGCCCTGACCCGCGCCGACTTCGACGGAGATGTTTTCGCCGTCGCGCTTCACGAGGAGCGCGATTTCCGCCTCGTTCGAAGGATGATTGCGAAGTGCCGCCGAGATCCCGCGCGCATCGCTGCCGACCATGAACTTCACGCCGTTGACGACGGCCTGCGGCGTATAGACGTTCATGTCGCCGCGCATCTTGGCGTAGCTGCGCTGGCGTTTCGTATGCGAATGAAGGGCGAGCGTGTCCTTCCAGCCGATATAGTCCCAGTAGTCCACCGCAAGCGTGAGCGGGATCAGGTTCGGCTCTTTGACGAGGGTGCCGAGCAACTTGTCGGCCGGCGGGCAGGAACTGCAACCCTGGCTCGTGAACAGTTCGATCACGGACTTGCCGCCCGCGAGCGCCGGCGAAGGCGCGGATAGCGCCGTCACCGCCAGAAGCGCGATCGCGTAGAATCTGCGAAGCCCATGCATCACGAACCTATGGCGTTGATGCGGGCACGATAAGCCCGAATGGCAGAAAGCCGCCACTCACTAATGGGTGAGTGGCGGCTTTGCATGGAAACCCTGCGGGATTCTTCAGGCTGCAAGATTGCGCAGCACGTATTGCAGGATGCCGCCGTTCTTGAAGTAATCGAGCTCGTCCAGCGTATCGATGCCGCAACGAAGCGGCACATTCTTCTTCGTGCCGTCGGCAAAGGTGATTGCGGCGGAGAGCGTTTCCTGCGGCTTCAGGCCGTCGGCGAGGCCCTTGATGGTGACGGTCTCGTCGCCCTTGAGGCCGAGCGTCTTCCAGGAAGTTCCTTCCTCGAACACCAGCGGAACCACGCCCATGCCGATCAGGTTCGAGCGGTGGATGCGCTCGAAGCTCTCGGCGATCACGGCGCGGATACCGAGGAGCACGGTGCCCTTCGCCGCCCAGTCGCGCGAGGAGCCGGTGCCGTATTCCTTGCCGGCGAAGACCACGAGCGGAACTTTGTCCTGCTTGTACTTCATCGCGGCATCGTAGATCGGCAGCCGCTCTCCCGAAGGATAGTGAACGGTGACGCCGCCTTCGACGCCCGGCACCATCTGGTTCTTGATGCGGATGTTCGCAAACGTGCCGCGCATCATGATTTCGTGATTGCCGCGGCGTGTGCCGTACTGGTTGAAGTCGACGACCGCGACGCCGTGGTCGGTGAGGTACTTGCCCGCAGGAGACGCGGCCTTGATCGAGCCCGCCGGAGAAATGTGGTCGGTGGTGATCGAGTCGAGGAAGAGGCCGATCACGCGCGCATTGTCGATGTCGGTGATCGCTTCCGGCGTCCGCTTCATGGTCGCGAAGTAGGGCGGGTTCTGCACATAGGTGGAATTGTTGTCCCAGCTATAGGTGTCGCTCGGTGCGACCTTGATCGCCTGCCAGTATTTGTCGCCCTTGAAGACGTCCGCGTACTTCTTCTCGAAAATCTTCTTCGAGATGGACTTGCGGATGAAGGCAGCGATTTCCTTCGGCGTCGGCCAGATGTCCTTGAGGTAAACCTTCTTGCCCTTCTTGTCGGTGCCGATCGGCTCCTTCGAGAGGTCGACCTGCATCGAGCCTGCGAGCGCGTAGGCGACGACCAGCGGCGGCGAGGCGAGATAGTTCGCGCGCACGTCCGGGTTCACGCGGCCTTCGAAGTTGCGGTTGCCCGAAAGCACGGCCGCGGCCACGAGATCCTTCTCGTTGACGGTCTTCGAAATCTCCTCGGGCAGCGGACCCGAGTTGCCGATGCAGGTGGTGCAGCCGAAACCGACGAGGTTGAAGCCGAGTGCGTCGAGGTCCTTCTGCAAGCCGGATTTGGCGAGATACTCGCCGACCACCTGCGAGCCCGGAGCGAGCGAAGTTTTCACCCAGGGCTTGGTCTTCAGGCCGAGTTTCACGGCGTTCCGCGCGAGCAAGCCTGCGCCGATCATCACGCTCGGGTTCGAGGTGTTGGTGCAGGAGGTGATCGCCGCGATCACGACGTCGCCGTGACCCATGTCGAACTTCTTGCCGGTGACCTGATAGCGGGTCGTGGTGTCTTCGGTCTTCTTGAACTCGCCTGCGAGTGCAGCGAGGAAGCCGGCTTTCGTCTTCGAGAGCGCGACGCGGTCCTGCGGACGCTTCGGGCCTGCGAGCGAGGGCTCGACCTTCGAGAGATCGAGCGCGAGCTTCGAGGTGAAGACCGGATCGGGCGTCGAAGATTTCCGCCACATGCCTTGTGCCTTGGCGTAGGCTTCGACCAGCTTCACGCGGTCTTTCGCGCGCGCAGTCTCGCTCAAGAAACGGATGGTCTCGTCGTCGACCGGGAAGAAGCCGCAGGTCGCGCCGTATTCCGGCGCCATGTTGCCGATGGTGGCGCGGTCTTCGAGCGACAGCGAGCCGAGGCCCGGGCCAAAGAACTCGACGAACTTGCCGACCACGCCCTTCTTGCGGAGCATTTCGGTGACGGTGAGCACGAGGTCGGTCGCAGTCACGCCGCTTTTCAGCTTGCCCGAGAGCTTGAAGCCGATGACTTCGGGAATGAGCATGGAGATCGGCTGGCCGAGCATCGCCGCTTCCGCTTCGATGCCGCCGACGCCCCAGCCGAGGATCGCCGCACCGTTGACCATCGTGGTGTGGCTGTCGGTGCCGACCAGCGTGTCGGGATAGGCGACTTCGACCGTCTTCGGCTTGCCGGTCTTCAGGTCCACCGTTTCTTCTTTCTTGGTCCAGACGGTCTGGCCGAGATATTCGAGGTTGACCTGGTGGCAGATGCCGGTGCCCGGCGGCACGACGCGGAAGTTATCGAAGGCGAGCTGACCCCACTTCAGGAACTTGTAGCGCTCGCCGTTGCGCTCGTATTCGAGGTCGACGTTCTGCGCAAAGGCCTTTGCCGTGCCGAAGTGATCGACAATCACGGAATGGTCGATGACGAGATCGACCGGAACGAGCGGGTTGATCTTTTTCGGATCGCCGCCGAGCGCCTTCATGGCGTCGCGCATGGCCGCGAGATCGACCACGGCCGGAACGCCGGTGAAATCTTGCATCAGGACGCGCGCCGGGCGGAAGGCGATTTCGCGGTTCGATTTGCGCGCCTTGGTCCACTTCGAAAGGGCGATGATGTCGTCCTTGGTGACCGTGCGTCCGTCTTCGAAACGGATCAGATTTTCGAGGAGCACCTTCAGCGAAAAGGGCAGCCTGGAGGCGCCCTTGAGGCCGTTCTTCTCGGCAACCTTGAGATCGAAATAGTCGTAGGACTTGCCTCCTACCTTCAGGCTACGGCGGCAGTTAAAGCTGTCGAGAGAGGTCACGGCGTTTTCCCGCTGGTTCAGGGTGGTTGCCCGTACCGGCCGGCGGCGTTTCTCGTCCGGTGCCAAGGCTGATAAGGCGCTTTATAGAACTATTCGGAACAAGGGCAATGGAGCCCACTTTGATCCTTCGTCGAAATCGCGGGCAGGGGAGCGCGGCATTCCGATGCGGCTGACGGCAAGCGGTATTTCCTGCGCGCGCGGCGGCCGAACGCTCTTTACCGGGCTGTCATTTGCGCTTTCGGACGGCGAACTCCTCTTGCTGACCGGGCCGAACGGCTCCGGCAAGACGTCGCTCCTGCGCCAGATCGCGGGTCTTCTGCCGATTGAGAGCGGTAGCATCGTCTGCGAGGGCTTCGAGCGCGAGGAGGAGACGCATTTCGTCGGTCATCTCGCGGCGGTGAAGGACGCGCTCACGGTTTCCGAAAATCTTGCGTTCTGGGTCGAACTTTACGGCGGCGATTCCTCGGGTCTCGCAGGCGTACTCGAAAAATTCCGGCTCGACCGGCTCGCCTCGCTTCCGGCGCGTGTGCTATCGGCGGGGCAGCGGCGCAGGCTTGCGCTCGCGCGCCTCGCTGCAATCCGCCGCAAGCTCTGGCTTCTCGACGAGCCCGACACCGCGCTCGACGCGGAAGGCCGCGCAACGCTGCTTGCGGTCATCGCCGGACACCGCGCGCAAGGCGGCATGGTCGTCATGGCGAGCCACGGCACGCTCGATGCCGCGCCTTCGCGGGAAATTTCGCTCGCCGAAGTCATGCGAACGGCAGCCGCATGATACGCGCGATCCTTGCCATTCTCCGCCGCGATCTTGCGATCTCGCTCCGCGCGGGCGGCGGCGCGGGAATCGGCGCGATCTTTTTCTTGAGCGTCGTCATGGTCGTGCCGTTTGCGATCGGGCCGGACCAGAAACTGCTTTCGCAGATCGGGCCCGCGATCCTCTGGGTCGGTGCGCTGCTCGCATCGCTGCTCGGGCTGGAGCGCATCTTCGGCCCGGATGCGGAGGACGGCAGCCTCGATCTCCTGCTGCTCTCGCCATTGCCGCTCGAAATCGCTGCCTTCTCGAAGGCGCTCGCGCACTGGTGTGCGACCGGACTGCCGCTCGTGGTCGTAGCGCCGCTGCTCGGGCTTCTGCTTGGCGTCGAGATGAAAGGGCTCGCCGCCGTTGCCTTGATGCTTCTGATCGGGACGCCGGCGATCGCTTTTCTCGGTCTCATCGGCGCGGCGCTTGCCGCGAGCCTGCCGCGCGCGGGGCTACTCATCGCGGTGCTGATCGTGCCTTTCACGATCCCGGTTCTGATTTTTGGAACGGCTGCGACCGCCGCCGCCATCTCGGAGGCATCGCCCTTCGGAACCGCGTTCAAACTTCTTTGTGCGCTTCTGCTGTTCTCGGCCGTGACCGGGCCGGTGGCCGCTGCGGCGGCACTCAGGATCGGACGGGCCGCATGAAGCATCTTCGCCGCATTGCCCGGAGAATGCGCCATGCCTAGAACGCCGCGCATGAAGTTCAGCGAGCTCGCGAACCCGAACCGCTTCATGCGGATGGCGCGGTGGATGATTCCGCTGTTTGCGGCCCTCGCGGCACTTCTGCTCGCCTGGGGCCTTTATCTCGGCTTTCAGGCGCCTGCGGAGCGTGATCAGGGCATCACGGCGCGGATCATGTTCGTGCATGTGCCTTCGGCATGGCTCGCGCTCGGCATCTATTCGGCGATGGCAATCGCCGCCCTCGGTACGCTCGTGTGGCGGCATCCGCTTGCCGACGTCGCGCAGAAGGCTTCCGCGCCAGTCGGTGCTGCCTTCGCGCTGATCTGCCTCGTCACCGGCGCGATCTGGGGACGGCCGACCTGGGGCACCTACTGGGAATGGGACGGGCGGCTCACCTCGATGCTCGTGCTGTTTTTGATCTATCTCGGGATCATCGCGCTGTGGCGCGCGTTCGAGGAGCCGCTCGCTGCCGCGAAGGCGGTCGCCGTGCTGACGCTCGTCGGCTTCATCAACATTCCGATCGTGAAGTTCTCGGTCGACTGGTGGAGCACGCTGCATCAGCCCGCTTCCGTATTCCGGCTCGACGGGCCGACGATGCACGCTTCCTACCTGCACCCGCTTCTGATCTCTGCGCTCGGCTTTTCGTTTCTCGCGGCAGCCATGATCACGGCTGCGATGCGCACCGAAGTCCTGCGCCGCCGCGTGCGGACGCTGAATATCTTTGCGGCTGGCGAGGCGCGCTGATGGCTGCGCTGCATTTCACCTTCGTCGTCTGGGCCTATGGCTTTGCAGCCTGCGTGCTTAGCGCGCTGGGCATCTGGATCGCGCTCGACTACCGCGCGCAAAAGAAGAAGTTCGCCGCACTCGAGGCGCGCCGCGCGGAGAAGAAGTGATGCGCCGCGCCGCCGTGTTCATTCCGCTTGCGATTTTTCTGGCTCTGGCCGCCGTATTCCTGTTTCGCATCGGCGGCGATCATTCCGTCGTGCCGTCCGCGCTGATCGGCAAACCCGCGCCGCAGCTTGCGTTGCCTGCGCTCGATGGCGCGAACCGGCCCGCGCTCGATCCGGCATCCTTCAAGGGCAATGTGACAGTCGTGAACGTCTGGGCGTCGTGGTGCGCGCCCTGCCGTGTCGAGCATCCGCTGCTCGTGCGGTTGGCAAAAGACCAGCGCATTCGCGTCGCCGGCATCAACTACAAGGACCAGCCTGCGAACGCGCTGAAGTTTCTGAGCTCGCTCGGCAATCCGTTCGCCGCGATCGGCGCCGATGCCGCGGGGCGTGCCGCGATCGAATGGGGCGTCTACGGCGTGCCGGAAACGTTTCTTGTCGGACGCGACGGAAGGATCCGCTACAAGCAGGTCGGGCCGATCACGCCGGAGAATCTTCCGCGGCTCCTTGCCGAAATCGAGAAGGCGCTCGCGAACTAGTCTACGATCGGATCGGCCTTGGCTTCGTCGTTCCCGGCAAGCGCCAACCTTTCCAGCGTTGCGATCAGTCCGGCCGTATCCGGGCAAATGACCAACTGCGTTACGCGCCCCCAGCGCAGCCGCGCGACATGCACACCTTCGTTGTACGTTCGCACGCCATCGGTGCCCGAGTTGGTTTCGCGCCATTCGACCGAAGCAAGCGTATTCCACGGCGTTCCGCTGACGCTGATCTTCTTCAGATCGAACCTGATGTCCGGCAGCAAACGATACAGCCGCTCGTACCAGCGCCGCGTTGCAGCGAGCGTATGCCGCGAACCGGACAAGGCGTGACGTTCGCCCAGAAAGGCATGCTCGAAGCGGGGCGCGAAAGATTTCAGGACGGGCTCGGCATCGCCCCGGCTCACCGCCTCAAACAGCTGCCTGATGTTGTGACGGACAATCGTGTGGTACATCGTCGGCTCCGTGGCCATAGTTCAATCAATGAACTAACGTAGCTACTTGAGTTCAATGATGCAACTAACTATGATTTGCCATGCAAAGAACCAGCTTCGCCAGAATGCATTGTTCCATCGCCCGTTCGCTCGAACTGATCGGCGACTGGTGGTCGCCGCTCATCGTGCGAGATCTGTTTTTGGGCGTGACGCGCTTCGACGATCTGGCCGAAGACCTTGGCATATCGCGCAATCTTTTGACCCGGCGGCTGAAGGCGCTGGCCGAAAACGGGATCGTGGAGCGAAAGGCGTATCGTCAGAAGCCGGTTCGCTACGAGTACCGGCTGACCGAAGCGGGGCACGATCTCGTCCCGGTGCTGATCGCGCTTACTGCTTGGGGCGACCGCTGGGCACCGACGAAGGACGGCAAACCCATTCTGTTCGTGCACACGAACTGCGGCAAGAAGATCAGCGCGGAAATTACCTGCTCCGCATGCGGCGAGACGCTTACGGCGGATAACGTCATCGCTTCGCCGGGACCCGGCGGCGCCGCGAAGGCCGGCACCAAAGTGATTGCGAGAAGGCTCGCGGCCGCGCGTTAGTTCTTCTCGCCGGGATCCTTGATCGCGTACTTCGCCATGATCGGCGCCTGCGAGATCGCGAAAATCAAGGTGATCGGCAGGAAGCCGAAAGTTTTGAACGCGACCCACTGGTCGGTGGTGAAGGTGCGCCACACGAACTCGTTCACGCCCGCCATCACAAGAAAAAACAGCGCCCAGTTGAAGGTCAATTTCTTCCAGCCCGTTTCCGTCATGTGCAACGCGCCGTCGAGCACGATCTGGAACAGCGGGCGTCCGGTGAGCAGTCCCGCGATCAGGATCACGCCGAACATCACATAGATGATCGTGGGCTTGAGCTTGATGAAGGTGTCGTTGTGCAGCCAGAGCGTCAGCGCGCCGAACACCATCACGATCACGGCGGTCACGATCGGCATCACCGGAAAGCGGCGGATCAGGTAGTAGCTGATCGCGAGCGTCACGATCGTCGCGGCCATGAAGGCGCCGGTCGCGAAATAGATGCCCCGGTAGGAATTGGCGAAGAAGAACAGGAGTAAGGGCCCGAGATCGAGTGCGAGCTTCGGGAGCGGCGCGATGTGTTTCTTCGGCTCAGTTGTGTCGGTCATCTGATTTGAGTGCCTGTCGAATGCGGCGGTTTCAAGCGGACTCTTCGAGGCCCACGAGCGCGCGGGAGAAATCTTTCGCTGAAAACGCTTCCAGATCGTCCACGCTTTCGCCGACGCCGATGAAGTGTACCGGCAGGCCATGGCGCGCGGAAATTGCGACCAGAATGCCGCCCTTTGCGGTGCCGTCGAGTTTGGTGACGACAAGCCCGGTGACGCCCGCGGTCTGCTTGAAGGCTTCGACCTGCGAGAGCGCGTTCTGGCCGACGGTGGCATCGAGTACCAGGAGCACAGCGTGTGGCGCGCTCTCGTCGACTTTCTTGATGACGCGGACGATCTTTTCGAGTTCGCCCATCAGCGATTCTTTGTTCTGCAAGCGGCCTGCGGTGTCGATCAGCAGCACGTCGGCGCCTTCCTCACGCGCTTTCGTAATCGCGTCGAAGGCGACGCCCGCCGGGTCCGCGCCTTGCGCTTTCGCGACGATGGACGAGTTCGTGCGCCCGGCCCAGAGCTTGAGCTGCTCGATGGCGGCGGCGCGGAAGGTGTCGGCTGCACCCAACGTGACCTTCTTGCCTTCGGCGTGAAATTTCGCGGCCAGTTTGCCGAGCGTCGTGGTCTTGCCGGAGCCGTTCACGCCGACCGCGAGAATGACGAAGGGCTTGTGTGAAGAGACATCAAGCGGCTGCTCGACTTGTCCGAGGACTTTCTCCACTTCGCCTGCGATCAGCGCCTTGAAATCCGCCTCCTGGTAACGCTCGCCGAGACGGCCGTCGTTCAATGCAGCCACGATTTTCGTCGCGGTCTCGATGCCGATGTCGGACGAGATCAGAAGATCTTCGACTTCCTGCAATGTCTTCGGGTCGGCGCCCCGCATGCCGATGCGCGCGAGCCCTTCGCCGATCTTGGAAGCGGAGCGCGAAAGCCCGCCGGTGAGACGCTTCCAGAAACTCATGCTGCGAGCAGCCCGCGCTCGTCGTGACCGGCAATGCGTACTTCCGCGATGGTGCCGCGCATTTCGGTGCGCGTGAGTTTTACCGGCATGAAATGCTCGCTGCGGCCTTCAGTGCCGCTCTGCTCCACGAGCACCCGGCGGGATTTTCCGATTTCGTTTTCGAAGTGGCGGCGGAGTAATTCGCCGCCCTTCGCGCGGAGGCGGCTTGCGCGTTCCTTCGCAATCTCGCGGCCGAGCTGCGGCATGCGCGCGGCCGGAGTGCCTTTGCGCGGCGAGAACGGGAAGACGTGCAGAAAGGTGAGACCGCAGTCTTCGGCGTGCTGCATCGTATTCGAGAAGTGTTTTTCGGTTTCGGTCGGGAAGCCTGCGATGAAATCCGCGCCGAAGACGATGTCGGGCCGCAGGCGGCGCGCTTCTTCCGTGAAGCGGATCGCGTCGCGCGTGAGATGCCGGCGCTTCATGCGCTTCAGGATCAGATCGTCGCCCGCCTGAAGCGAAAGATGCAGATGCGGCATCAGCCGATCTTCTTCGGCAAGCACGCGCATGAAATCTTGATCGACTTCGATGGAGTCGATGGAGGAGATGCGAAGACGCGGCAATTCCGGAACGTGCTTGAGAATCTGGCGCACCAAAGCGCCCAGCTTCGGCGTGCCAGGAAGGTCAAAGCCCCATGATGTGAGGTCGACGCCGGTCAGCACGACTTCACGGTAACCGCGTTCGGCGAGCGTACGGATTTGCGAAACGATTTCGCCCGCGCCCACCGAGCGCGAAGGCCCGCGGCAATA
>CAZFPR010000054.1:0-7645 GCA_964521045.1 uncultured Hyphomicrobiales bacterium
ACCAGCGGTCCATCTGGCCCTGATTGATCTGCTGCGTGCCGTGATAGAGGCCGGTGGTGTCGCCGAGGCCCACGGTGTTTGCCGTCGCGAAGAGACGGAACGCCGGGTGAGGGCGGATCACCTTGTTCTGGTCGAGCAGCGTGAGACGGCCAGAGACTTCCAGCACGCGCTGGATCACGAACATCACGTCCGGGCGGCCGGCATCGTATTCGTCGAACACGAGGGCTACGTTGCGCTGAAGCGCCCAAGGCAAAATGCCGTCGCGGAATTCCGTCACCTGACGGCCTTCCTGCAACACGATCGCGTCTTTGCCGACGAGATCGATACGGCTGATGTGGCTATCCAGGTTCACGCGGACGCAAGGCCAGTTCAGGCGCGCCGCGACCTGTTCGATATGCGTCGATTTGCCGGTGCCGTGATAGCCGGAGACGAGCACGCGGCGGTTATGCGCGAAGCCTGCGAGGATCGCGAGCGTGGTGTCGCGGTCGAAGACGTAGTCCGGATCGGTGTCGGGAACGTGGGATTCCGGCTCCGAGTAGGCCGGCACCTCCATGTTGCTGTCGATGCCGAATACCTGCCGGACGGAGACCTTCATGTCCGGGAGCGGGGCCAGTTCAGTGTTCGCAGTCATGCTTTTTCTCGCCGTTAGGCGGCTCGTGCCTTGCAAAGATAGGGCCGATTTCTGGGATTTCCGGCCGGTAGCCGGGTCGCCATAGACCTAAGGATAGCCTTAGCAGAAACCCTGGGCCTTTAGGTAGTTGTAGGCCTGCACGACTGCCCTGAAGCGGTCCTCGCTGGAGCGGTCGCCCCCATTGGCGTCGGGGTGGTGGCGTTTGACCAGTTCCTTGTAGCGGGCCTTCAGGGTCTCGGCGGTCGCGTCGATGTCCAGGCCGAGCGTATCGAAGGCCTTGCGCTCCGCGTTCCGGATCATGCGGCTTTCGGGGGCTTCAACGGCCGAGGCGGTGGCCGTGGCGCCGCCAAAAATACGGAACGGGTCGTTCCAGCTCTCGCCGGTGAAGCCCGGATTGCCGCCTTTCTTGCCGCGCTTCTTCTCGCCGCCGTTCTGGCCCATCTTCCAGGTCGGGCGGTGGCCGGTCAGGGCGTCCTTCTGGTACTTCTGGACCGCGTCGTCCTTCATTCCCGAGAAGTAGTTGTAGTTCGCGTTGTATTCGCGGACGTGGCCGATGCAGTAATTCCAGAACTCGCCCTCGCGGTCGCGGCCCTTCGGCGCCTTATGCGTGCCGGGCTCCTTGCAGCCATGCCAGTCGCAGGCAGGGCTCTCCGCTTTGAGCTTCTGCTTCTTGTTCCGCTCGATCGGCTTGATGCGGATTTTGTCGAAGAGGGGCGAGTCGAATTTCATGTGACGAGTATATGGCGATTGCGCCGCGGGCGCACAAGCAACGTTCCGCGCGAGGGTAACGGAAGTGTGTTGTCCCATCGTTGACGGAAAGACCATAGCGTCTTATGCGGCGCAGCCATGACCAAACCGGACAAAACCATAGACCGCATTCGCGACCGTTTGACGGCAGCCCTGAAGCCGGAATCGATCGAGGTGATCGACGAAAGCGGCCAGCATGTCGGCCACGCCGGCGCGATCCCCGGCAAGGTGACGCATGTGCGCGTGCTCGTCACCGCGGAAGCGTTTCAGGGCAAGAGCCGGCTGGACCGGCACCGCATGGTCAACGACCTGCTCAATCACGAAATGAGCGCGGGCCTGCACGCGCTCGCGATCGTGCCGAAGGCGCCGGGGGAATAGTTACTCCGCCAGCGCGTCCTTCAAAACTTCGCGCACGACCTTCGTATCGACGTTCTTTGCGATGAACGCCTTGCCGATACCTTTGGCGAGAATGAAGACGAGCTTGCCGCGTACGACCTTCTTGTCCTGCGCCATCAGCGACAGCAATCCATCCGGGCCGGGGAGTGAGCCGGAAATCTGCGAGAGCCGCACCGGCAGGCCGGCGCTCTCGAGATGCTTGACGACGCGGGTCACGTCCGCGGGCTTGCAGAGCTTCAGCTTTGCTGAGAGCTTGAACGCGAGCACCATGCCGAGCGCGACACCTTCGCCGTGGAGCAGGCGATCCGAATAGCTGGTCGCGGCTTCGAGCGCATGGCCGAAGGTATGACCGAGATTGAGAAGCGCACGCTCGCCGCTTTCGCGCTCGTCGCGGGCGACGATTGCGGCTTTCGCCTTGCAGCTTGTCGCAACGGCTTTCGCCCGCGCCGCGCCGCCTGCGAAAACGCCGCGCCAGTTCTTTTCCAGCCAGTCGAAGAATTTGGCGTCGTTGATGAGGCCGTATTTTGCGACCTCGGCATAGCCCGCGCGGAATTCGCGCGCAGGCAACGTGTCGAGGGTACTCAGGTCCGCGAGCACGAGCGCGGGCTGGTGGAACGCGCCGATCAGGTTCTTGCCTTGCGGCGAGTTGATTCCGGTCTTGCCGCCGACGGAACTATCGACCTGCGCGAGAAGCGTTGTCGGGATCTGCACGAAGTCTACGCCGCGCCGCACGACGGAAGCGGCGAAGCCCGCGAGATCGCCGATCACGCCGCCGCCGAGCGCGATCACAAGGTCGCCGCGCTCGATGCGCGATTGAATGATTGCCTCCGCCACGGTCTCCAGATTGCTGTAGTTCTTGGTGCCTTCGCCGGCGGAGAGCAGCACGCTGCGATAGGAAATCTTCGCGGCATCGAGTGAGCGCTCGAGCGTTGCGAGATGATGATGCGCGACGTTGCCGTCGGTCACGATCGCGGCCGCGATGCCGGGCCGTAACTTCGCAATCCGCTTGCCTGCGTCGGCAAGCAGGTTCTCGCCGATGACGATGTCATAGCTGCGCTTGCCGAGCTTGACCTTGACGATTTCGGTTTTCGGTTTCGTGTTGTTTTTCTTGGCGGCGGGCATGATTGCGTTTCGCTATTGGGGCAACGAGGTATCGAGCAAATTCACGATTGCCTCAACTACTTCCTCATGCGGCACTTCGCAGGAGACGATGGTGAGGTCCGCTTCGGCATAGACCGGCTCGCGCGCGGCCAGGAGATTGCGCAGCGTTCCTTCCGGATCGGGGTTTTGCAGCAGCGGGCGGTTGGTCTTGCGCTTCACACGCTTGAGCAACGTGTCGACATCGGCTTTCAGCCAGATCGAGACGCCCTTTTCCCGGATGCGCCCGCGGGTATCGGCGTTCATGAAGGCGCCGCCGCCGGTCGCGATCACTTGCGGGCCGGCGTCGAGAAGGCGCGCGATCACCTTCTGCTCGCCCTTGCGGAACTCCGCTTCGCCGCGGCTCTGGAAAATCTCCGGAATCGTCATGTTGGCGGCTTGCTCGATCTCTGCGTCGGCATCCGAGAAATCGAGGCCGAGGCGCTGGCCAAGCCTTCGGCCGATCGAGCTCTTGCCCGAGCCCGGCATGCCCACGAGCACGATGGAGCGCCGGCCGAGACGTCTGCGGAACGTTTCGGACTGCGGGTGCAGCGCTATCGGCGGCGGTGAGGCCATGTTCATCTTCCTGTGGCATCAGATATGGCGGTTCCCCGATGGCCTGTAAAATATCCTGCTACACAGACCGGGAAGCCGTGCCACGGGGCAATTCGGCCGGATGAACGCAAAAACAAAAGCCGCCAAGGGCGATCTGCGCGATCTGTTTCTCGACATGATCGCGACCGAACGCAATGCGAGCAGGAATACGCTCGACGCCTATCGCCGCGATCTCGACGGCTACGCCGAATTTCTTTCCGGCAGGAAAAGCGACTTCATCAAAGCGGGCACGCAAACGATCCGGGATTATCTCTCAGCGCTTGCCAAGCGCGAACTTGCTGCGGCTTCGGTCGCGCGCAAATTGTCCGCGATCCGGCAGCTGCACCGTTTTCTCTATACCGAAGGCAAGCGCGCCGACGATCCTGCCGCCGTGCTCGAAGGACCGCGGCGCGGGCGGCCGCTGCCGAAGGTCATGACGGTCGAGGAAGTGACGAAGCTGCTAGCGGCTGCGCACGAACATGCGGCACAAGGCGGCGATACGAAGGAGGCCCGCGCGCGGCGCCTGCGTGCATTGCGGCTCGCGGCACTCCTCGAACTTCTCTATGCGTCGGGTCTTCGCATTTCCGAATTGATTTCGTTGCCCGTGACGGCGGCGCGGACGAAGAACGATGCGATCATCGTGCGCGGCAAGGGCAACAAGGAGCGGCTCGTGCCGATCGGGGACGCGGCGAAGCGCGCGATGAAGGCCTATCTCGATGCCTGCGGCGAAGCGGTAAAGGCATCCGGGCAGCGCTGGCTGTTCCCTTCGTTCGGCGAGAGCGGGCATGTCACCCGCCAGCACGTCGCCCGCGAACTGAAGGCGCTTGCGGTGAGCGCCGGGATCGCGCCTTCGAAGATCAGCCCGCACGTTCTGCGTCATGCTTTCGCAAGCCATCTGCTTGCGAACGGCGCGGATCTCAGGGTCGTGCAGGCGCTTCTGGGGCATGCCGACATTTCGACGACGCAGATCTACACCCATGTTCTGGACGAACGCCTCAAGAACATGGTGCGCGATCTGCACCCAATGGCGGAGAAATAACCCTCATTCCGCTGCGTCGCTTGACTTGATGGGGGTCGCCATGCAGCTTCCGCCCGTTTTACGGGGCGAGAGGCCTCGAAGCCTTGAGCCGTGATGCGCACTTATCTCGATTTCGAAAAACCGGTCGCCGAACTCGAAGCAAAGATCGAGGAATTCCGCGCGCTTGCAGCAAGCGGGGAAGCGGTCGCGATTGCCGAAGACGTCGCCCGGCTGGAGGCGAAGTCGGAACTCGCGCTTTCCGAGATCTATGAGAATCTGACGCCGTGGCAGAAAACGCAGGTCGCGCGCCATCCGCAGCGTCCGCATTTCTCCGACTATATCGCCAAGCTGTTCGAGGAATTCACGCCGCTCGCGGGCGACCGCAAGTTCGGCGACGACCATGCGATCATCGGCGGCTTCGCCCGTTTCGCCGGCCAGAGCGTGTGCGTGATCGGCCACGAAAAGGGGTCGACCACCGAGGCGCGCATCATGCACAATTTCGGCATGGCGAGGCCGGAGGGCTATCGCAAGGCGGTGCGGCTCATGGAACTGGCCGACCGTTTCGAGGTCCCGGTGGTGACGCTGGTCGATACGGCCGGCGCCTATCCGGGGATCGATGCCGAGGAACGCGGGCAGGCAGAGGCCATTGCCCGCTCGACCGACGCGGGCGTCGCGCTCGGCGTAGCGAATGTCTCGGTCATCATCGGCGAAGGCGGCTCAGGCGGCGCCATTGCCATTGCGACCGCAAACAAGGTGCTGATGCTCGAGCACTCGATCTACAGCGTGATCTCGCCCGAAGGTGCCGCCTCGATTCTGTGGCGGGACACCACCAAGGCACAGGACGCGGCGACCAATATGAAGATCACCGCTCAGGACCTGCTCAGGTTCGGGGTCGTGGATGACATCATCGCGGAGCCAGCAGGCGGCGCTCACCGCCATCCCGACGCCACGATTTCGGCAACAGGTAAGGCTATTCAGACTGCTTTGGCGGGGTTCAATGGCCTTTCGCGCGAGCAAATCAGGAAGCACCGGGCCGAGAAGTTCCTGGCCATCGGCAGAAATCTCTGATTTTTCAACAGCTTGTGCGTATGCGCATTTACCCTCTGCGGGAACCGCGGTTGCGGTAACTTGCCGTCAAGGGTAACGCATTACGCAATGGCGAAGAGCACTTTTACGCGCATTCTCGGGAGTTATTCGTTGCGCTTTCGTCCAGGAGCATCGGTTCGGTTCGCGGCGGCAACGGCCGTCTGCGCGCTCGTGCTCGCGGGATGCAGCGCCGAGAATTTTTCTTTCGGCCCGGACAGCAACCATGTCCCTGATGCAGGAAAAAGGAATGGCGAAAGAGTCGCCCATTCTGCTTCGCATCTACAAGGAAGAGTCCGAGCTCGAGATCTGGAAGAAGACGACCGCGGGCAATTACGAGCTTCTGAAGAAGTTTGGGATCTGCAAATGGTCGGGCGAGCTGGGTCCCAAGGTCAAGACGGGCGACCGCCAGGCGCCGGAAGGTTTCTATTTCATCCGCCCCGAGCAGATGAACCCGCATTCCAGCTATCACCTCGCGTTCAATCTCGGCTTCCCGAACGATTTCGACCGCGCGCATAACCGCACCGGCGCGCATCTGATGGTCCACGGCGATTGCTCGTCTTCAGGCTGCTACGCCATGACCGACGAACAGATTTCGGAAATCTTCGCGCTAGCGCGCGAAGCCTTCGACGGCGGGCAGCTCGCATTCCAGGTGCAGGCATTTCCGTTCCGGATGACCGCTGCGAACCTCGCGCGTCACCGCAACAATCCGAACGTTCCGTTCTGGCGCATGCTGAAAGAGGGCTCGGACCATTTCGAAGTGACGCGGCAGGAGCCGAAGATCGATGTCTGCGCCAGGCGCTACATCTTCAACGCGGTGCCGAACGACCCGATGAAGCCGTTCGATCCGGCGAAGGTCTGCCCGGCCTATCATCTCCAGCCCGAGATCGCGCAGCTGATCCAGCACCGCCACAACAGCGAAGGCAACGACATCACTGCGCTTCTGATGCGCAATATCCCTGCCGCGCCGGTGCGCTACAGAAACGACGGCGGCAGCAACCCGGCGTTTGCCGGCCGCGTGCCGCCGAGCTCCGTGCAGCAACAGCAAGCGGCGGACGACGATGAGGAAGACGATACGCCGCGCCGCGCGCCGGTCGTGAAGAAGCAGCAGAAAAGCCCGGTCAAGCAGGCCAAGAAGCAGACGCAGCAGCAGGTTCAGCCGCAGCCGCAGCGCCAGCCGCCTTCTTTGAGCAGCTTTCAGCAGCGGCCCGAGGATAACGACCGCCTCAATTCGTTCACGCGATAGCGCGGAATCCGGATAAGAAAAAAGCGCCGCACTCGATCTCGGGTTTGCCCGAGATCGAGTATGAGTTGACCAAGTCGGCTATAGCCGACTTGGTTTGCGGTGCTTTTTTATTTCTGCCTGTCCCGCGCGTTACGCGAAACGGCCGTGGCAGTTCTTGTACTTCTTGCCGGAGCCGCAGGGGCAGGGTTCGTTCCTGCCCACTTTGCCCCAATCGCTCGGGTTCTGCGAGTTGCGGTCGCCTTTCGGCTGTGCGCCGGAAGTCAGCCTCGGCTGCATCATTTCGTTATCGCCGGTGTCGGGATTAATGTGGCTCGCCTGCATGTCCGGAAGCTGCTGCTCCGGCGGGCGTTCCTGAATTTCGATATTGAGCAATTGCGCGGACACCGCTTGGCGAAGCCGAGCGAGCAGCGCCTCGAACAGCGTGAACGCTTCGGACTTGTATTCGTTCAGCGGGTCGCGCTGTGCGAAGCCGCGTAGGCCGATCACCTGCCGCAAATGCTCGAGCATGACGAGATGCTCGCGCCATAGATGATCGAGCGTCTGCATCAGCACGGATTTCTCGACGTAGCGCATAAGCTCGGCGCCGTACTTGGCGACCTTGCCCGCCATGACCTCGTCGGCGGCGCGAACGATGCGCTCGCGCACTTCGTCGTCGGCGATGCCTTCTTCTTTCGCCCATTCCTGAACCGGGAGCTTCAGCCCGAGGCCTTCGGCGACCTCGCGCTCGAGGCCTTCGATATCCCACTGCTCCGCATAGGCATTCGGCGGAATGTGACGAGCGACCATTTCCTCG
>CAZFPR010000054.1:7655-17317 GCA_964521045.1 uncultured Hyphomicrobiales bacterium
CACCTGACGCATATCGGCGATCGTTTCGGAGACGTCCTCCTCGCGCATGAGATCGATGCGCTGTTCGAAGATCACCTTGCGCTGGTCGTTCGAAACGTCGTCGTATTTCAGGAGGTTCTTGCGGATATCGAAGTTGCGCGCTTCGACCTTCTGCTGCGCCTTTTCGAGGGCCTTGTTGATCCACGGGTGGATGATGGGTTCGCCTTCCTGGAGGCCGAGCTTCTGGAGCATACCGCCCAGATTGCTCGATCCGAAGATGCGCATGAGATCGTCTTCGAGCGAAAGATAGAACTTGGAGCGGCCGGGATCGCCCTGACGGCCTGAGCGGCCGCGCAGCTGGTTGTCGATGCGGCGGCTCTCGTGCCGCTCGGTGCCGATCACGTAGAGGCCGCCGGCGCCGAGCGCGACCTGCTTCAGGCGCGCGATCTCGTCGCGGATTTTCTGCTCGGCCTGCTTGCGCTGCTCGCCCGGCTCCATGTCGCCGAGTTCCTGCTTGATGCGCATATCGGCGTTGCCGCCGAGCTGAATGTCGGTGCCGCGGCCCGCCATGTTGGTCGCAATCGTGACGGCGCCGGGAATGCCGGCCTGCGCGATGATCTGCGCTTCCTGCTCGTGGTAACGCGCGTTCAGAACCGCAAAGACTTTTTCCTGCGAAGTCTTCTGGTCGCCATCGTAAAGCTGGCGGAAGGCGTCTGCGTCGTCGAAGTTTTTCTGTTTGAAGCCTTTGGCCTTCAGCGCCGCCGCAAGCTGTTCGGATTTTTCGATCGAGGTGGTGCCGACGAGGATCGGCTGGCCGCGCGTCTTGCAGTCGTCGATGGTGTCGATGATCGCTTTATATTTCTCGTCCGCAGTCCGGTAGACCTCGTCATGCTCGTCGGCGCGCGCGATCGTGACGTTGGTCGGCACTTCGACCACTTCGAGCTTGTAGATATCCTGGAATTCGTCGGCTTCGGTCGAGGCGGTGCCGGTCATGCCCGCGAGCTTCTTGTACAGGCGGAAATAGTTCTGGAAGGTGATCGAGGCGAGTGTCTGGTTTTCGGGCTGGATCTGGACGTGCTCTTTCGCTTCCAGCGCCTGATGCAGGCCTTCGGAATAGCGCCGGCCCGGCATCATGCGGCCGGTGAACTCGTCGATGATGACGACTTCGCCGTCTTTCACGATGTAGTCCTTGTCGCGCGTGAACAGGCGGTGCGCGCGCAGGCCCTGGTTCACGTGATGGACCACCGAGACGTTCTCGATGTCGTAGAGCGAGTCGGCCTTCAAGAGTTTCGCGTCGTGGAGCATCTGCTCCATGCGCTCCATGCCGGTCTCGGTGAGCGTCACGGTGCGCTGCTTTTCGTCCAGCTCATAGTCTTCGGGAGCGAGCTTCGGAATATAGCTGTCGATGGTGTTGTAGAACTCCGAGCGGTCGTCGAGCGGGCCGGAGATGATGAGCGGGGTGCGGGCTTCGTCGACGAGGATCGAGTCGACTTCGTCGACGATCGCGTAGAAGTGCTCGCGCTGAACCATCTGCGGCAGCTCGTACTTCATGTTGTCGCGCAGATAGTCGAAGCCGAGTTCGTTGTTGGTGGCGTAGGTCACGTCGCAGGCATAAGCCGCCTTGCGCTCCTCGTCGTCGATGCCATGCTTGATCACGCCGACGGTGAGGCCGAGGAATTTGTAGATTTGTCCCATCCACTCGGAGTCGCGTGTGGCGAGGTAATCGTTGACGGTGACGACGTGCACGCCCTTGCCGGCGAGCGCATTCAGATAAACCGGAAGCGTCGCGACCAGCGTCTTGCCTTCGCCGGTCTTCATTTCGGCGATCGAACCTTCATGCAGCACCATGCCGCCGATCAGCTGCACGTCGAAATGGCGCTGACCGAGCGTGCGCCAGGCGGCTTCGCGGACGGTCGCAAATGCGGGAACCAGCAGATCGTCGAGCGGCGTGCCGTCTGCGACCTGCTTCCGGAATTCGTCGGTGCGCGCGCGCAGCTGTTCGTCCGAGAGTTTTTTTACTTCTTCTTCCAGCGCGTTGATCGCGTTCACGCGGGGGCCATAGCCCTTGATGCGCCGGTCGTTGGAGGAGCCGAAAAACTTGCTGGCGAGCGAGCCGATCATCGAAAAAGCATCCTTAGTAGGTTCGCGCGGGCGGTTTTCAGGCCGCGGGGCACGAGCGGTCTATTGCACGACCGCCTGGGCGCTGGATCACGATGCCGAGAGGCTTTTTCATGATCGGAAGGGATTGCCGGAGAAATATGAACGGGTCCCGGCATTGTCAATTGCATGGGGCGGTCGAAGGAGGGTCAAAGTCTTGCCAGAGCACCGCACTTCCGTCACTTTCCGCCCGCCTTAGTTCGAAAAAGGGTGCTTTCATTCTTCCTCCGACGGCCCCTTAACGAAGTAACCCGAAATTCGATCCCGGCCCGGCTGGCCTGACACAGGCGGCCACCGCTTTTTTGAGGATTCCGATGAAACGCAGCCTTTCCGCATTTCCGCTCGTGCTCGCGCTCTTTCTGGGTGTTGCGCTGACGATCGGCGCACCGCAGTTCGCTGGCGCGCAGAAGAAAGACGACCCGGTGCTCGCCCGTGTAAACGGCGTGGAAATTCGTCAGAGCGATCTCGACATCGCCGAAGCGGATGTCGGCCCCAGCCTCCAGGTGCAGGAGCCGAATGCCCGTAAGGAGGCGCTCCTCGCCTACATGATCGACCTCACCGCGCTCGCGCAGGCTGCCGCCAAGCAGAAGCTCGATGCGGCGTCCGATTTCGAACAGCGCATGGCTTACGCGAAGAACAAGGTGCTGATGGAAGCGCTGCTCGGCGATCTCGCGAAGAAAGCCTCGACCGATGCGGAAATGAAGAAGCTCTACGACGAGTCGGTAGCCAAAACGCAGCCGGAAGAAGAGGTTCGCGCGCGCCACATTCTCGTGAAGACCGAGAAGGAAGCGCAGGACGTGCTCGCCAAGCTCAAGGGCGGCGCCGATTTCGAAAAGCTCGCCCGCGAAATTTCGACCGACCCCTCGGCGAAAACCAACGGCGGCGATCTCGAATACTTCACCAAGGGCCAGATGGTCGCCGAGTTCTCGGATGCCGCGTTCAAGTTGAACAAGGGTCAGGTTTCGCAGCCGGTGAAGACGCAGTTCGGTTTTCACGTCATCAAGGTCGAGGACAAGCGCATGAAACCGGTCCCGAAATTCGAGGATGTGAAAGATCAGGTGCAGGCGTTCGTTGTGCGAAAAGCGCAGGCCGAAGTCGTCATGAAGGTTCGTGCCGAAGCCAAGATCGAGAACCTTCTGAAGAAGGAAGCGCCGCAGGCTCCGGCCAAGGCCGAACCGAAGAAGAAGTAATTTTCCTGTCTTGAATTTCTGCGATGGCCGGGCCCAAGTCGGATTTATCCGGCTTGGGCTTTTTGCTTGGGCTTTTTTTAATGCCGATGCCGGGTAAACCCGGCATCGGGTCCCGGCGCGATTTCCCGGCCATGATGCTATAAAGCCTCGAAGAGGACGAAGATGAGCACGACCGTATCCCCACTAGCGCCCAAGGAATTCATCGACCCGCCTGCGATCGAAGGCGTGCGTCTCGCCACCGGCTCGGCCGGCATCAAATACAAGGGGCGCACCGACGTTCTGCTTGCAACATTCGACAAGGGTACCGCGGTCGCCGGCGTGTTCACGCGCTCGAAGTGTCCGTCCGCGCCGGTCGAATGGTGCAGGAAGCAGGTCAAGCGCGGCGAAGCTTCCGGTCTGGTCGTAAATTCCGGAAACGCGAATGCCTTCACCGGCAAGAACGGCAAGGATCAGGTCCGCTTCACGACCGAACTTGCGGCGAAAGCCATCGGCTGCAAGACGTCCGGCGTTTTCATCGCATCGACCGGCGTCATCGGCGAACCGCTCGATGCGAAAAAATTCGACGGCGTGCTTGAAGGGATCGTAGCCAAAGCGCAGCCGGGGCACTTCCTCGATGCCGCTCGCGCGATCATGACGACCGCCACATTCCCGAAGACCGCGACCGCCTCCGCGAAACTCGGTAAGGCGACGGTTACGATCTGCGGCATCGCCAAGGGCGCGGGCATGATCGCGCCGGATATGGCGACCATGCTTTCGTTCGTCTTCACCGACGCGCCGATCGCGCCCAAGGCGTTGCAGAAGCTCTTGAGCGACGACGTCGAGGATACGTTCAACGCCGTCACCATCGACGGCGATACCTCGACCTCTGACACGCTGCTTTTGTTCGCAACTGGCGCTGCGGCGAAGCGCGGCGCGCCGAGGATCAAGAAGGCGCAGGATCCGAAGCTCAAGGAATTCCGCAAGGCGCTACAGCGCGTGCTCGCAAATCTCTCCGAGCAGGTCGCCCGCGACGGCGAAGGCGCGCGCAAGCTCGTCGAGATCACGGTCGAAGGCGCGAAGTCGAAGCAGTCCGCGCGCAGGATCGCGATGTCGATCGCGAACTCGCCGCTGGTGAAGACCGCGATTGCCGGCGAAGACGCGAACTGGGGCCGCGTGGTCATGGCGGTCGGCAAGGCCGGCGAGCCCGCCGACCGCGACCGGCTTTCGATCTGGTTCAACGGCATTCGTGTCGCGCACAAGGGCGCGCGCGATCCGTCTTATGACGAGGCGGCCGTCTCGGAAGCGATGAAGAAGCCGGAGATTTCGCTGAAAGTTGCACTCGGATTGGGCAAGGGGACCGACCGCGTGCTGACCTGCGATCTCACGAAAGAGTATGTCGCAATCAACGGCGATTACCGCAGCTAGTCTTTATTTTAAGTTTTCGTTGACCGTTCTCCTTAACGGCATTTTGCAGGAAATCAGGTGAGATTGTTACTGGTAGCCGCTTGCGCATTGATCGACGCAGACGGCCGGGTGCTGCTCGCACAACGTCCCGCCGGAAAAGATATGGCGGGGCTTTGGGAGTTTCCCGGCGGGAAGGTCGATCCGGGCGAGCGGCCGGAAGTGACTCTCATTCGAGAGTTGAAGGAGGAACTGGGAATCGTCGTGCAGGAGGCGTGTCTCGCGCCGCTGACTTTCGCAAGCCACACCTATCCGCAATTCCAGCTGCTCATGCCGCTGTGGGTTTGTCGGAGATGGGAAGGCGAAGTGAAGGCGCTCGAGGGGCAAGAACTCGCCTGGGTCAGACCGAACCGGCTTCGCGATTATCCGATGCCGCCCGCGGACGAACCCTTGATCCCGCATCTGATCGAATTGCTCGCGGTACCCGGTTGAAAAGGCAGGAGCCTGCAATGACCAAAGAATTGACCAAAACCATTCGTGCGTTTTTCCGCAACGAGAACGGCGCGACTGCGATCGAGTATGCTTTGATCGCCGGCGGCATTTCCATCGTGATCCTGACCGCGGTGATCGCGGTCGGCGATACGGTGCGCGACGACCTGTTCGGCAAGGTCGCGACGGCGCTCGGCAGCTAGTTCTTTTTCGGGCCGGTTTTCTCCCCGGCAGGAACCTCGATGGCGCGGAGCGCATCAGCGAGTCGCGCCTTCGCGCTTCCCGGCTTCAGGGGTTGCTGCTGGCTCTCGTGCGGCGCCCAACCCGACAGCCATAAAATCTCGAACGTAGCGCGCACACGGCCGTCGGCGTCCGCGTAGCGCTCGCGATAGATTTCGGCCGCGCGCAGGAGTGTCGTGCGCCGGAGCGGCTTCCGGCTGCGCTCGATAAGCAAGTTCGTCGCGCCCATGCGGCGAAGGTCGTGCATGAGTGCGAGCGCATTTTTGTAACGCACCGTGAGGCGGTCGATGTCGGTCACCGGCAGCGCGAGGTTTGCCCGTTGAAGCAGGCTTCCGAGCGTTCGCACCTCGACGAAGGGAGAGACGCGCGGGGAAATTCCGCCTTCGAGCTCGCTCTCCGCGGAAGCCAGCGCATCGCGCAGTTCGGTCAGCGTATCGCCGCCGATCATGGCGGCGAGCAGCAGGCCATCGGGTTTCAGGAGCCGCTTGATCTGCGCGAGCACGCCGGGAAGATCGTTCAGCCACTGCATCGAGTGAAGGGAGATAACCAGATCGTATTGAGTGTCTGGTTTGCACAAAAGCGATTCCGTCTCGTTCTCTATGTGCACAGTATGTATTTGTTTCACGCCGCGAGAGGAAAGAAATTTCTCGAGTGGCTCCGTGCAGACCGTATCTACAAGCGCGACCCGCTCGAATGTTCGAGTGATACTGCTCATACGATCGACGAGATCTTCCTCTGCCCGGTTGAGTAAGAATGCAGCCGGACCGAGATTGGCAGCACGCTTTTGCCGTCGATGCAGCAGTACGCGGTCGAAGATGATGTGAGGTGTGCGCAAGAGCCTATTACCTTCATTCGCGGGCAAGGTGGCATCGCAGGAAAATCAGCGCTAGCCTTTTTGTCATGCCGCTCGCCGAGAGGGCTTTTCAGCCAATTGCCGCCGCCGCGCAATTTATTGCGGCGAGCGGGCGCGCCTTCGTTCAAACCGTGCTCCCGCCGGTCTGCCTTGCCTGCCGTAAGCCCGCAGGCGCAGGCGGCGGACTTTGCGCGAAATGCTGGCAGGGCGCGGGCTTCATTGAGCGGCCCTATTGCGAGCGGCTGGGGACGCCGTTCGCCTATGACAGCGGTATGCCCCTGATTTCGCCCGCGGCTTTCGCCGATCCGCCCGCTTTCGATCGCGCGCGGGCGGTCATGCGTTTCTCGGACGTCGCGCGCGACCTCGTGCATCTCCTGAAATACGGCGACCGGCTCGATCTCGTGAAACCCTTCGCCAACTGGATGATCCGTGCCGGCGATGAACTGCTGCACGAAGCCGACGCGCTCGTCCCGGTGCCGCTGCACTGGACGCGGCTCTTTCAGCGCCGCTTCAATCAATCCGCCGAGCTTGCGCGTGCGATCTCGCGCAGGAAAAGCATTTCCGTGATCGATGATGCGCTGGAGCGCGTGCGCGCGACACCGCCGCAGGTCGGGCTTGCACGCGACGAGCGGGCGAAGAACGTGCATGGCGCGTTCTCGATCGTGAAATCCGCCCGCCCGAAAGTGAAGGGCAAGCGGGTCGTTCTGATCGACGATGTGTTGACCACGGGCGCGACTGCGAATGCCTGCGCGCGCGTGCTGCGGCGGGCAGGTGCTGTGCGCATCGATGTGCTGACTTTGACGCGGGTTGTCGATCCGGTCTGAAACCCGATATTATCGCGGCTCATGATCGAGGAGGTTCCGGTGACCGGAACACAGACGAAATTCAAGGCGGCCCTGGTGCAGCTTCGCACCGGCAAGTCCGTCGAGGCGAATATCGCGAGCGCTTCGAAGCTGATCCGCGAGGCGAAAGATCTCGGGGCGGAATATATCCAGACGCCCGAGATGACGAACATCATGGAGCAGGGGCGCGACGGGCTGTTCGCGAGCCTGAAAGAGGAAGAGCGCGACGGTTCGCTTGCCGCTTTCCGCCAGCTTGCGCGCGACCTCAAGACCTATCTCCATATCGGATCGCTCGCGATCAAGGCATCGCACGACAAGGCCGCGAACCGCAGCTTCCTGATCGGCCGCGACGGCGAGATCGTCACGCGCTATGACAAGATCCATCTCTTCGACGTGCAGCTTGCCGGCGGCGAGAGCTATCGCGAGTCGAATACCTACAAGCCCGGCGAGATCGCGGTGACCGCCGATCTGCCATGGGGACGGCTCGGCCTCACCATCTGCTACGACCTTCGTTTTCCGGCGCTCTATCGCGCGCTTGCAAGCGCGGGGTCGCATTTCCTCGCCGTGCCTGCCGCGTTCACGAAGCAGACCGGCGAAGCGCACTGGCATGTGCTTCAGCGTGCGCGTGCGATCGAAACCGGATCGTTCGTGTTTGCCGCCGCCCAAGGCGGACGCCATGAGAACGGCCGCGATACTTTCGGCCACAGCCTGATCGTCGATCCGTGGGGCCGCGTGCTTGCGGAGGGCGGGGTCGATCCTTCCGTCGTGATTGCGGAGATCGATGTCGAGGAAGTCGGACGGGCGCGTGCGCGCATTCCCTCGCTCGAACACGGCCGCCGCTTCGAAGTCGCGGGCACGGCGCAGGAGCAGAGCCACCTTCATCTGGTCGGAAAAGCGTCGTGATCCGATACGATCTGCATTGTGAAGCCGGGCACGGGTTTGAGAGCTGGTTCCGCTCGTCGGGAGACTACGACCTCCAGCGGAAGAAGAAGCTCGTCGAGTGCCCGGTCTGCGGTTCGCTGGAAGTCGAAAAGAAGATCATGGCGCCGCGCCTGAACCGCACGGATAAAGGCGCCCGCACGAAGCCGAGCGAAGACAAGGCGCCGGTCGCGATGATGTCGCTGGAGGAGTCGGAATTCCGCCAGAAGCTGCGCGAGCTTCGCGATCATGTCACGAAGAACGCGGAGAACGTCGGCGAGAAGTTTCCGGAGATGGCGCGCAAGATGCACAACGAAGAGATCGAGCGCCGCTCGATCTATGGCGAAGCATCGCCCGACGAAGTGAAGTCGCTCTTGGACGACGAAGTGGACATCCACCCGCTGCCGGTCCTGCCGGACGACAGGAACTGATCTGAAGATTTAGTTCGGATGCGTCCACAGCAGGAGCACGATTCCTGCAATCAGCATCAGGATTCCGGCGGCTTCGCGCCTCGTCGTCTTCTGCGAAAACAACCCCTGCGAAACGATCTGCGCAAACAGGACTTCGATGAGTGCCAGCGTGCGTACGCTCGCGGCGGTGGCCAGCGCAAAAGCCATGAACCAGAACTGCGAGGCGAGCGCGCCGACGAAGCCCGCGGAGATCGAAGGCTTCCATGCTTTTAGAATCGCGCCGAATACCTTGCGGTCGAAGAAGGCGAGCCAGAGCGAAAGCAACGCAGTCTGAATTGCGAGCGCCCAGACGAGCGTGTAGGCCGCAGGCAGAATCACATTCGAAGCATTGGGTAGCGAAGTCACCGCGCCGCGAAAGCCGACCGCAGCTAGCGCGAAGAAAGCACCCGCGACGATGCCGAGTGCTGCGGGCTTTGCGGAGTTTGCGGCGGCAATGCCCGGCGTCCACGACATCGCAATCACGCCTGCCGTCGCAATCACGATCGCAGCCGCGATCGGCCAGCTGAGAGCGTCGCCGAGAAAAGCGAGACCGAAGATCGCGACCAGCACCGGCTCGGTCTTGATATAGGCGATGGCGACGACGAAAGAACGGTTCTGCATCGCCATCAGCATCAAGGCGGTCGCGAAGATCTGCGAGACCGCGCCCATCGCGCACCAGAGAAAGAAGTTCAGCCCGGGTGCAGGCAGCGCGGACTTCGTCGCGAGCGCGATCCCGGCAAGAAACAGGATCGAAAACGGCAGGCCGAAAAGAAAACGGACATGCGTTGCGCCGGCTGTGCCCGCCGATGCGGTGAGGCCGCGCTGGAGCGCGTTCCTGGCGGTCTGCGAAAGTGCGGCGGCGATCGTAAAGGCGATCCAGAGCCAGCTGTAGTCGGGCATTGAGAACTAACCCGGCTTCTTCGCCGCAATCATGTAGTTCACGTCGGTATCCGCGCCGCGCCGCCATTCGCCGGTGAGCGGATTGAAGATGATTCCGCCGCGGTCGATCTCGGACATTCCGTTTGCAGCGAAGGCGCCGTGCATTTCAGGATGCCCCAGGAGAAATTAAAGGTCCGGGACCTCATCCGCGGCGATATCGAGTTTGACACTTCTCTTATCAAGGACCAGGTCCTGATAAAATCGGACGGCACACCCACATACAATT
>CAZFPR010000055.1:0-17068 GCA_964521045.1 uncultured Hyphomicrobiales bacterium
GGCTCCGAGGACGCCAAATAAAACTATTCCGCTTTATCCCCATTCTCTTCTTTCTGCTTCTTCCGCATGAGTCTCCGGAAAAAGTAGAAGCCGCGACGGGTCATCGTGTCCATGTCGATGTCCTGCGCGATCTTCGCTCCGTCCTTGTCGAGTTCCAGCACGAGCTTGCGCTCATGAAATTCCTCGAGCTCCGGACGATTGCAGACGCTGATGATGGTCATCGCTGGTAGCCGTTCGTGTATCAGATTCATGAGGTGGGCCTGACTTACCGTGTCCAGCGCCGAGGTCGCCTCGTCCAGAACGACGATGTCCGGCTTCTGGATGAGAAGCCGCGCGAAGGCGAGACGCTGCTTGTCGCCGGAGGAAAGTCTTTGCTCCCAGGAGACATTTTCGTCGTCCAAACGAGCGGTCCATTCGTCGAGACCGGCTGCGTGTAACGCTTCGATCACTTTCTGCCGGTCTGCTTCGGCTTCATCCATCGGATAGATCGTGGCATGCAAGAGCGATCCGACCGGCACGTAAGGCCGCTGCGAAAGGAAACCCATTCGCGCGCCCTTCGCGACGTCGATGGTGCCGCCGCCCCAAGGCCACAGGCCAGCGATCGCGCGGATGAGCGCGCTCGTGCCCGAGCCGGAATCGCCGACGATCAGCACGCGCTCGCCCGGCCGGATTGCGACTTCGGTTTCCTTCACGACGCTCGTGCCGTCGTCGAGAGTCACGGAAACCTTGTCCAGACGAAGTGCTACGCCTTCCGGCGCTTCCGCGATCCTGATGCGCTTCGTGCCGGGGTCGGCATCGAGCCGTTCAAGGCCGTCGATCGCGATCATCAGGGAGGACACGCGCCGCGCACTCGCGGTCCAGTCCGCGATGCGCGGATAATTATCGACGATCCAGTTGAAGGCGGTTTGCACGATGACGAATGCGGCGGAAACCTGCACCACCTCGCCGAGCGTCATGGTTCCGGCAAGATATTTCGGCGCGGAGAGTATCAGAGGAATGACGGGTGCGAGCAGGAAACTCGACTGCGCGACGATCGTCGTGCGCATGAACTGCCGGCAGATCTCGCGCCAGCGCGACAGCACGTCGCCCAGAATGGCGTGGATATTCTCTTTCTCCTGACGCTCGCCGTCGATCAGCGCAATCGCTTCGCCGTTTTCGCGAAGTCTGGTGAGCGAGTAGCGGAGTTCGGCTTCCGACTGGGCTTTGGCTTCGCTCGCGGGGACATAACCCTTTCCCGCGAGCGCCATGATGCCGCTCGCGAGCAGTGCATAGAGCACCGCTGCAAGCACGAGATAGCCGGGGATCGTGACCGGCGCGCCTTCCCAGCCGAAGGAAATGTCTCCGCCCACGACCCAAAGCACGCCGACGAAAGTTGCGGCGGACAAAAACGCCGAAACGATGCCCGCCAGGAAATCGATCGGGGCTTCGGTCGCGACGCGGATGTCTTCGGAAATGCGATACTCGGGGTTCTCGTGATCCCCTGCCATGAGATTGAGATGGAAGTAACGGCCGTGCGTAAGCCAGCGGTCGATCAGGCTTGTCGTGAGCCAGGCGCGCCAGCGGATCTGCGCGTGCATGCGCGCGTACACGACAACCACCGCAAGCGCGACAGACGCGAGCGCCAGCGGAACGAATATCGCCGCCTGCCTTGCGACTGCGGCTGCGTCCTTCTGATCGAGCGCATCGAAGATCGCGCGGTTCCAGACGTTGATGTGATAGCTGACGTAAACCTGCGCGGCGACGATTGCGAGGAGGAGACCTACCAGCCACCACGCAGCCTTCTCGCCTGTCTTGCCCCAGAATCCTTTTGCGGAGAGCCAGAAACGGCGGACGAGAAATCTTCTGAGCTTCGCCTGATCTTCGACTGAAACGACTTTGTCCGGCATGTGCCGCTCCGCGACCTGTGTTCAGCTTTCCGCGTAGATCCGGCCCGGATTGAGCACGCCGTTCGGGTCGAAGCTTGCTTTCAGCCGCTGCGAAATCGCGGCACGCACCGGATCGAGCGGCTCGAACACTTCGGCGGATGCGCGGGCGGCGGCGGATGCGCGAATGAGCGTGGCGTGGCCGCGGCCTGCGAGCGCGCCGCGAACGACGCTTTCCTCCGGCTTGTCGCCGGGCATTTCCAGCCACAAGAGACCGCCGGCCCAGTCGTAAAAATAATCCGCTCCGGAAACGGCGTGGATACCTGCTGCAATCCCCGGCGCGAACGAAGGCGTCGTCGAAATCTTCCAGACCGGGCGCCCAACTCGTCCTGCAAAGGGCATCACGTCGCGGATGTTCTTCCACAATGCGCGGGACTTCGCGGCATCGAGCGATCCGAGTTCGCCGAACGGGCGAAGCAGTTCCTCGAGCTTCACCTTGCGATAGGCGACCGATTGCGAAATGCCTTCGAGCCGGAGCGCGGTCACCGCTTTGCCCGGCGCATTCAGTTCCGGAATACGATCCGCGGATACTTTCGGCAGGTGCGCGGCGGCGGAGACTTCGCAGCTTGAACCCATCGCAACCGACATCGCTTCGTTCGCGCGGGCATCGCTAAGACCGTAAACCAGCACGGTCGTGCAATCCTCCGCGCGCGGCAGCACTTTCAGCGTGATGTCGGTCATCGCAGCCAGCGTGCCCCAGGAGCCCGCAAGCAGTCGCGGCAGGTCGTAGCCCGTGACGTTTTTCACGACGCGGCCCCCGGCTTTGAAGATTTCACCGCGGCCCGAAACCGCGGAAACGCCAAGCATGAAGTCGCGCGCAGCACCCGCCTTGATCCGGCGCGGCCCGGAAAGCCCGGCACAGATCGCGCCTCCGATCGTTCCGGCGCCCGGCGCCTTGTTCAAGAGCGGGCCGTAGTCCATCGGCTCGAAGGCAAGCTCCTGCTTCTTTTCCTTGAGCGCCTTCTCGATCTCGGCAATCGGGGTCGCGGCACGCGCGGAGAGCACAAGCTCCTCGGGTTCGTAGAGCGTGATCCCGGAAATCGCGGATAGATCGAGCGTGGCGTCGGTCTGCGCCGCGCGGCCGATCTCGCGCTTCGAACCGCGGCCGATCAACTCGAGACGCTTTCCGCCGGCCGCAGCCGACGTGATGGCTTCGGCGACGTCATTGGCGTCGCGGGGTTTGAGAATGTCCTGCATCAGAAGCGTGGCAGATCGGGGAACGCGGTCTTGCCGCCATGGACGTGCATGCGGCCCATTTCGGCGCAGCGGTGCAACTCGGGGAAAACCTTGCCGGGATTCAAAAGCCCCTTGTCGTCGAAGGCGCATTTCACGCGAAGCTGCTGATCGAGATCGGTCTTCGTGAACATCACCGGCATGAGGTCGCGCTTCTCGACACCCACGCCGTGTTCGCCGGTGAGCACGCCGCCGACCTCGACGCAGAGGCGGAGAATGTCGTTACCGAAATCTTCCGCGCGCTTGAGTTCGCCTTCCTTGTTCGCGTCATAGAGAATGAGCGGATGCAGGTTGCCGTCGCCGGCATGGAAGACGTTCGCGACCAGAAGGCCATACTTCTCGGAAAGCTCGCGCATCCGTGAAAGCACGAGCGGCAGCTTCGCGCGCGGAATGGTGCCGTCCATGCAGTAGTAATCCGGCGAGATGCGGCCGACCGCGGGAAACGCCGCCTTGCGGCCCGCCCAGAACTTCAGCCGCTCTTCTTCGTTGTTGGAGATACGAAGCGTCGAGGAGCCGCATTCGCTCGCGATCGAAGACACGCGCTCGATCAGGTGATCGACTTCCGCTTCCGGGCCGTCGAGTTCGACGATCAGCAATGCTTCGACGTCGAGCGGGTATCCGGCTTTCACGAAGGCTTCCGCAGCATGGATCGCGGGCTTGTCCATCATTTCCATGCCGCCCGGAATGATGCCGGCCCCGATGATCTTCGCGACACAGTCGCCGGCGGCTTCCGAGGTCGGAAAGCCGACGAGCAGCGCCCGCGCCGTCTCCGGCTTCTTCAGGATACGGACGGTGACTTCGGTGACGACGCCGAGCAGTCCTTCGGAGCCGATGATGAGGCTCAGGAAATCGTAGCCCTCGGCGTCGAGATGCTTGCCGCCGAAGCGCACGACCTCGCCGGTCACCAGCACCATCTCGACGCCGAGCACGTTGTTCGTGGTGAGGCCGTATTTCAGGCAATGCACGCCGCCGGAATTTTCCGCGACGTTGCCGCCGATGGTGCAGGCAATCTGCGAAGATGGATCCGGTGCGTAGTAAAAGCCCTTGCCCTCGACCGCCTTCGTAATGCCGAGGTTGGTCACGCCCGGCTGGGCGACCACCGCGCGGTTCGCGTAGTCGATCTCGAGCACCTTGTTGAATTTGCCGAGGCCCAGGAGCACGCCGTCTGCGAGCGGCAGCGCGCCGCCGGAAAGCGAGGTGCCCGCCCCGCGCGGCACGACCTTCACGCCGTTCTCATAACAATAGGAGAGAACCTTCGAGACCTGCGCGGTCGTTTCGGGCAGCACCACGACCATCGGAAGCTGGCGGTAAGCCGTGAGCCCGTCCGACTCGTAGGGCCGCATCGCCACATCGTTTGCGATAACCCCTTCCCCCGGCACGATCGCGCGCAAGGCCGCCACGATCGCCTCGCGGCGCGAGAGCACCGAGGTGTCGGGAGCGGGCATTGCGACCATGAGGCGGGTTCCTTCGGGCGCGCATATTCCGGGCGCGCGGACGCCTTATATCAGAACCGTTCCAAAGGCTGAAAAGCGAAAGCCAGCCCCGTTTCCGGAGCCGGCTTCGCATCGGCTGTCGATGGGCGTCGGGGCGCCCGCTGCACTCAGTTGGAGCCGAACGGCGACCAGGGCTTCGGCGCCGGCTGCGGCGTCACAGGCGCAGGGTCGGACGCCGGGAAGCTCTGCGAGAGCGCCTTGTCGAGCTTCTTGTCGGCCTTCTTCTTCGGCGACGACTTCTTCGCGGACTTCTTCGCCTTCTTCGCTACCTTCTTCTTGGTCTTCTTCGCGGCCTTGCGCTTCGGCGCTTTCGCTTTTTTCGCCTTCTTCTTTTTCGCTTTCTTCTTCTTCGATTTCTTAGCCATGACTCACCTCTCGAATTTTACCGCCCGTAGGTGCGGCCGGAACCGGCCGCGATGAAATTCAGGTACTGCGCACCACCAGAACATGCAGGCTACGCGGGCCATGCGCGCCGAGCAAATGCGTCTGCTCGATGTCGCCCGACCGCGATGGTCCGGTAATCCAGTTCACGACCCGAGGCATTCCCTTCGCGCCGTAACACTCGCGGATTTTGTCCCAGACCGTTTCGTAATCGCCTGCAATGTCTTTTTCGTCAACCACGACGAGATGATGGTCGGGCAGGAAGTTGAGCGTCGTCGGATTGTCTGCGCCGGATACCATCACCAGCGTGCCGGACTCGGCGACCGCACCGAAGGAGTATGACACCGAAGCAAGCTGCGCGCCGTCCGATGCACCTTTCGTGACCTCCAAAGTGCGCTCCTTTGCCCAAGGAATGAGCGCAAGGCGCTCATCATCGCCATGGCGGATCGATTGCGGCAGGTTTTTCGAGCGCAGATAGGCGGCGACGGCAGCCGGTACGTCTTCTTTCTTGTCCAGCACGGCGATCGAGGCTTTCGCGATCTCGACCATCTGCCTGAACAATTCCAGTCTTTCCCGATCCGCCTTCTGCCCGCGGGCCGGAATAACGCCGCGCGGATGTCCCTCAAGCCGCGCGGCAACGGCTTCGCGGCGGGCACGATCTTCACCGGAAACGCGCAGCGATTTTTTGATGTTGGCGAAGACCGCTTCCCTGCCCTTCATCGGGACGAACTCCGCTTTTGCCAAAGCGACTGGAAGGTCTCGCTCTGCGGCGCGGGAAAGTCGCGATGCTTGGTCCAGCCGCTTGCCAGCGGCAACGAGCGGATGCGTCCCTTGCCGCCGATAAGCCGGAGCACCTTCATCGCAACCGAGGTGGCGGCACGATAGAGCGCCGGGCGCTTCGCAAGTGCGGCCCAGAAGCCGAGACCGTAGCGCGCCGTCGCCGGTTGCAGATGCCGCTCGAACTCGCGCTCGCGCCAGTTGCGCATGAGCTTCGGCAGCGGAATCCGCACGGGACAGACTTCCTCGCAGCGGCCGCAGAACGTGGATGCATTCGGCAACTGCCCGCCTTTTTCCACGCCAACGAGAGAAGGCGTCAGCACCGCGCCCATCGGTCCCGGATAGACCCAGCCATAAGCATGCCCGCCGACCGCGTGAAACACCGGACAGTGATTCATGCAGGCGCCGCATCGGATGCAGCGGAGCATTTCCTGAAACTTGCCGCCGAGCATGTTGGAGCGGCCGTTGTCCAGGAGCACCACATGATATTCGAGCGGGCCGTCGGGATCGCCCTCGCGCCGCGCACCGGTCGAGAAGGTCGTATAGACCGAGAGATCGAGGCCGGAGGCGGTGCGCGCCAGGAGACGCAGGAAGGTGGCGGCGTCTTCGCGCGTCGGCACCACCTTTTCGATGCTCGAAATCACGATATGCGCCTTTGCGAGCGTCTGCGTCAGATCGCCATTGCCTTCGTTGGTGACGATCACCGACGACCCGGTTTCCGCGATCAGGAAATTCGCACCGGTGATGCCGACGTCGGCCGCAAGAAACTTCTCGCGCAGCATGGCGCGGGCTTCGGCGAGCAGCGAGGTCGGCTCGTCGAGATTGCGCTCCGGCGGAAGGTCCGTATGCGCGCGGCGGAAGTCCGCCTCGATCTGCTCCTTCGTAACATGCAGCGCGGGCGCGATGAGGTGCGAAGGCGTCTCGCCGCGCAACTGGATGATGTATTCGCCGAGATCGGTTTCGATCGGGCGGATGCCGCGCTCCTCGAGGTAGGCATTGAGCCCGGTCTCCTCGGAGATCATCGACTTGCCTTTTGCGACGGTCTTCGCGTCGAGGCGGTTGCAGATACCGTGAATGATTTCGTTCGCCTCTTCGGCGTTCGCTGCCCAGTGTACGTGACCGCCCGCTGCGATCACGTTCTTCTCGTAGGCTTCGAGATAGAGATCGAGATGCGCGAGGATATGATCTTTCAGGTCGCGAGCGGAATCGCGGATCGCATCGTATTCGGGAAGCTTTTCGACCGCCGCCTTGCGGCGCTCGATGAATCCCTTCTCGGATCGCGCCAGCGCCTTCTGCAAAAAAGCGTCGTCGAGCGCCTTGCGCGCATTCGCGTTGAAGTGCGGAGAATTGACGGCCTGGCTCATCGCTCGGGCTCCCCGATCGCAGGCTCGTCGCCCATGCCCGCCAGCACTTCCGCGATATGGCGCACTCTTATCTCTTTGCCCTCGCGCGAGAGCTTGCCCGCCATGTTCATGAGGCAGCCGAGGTCGCCCGCAAGCAGCGTCGAGGCGCCGCTTGCCGCGATGTTCTCGGTTTTCTTGCCGACGATCTTGTTCGAGACGTCCGGATATTTCACGCAGAAGGTGCCGCCGAACCCGCAGCAGACATCCGGGTCTTTCATCTCGACAACCGAGAGCCCTTCGACGCCGGCGAGCAGTTTTCGCGGCTGCGCCTTGATGCCGAGTTCGCGCAGGCCCGAGCAGGAGTCGTGGTAGGTGACGCTCCCTTCGAAACGGGCGCGCGGCGCCGCTTTCAATACATCGCTCAAAAAAACCGTCAGTTCGAAAGTCTTCGCGGCAAGCGCTTTGGCCCGCGGCATCCACGCCGCGTCGCCTTCGAACAGTTCGGGATAGTGTACGATCACCTGCCCTGCGCAGGAGCCGGACGGCATCACCACATAATCATAGGGCTCGAAGGCTTTAATCGCCTGCATTGCCAGTTCGCGCGCGGTGCCGCGGTCGCCGGAATTGAAGGCGGGCTGGCCGCAGCAGGTCTGGGCGGGCACTTCGACCGCGCAGCCGGAATCTTCCAGCAACTTCGCAGCCGCGAAGCCGACGCGCGGACGCATGAGATCGACCAGACAGGTTGCAAAAAGGCCGACGCGAAGCGGCTTGGTTGCGGCGGCGGGGATTTGATCGGGCATGGAAGGACTGCGGTGCTGCGGCTGGCAGTATTCGGGAAAAGTGCTAGTAGTCGCCGAAATCAAATCTAACGGTTCGGGGCCGCACCATGCAAACCATCACCTGTGTCGAAGACCTGCGCGCAATCTACAAGCGCCGCGTCCCCAAAATGTTCATCGATTACGCCGAGAGCGGCTCCTATTCGGAGCAGACGCTTCACTGGAATCGCGAAGACCTGCAAAAGATCAAGCTGAAGCAGAAAATCCTGACCGACGTCTCCAAGCGCGAAACCAAGACCACGATCGCAGGCAAGCCGGTCAATGTGCCGCTGGTGCTGGCACCGATCGGTCTTTGCGGCATGCAGCATGCGAACGGCGAGATCCTCGCGGCGAAGGCCGCAGCCGAAGCCGGGATTCCCTTCACGCTTTCCACGATGTCGGTCTGCTCGATCGAGGATGTGGCAAGCGAAACCAACAAGCCGTTCTGGTTCCAGCTTTATGTGATGAAGGACCGCACCTTCATCCGCAACCTGATCGCGCGCGCCGCGGCAGCGAAATGCTCGGCGCTGGTGCTGACGGTCGATTTGCAGCTTCTCGCGCAGCGTCACCGCGACATCAAGAACGGCCTCACCGTGCCCCCGAAGATGAAGCTCGCGAACATCCTTGACATCATGACCAAGCCGCGCTGGGCGATGGGCATTCTCGGCACCAGGCGCAGAAGCTTCGGCAATCTCGTCGGCCATGTGAAGGGGCTCACGAATACGGGCTCGCTCGGCGCATGGACCGCGGAACAGTTCGACCCGGCGCTGAACTGGGAAGACGTGAAATGGATCCGCAAGCTCTGGAAAGGCAAGCTGATCATCAAGGGCATCATGGAAGTGTCCGATGCCCGCCTCGCGCTGAAGCACGGCGCGGACGGCATCGTCGTCTCCAACCACGGCGGGCGCCAGCTCGACGGTGCTCCGTCCTCGATTTCGGCGCTGCCGAAGATCGTGGACGCAATCGGCGACAAGACCGAAATTCTTTTCGACGGCGGCGTCCGCACCGGACAGGACCTGATGCGCGGACTCGCGCTCGGCGCCAAGGGCGCGATGATCGGCCGCGCTTTCGTCTACGGGCTCGGCGCGAACGGGCAGCAAGGCGTGAAGACCGCGATCGAGTGCATCCGCAAGGAACTCGACATGTCGATGGCGCTCTGCGGCGTCAACAAGATCTCGGAGATCGACGGGCGCGTGCTCGCGGACTGAAGCCGGCTACATTCCGAGTTCGCTCAAACCCGGATGATCCGCAGGGCGCGGGCCTGACGGCCAGCGGAATTTCCGCTCGCTTTCCTTGATCGGAACATCGTTGATGCTCGCCTCGCGGCGGCGCATGAGGCCGTTCTCGTCGAACTCCCACTGCTCGTTGCCGTGCGCGCGGAACCAGTTTCCTGCGGCGTCATGATATTCATAGGCGAAGCGCGCGGCGATCCGGTTGCCGTGAAAGGCCCAGACCTCCTTGATGAGGCGATAGTCCTGCTCCCTCGCCCATTTGCGCGTCAGGAACTCGACGATCGCGGGACGCCCCGAGAAAAACTCCGAGCGGTTTCGCCACCAGCTGTCTTCGGTGTAGGCGAGCGAAACGCGCTCCGGGTCGCGTAAATTCCAGGCGTCTTCCGCCGCCCGCGCTTTCTTCGCGGCACTCTCGGCGTCGAAAGGCGGCAGCGGCGGACGCATGACGATCAGTCTTCCTTGAAGCCGTATTCGGGAATGTTGCCGCTCGCGCCGTAATATTTGTACGGCAGAAACTTGCCCGACATCGTGATCTTCACGCGATCGCCCTTCGGATTCGGAAGACGCTCCATCACGAAGTCGAAGTCGATCGCCGACATGATGCCGTCGCCGAATTCTTCCTCGATGAGCGCTTTCCAGGCCGGCCCGTTCACCATCACCATTTCGTAGAAGCGGTAGATCAGCGGATCGGTGGGCGGCATCGGCGTGCCGGTGCCGCGATAGGGCACTTCGTTCAGCATTGCCTGTTCGGTTTTCGAGAGTCCGAACAGTTCGGCCGCGGCTTGCGCCTGCGGCTTCGTGAGCTTCATCTGGCCCATCAGTGCGCCGACGATCAGCGTCGGCGAGAAGCCGCCGATCTTGTCGCAGATGTAGCTCCACTTCCAGCCTTTCTCGCGCTTGATGTCGAGCAGCTTCTCGGAGAGGTCTTCGCGTTTCATGGTCGTCTTCCTTGCTTAGAAAAATGCTCAGGCGCGCTTGCGCATGGGTTCGGGTGCGGATGGGGTTTCGGATACCGGGCGCACCAGCGGCACGTTCATCGGGTCCCAGGGCTTGCCTTTGATTTCGTCCTTGAATGTCCGCGAGCGGCTCACCAGGAAATCGATCAGGTGATTGCGGATCGCGTAGTAGTCCGCATGTTTGTGGATCTGGTTCCGCTCGCGATCCTTCGGCAGCGGGTTCTCGACGATCTCGGCGATCTGCGCTTCCGGCCCGTTCGTCATCAGCACGATCTTGTCGGCGAGGTAGATCGCCTCGTCCACGTCGTGCGTGATCATGAATACTGTCTGGCCCGTGTTGAGACAGATGCCGCGCACTTCGTCCTGCAACGTGCCGCGGGTGAGCGCGTCCAGCGCCGAGAACGGCTCGTCCATCAGGAGCATCTTCGGCTCCAGCGAAAGCGCACGCGCAATGCCGACACGCTGCTTCATGCCGCCCGAGAGTTCGGAAGGCTTTTTGTATTCGGAGCCTTTCAAGCCGACGAGATCGATGAACCTTTCCGCGTGTTCCTTGATTCGCGCCTTGCTCCAGTCCTTGTGCTTGGCGCCGACGGCATAGGCGACGTTGCCGAGCACCGTGCGCCAGGGCAGCAGCGCATGGCTCTGGAAAATCACGGCGCGCTCGAGCGCGGGTCCGTCGATGGCCTGATTGTCGACGATCACGACGCCTTCGGAAGGCGCGTCGAGACCGGCGAGAATGTTCAGCACCGTCGTCTTGCCGCAGCCGGAATGGCCGATCATGCAGACGAATTCGCCGCGATTGATGCCGAGCCAGAGATTTTCGAACACCGCCGTCTGGCCACCGCCGGGCGCGGGATAACGCTTGGCGATCGCCTCGATCGAAATGAGCTTCTCGGTCATTGATTTATTCCGGATAGGTCACGAGCTTCGCGGCACGCGCGAGCAGTTGATCGAGGATCATGCCGACAATTCCGATCACCAGGATCGCGTTGATCACGTTCGTGATCGAAAGGTTGTTCCACTCGTTCCAGACGAAGTAACCGATGCCGGTGCCGCCCACGAGCATCTCGGCAGCGACGATCACGAGCCATGCGATCCCGATCGAGATGCGCATGCCGGTCAGGATCGTCGGGGCTGCGGCAGGAAGGATGACCGTAAAGGCGCGCTTGAAGGCGCCGACCTCGAGCGTCCGCGCGACGTTGAGCCATTCCTTGCGGACGCTCGCCACGCCGAACGCCGTGTTGATCAGCATCGGCCACACCGAGCAGATGAAGATCACGAAGATCGCCGAGTAGTTGGAATCCTTGATCGTGTAGAGCGCGAGCGGCATCCAGGCGAGCGGCGAGATCGGCTTCAACACCTGAATGAAAGGGTCGAGCGCGCGGCTCATGAGCTGCGACATGCCGATCAGGAAGCCGAGCGGAATTGCGACCAGAACCGCGAGGAAATAGCCGAGCCCGACACGCCCGATCGAATAGGCGAGCTGGATGCCGAGACCTTTGTCATTCGGGCCGTTGTCGTAGAACGGATTTGCGATGTGCTTCCAGAGCGTCGCGCCCACCTGCAACGGCCCGGGCATCGCGGATTTGCCCTGTGTCGCAGTCAGGCCCATCAGCTTTGCGTATTCTGGATCCATCTGCTGCACGGCGCCCGTGCCGCTGGTCGCCAGATGCCACGTGCCGAGAAACAGCACGAGGATCAGCACCGAGACGAAGGCCGCGCGAATTGAAATCGACATGGTGAATTCGCCGTGGCCGGGTTGAGTCCGGCCACGGCGCCTTTTCTTAAGTTGCTTTGCTGATCTTGAAGCTCTTCAGATATTCCTCGGGCTTCGACGGGTCGAACACCTTGCCCATCACGGAGAAGGATTTGGTCGGCGCCGCAGGCGGCGTCAGACCGACTTCCTTCATCAGCCGCGTAGTATCCGTTGCAAGGAACACCTGCTTCGCAACGTCCGCATATTTGACGTCGCCCTTGATCTGACCCCAGCGCTTCATCTGCGTGAGGATCCAGACCGCGAAGGACTCGTACGGGAACGGATCGAAGTCGACGCGCTTCGGGTCTTTCTTCACCGTGCCGAGACCGTCGGCGAAAGTGCCGGTCAGAATCTGTTCGAGCACCGTCACCGGCTGGTTGATGTAGTTCGGCGGAGCGATCGCTTCCGCGATCTGCTTGCGGTTTTCGTTCTTCGAGGCAAACGCGGTCGCGTCGATGATGGATTTCAGCAGCGCCGCGTAGGTATTCGGCGCGGTTTTCACGAATTCCTGCGAAGCCGCAAACACGCAGCACGGATGGCCGTCCCAGATTTCCTTCGACAGGATGTGAATGAAGCCGACGTTGTCGTAGACCGCGCGCTGGTTCATCGGATCGGGGCCGAGGAAGCCGTCGATATTGTCGGCGCGAAGGTTTGCAACCATCTCCGGCGGCGGCACCGCACGGATCTGCACGTCGGTATCCGGGTCGAGCCCGTGCTCCGCGAGATAATAGCGCAGCAGGTAGTTGTGCATCGAGTAATCGAACGGAACCGCGAACTTGAACCCCTTCCAGGATTTCGGGTCGCGCTTGTCCTTGTGCTTCAAGGAAAGCGTGATCGCCTGACCGTTGATGTTTTCGATCGCGGGCGCGGTATAGGGCTGCGCATTGGCGCCGGCGCCTAGCGTGATCGCAAGCGGCATCGGCGAGAGCATGTGCGCCGCGTCGTATTCCTTGTTCAGCGTCTTGTCGCGGATCACCGCCCAGCCGGCAGTTTTGATCACCTCGACGTTCAGACCATGCTTCGTATAGAAGCCCATCGGGTGCGCCATGATGATCGGCGTCGCGCAGGTGATGGGGATGAATCCGACCTTCAGGTCCTTCTTCTCGAGCGGCTTCGCCTGCGCAAAAACTTCGGTCGCGGTCGAGAGCGGGAAGAACTGCGAGATCGCGGCAAGCGCAGTCGCGCTGCCGACGCTCTTCAGGAATGCGCGGCGCGCGGCGTCCTGCGGAAACATCGCGCGAAGCACGGCCCCTGCGACGACGTTCTGATAATTCTTCTCATCGCTGGAAGAGACTTCCTGCGCTTGCAGGCGCATTGCGTGATCGTGTTCTTCCGCGCTCCGGTGCTGTCCGCAGGGGCATCCCTTGGTCAGCCGGCGCTTCGGATCGAACGGATTGTTGAACATGGACATAGCGGCTCCCTCTCGAACAATGAGTTGGAGAGAGAAGAGCAACATCGATGCCAAGATTTTGCGGATCGCCCGAAAGTACGAAGAACCCGCTATTTCCTATTGCAGTCAGCGATTTAGCTGCTACGATTTATCGTACTATACGATATTTCGTAGTCTTGCCGGGAACGCCTGCTGCGAATGAAAAGATTACAGCCGAAAAAAGAGGCAGCTGACGAAGAGAGCGAACGCTTCTTCCGTGACGTCGCACGCGACAACCGGCTGATCCTCGAGGCGGCGGGCGAAGGCGTGTACGGCGTCAACGCCGAAGGCAAAACCACCTTCGTCAATCCCGCGGCTGCGCGCATGCTCGGCTGGAATGCCGAAGAACTGACCGGTAAGGCCATGCACGAGACCGTGCATCACAGCCACTCGGACGGCTCGCATTATCACAATCACGACTGTCCCATTTACGGGGCGTTCCGCGACGGCGCGGTGCATCAGGTTTCCGACGAAGTGTTCTGGCGAAAGGACGGCTCGTTCTTTTTCGTCGAATACACCTCTACCCCGATCCGCGACCGCGGCGTCGTGGTCGGCGCGGTGATCGTGTTTCGCGACATCACGCAACGGCGCGAAGCGGACATGCGATTGCGCGATGCGCTCGCGGAGGTCGGACGGCTCCGCGAAAAACTCGAGCGCGAGAACGCCTATCTCCAGGAAGAAATCCGCATTGAGGGCAATCGCCGCGGCATCATCGGCAAAAGCCCGGCGATGCAGCAGGTTCTACGTCAGATCGATATTGCCGCATCTTCGCGCTCGAACGTGCTCTTCGCGGGCGAAACCGGGACGGGAAAAGAACTCGTCGCACGGGCGATCCATGAGGCGAGCCTTCGCGGCGACCAGCCCTTCATCCGGGTGAACTGCACAACGATCTCGCGTGCGGAATCGGAGAGCGAATTGTTCGGCGATCCCGCGCAGAACCGCTCCGGACGCATCGAACTTGCCGAAGGCGGCACGCTGTACCTCGAGGAAATCGGCGACCTGCCTCCCGAAGCGCAGGACCGCCTGCTTGAAATTCTCGAACAGGGCGAACTGCCGGCACAGGGCGGAGCGGCCGCCCGCAAACCCGATGTGCGGGTCGTCGCGTCCACCAGCCGCGATCTCAAAGCCGCAGCGAAACGCGCAAGCTTCCGCGGCGAGCTGTTTTACCTGCTCAACGTAATCGCGATCGAAACGCCGGCGCTGCGCGAGCGGCGCGAAGACATTCCGCTGCTGGCTTCGCACTTTCTAAGCGGCGTGAACCGGAAGCTGCGCGTCTCTTCGGCGCTTAAAATATCCAGCGCCGACATACAGCGGCTTACGCAGTATGCCTGGCCCGGAAATGCGCGCGAGTTGCAGAACGTGATCGAGCGCGGCGCCATTCTCGCCCGTGGCGGGCAGATCCGTGTCGATCTGCCCGAACCTGCACCTTCTCACCGGATTGCGAATGCGGCGGCGCAGGTCGTGACAGAGGACGGGAGGCGGGATCGCGACCGCTCGAACATAGTTGCGGCGCTCGACGCCTGCGGCGGCAAGATCTTCGGACACGGGGGTGCCGCGGAACTGCTCGGTATCAAGCCGACGACACTAGCTTCCCGGATCAAGTCGCTCGGCATCCGCTACCGCAAACCTTCCGGCAGATAGGGTTGCGGGCTCTGCTGCAACGCGGGAAGTGCCCGCTCTTTCGCAGCTTTCGGAAATGCAACCGGCCTGTATATTCAGCGTAACTTTCCCTCGCCGGTTTTCCCTACATGAAACAAGCTTTTGAAGTCCTGCGGACGTTTCTCGCGCTCGCGGCGCCCTACTTCCGCTCCGAAGAGAAGTGGCGGGCGCGCTCGCTCCTGCTCGGCGTGATCATCGCCGAGTTCGGGGTGGTCTATGCGCTGGTCGCGTTCAACCACTGGAACGCCTACTTCTTCAACGCGATCCAGGACCGCGACTGGGAGGATTTCCGCTACGCGCTGTTTCTGCTCGCCGGCATCGTGCTCTGGACCGCGGTTGCGACCGTGGCGCAGTTCTATTTCGGACAGTCGCTGATCATGAACTGGCGCCGCTGGCTGACGGCGCAGTTCGTAAACCGCTGGATGGCAGACGGCCGCCACTACAAGATGCGCGTGCTCGGACATGACGTCGATAACACGCACCTGCGGATCGCGAACGACATCCTGATCTTCATGCAGAAGACGCACGACATCGGCTACAACCTGCTCGGCAGCTTCATCGCCCTCGTGTCGTTCTCCTACATTCTCTGGGGACTTTCCGCCGTCGCGCCGCTCGTCGTCTTCGGCGTCAACCTCTCCTTCCCGGGCTACCTGTTCTGGATCGCTTTCGTCTACGCGGGGACGGCCACGCTGATCGCGCATCTCATCGGCAAGCCGCTGATCGCACTCAACTTCAACCAGCAGCGTTTCGAATCCGACTACCGTTTCGCGATCACGCGCGCGTGGGATCATTCCGAACCGATCGCATTGATGCGCGGTGAAAAGATCGAGCGCGAGGCGCTCGGCACGCGCTTCGGCAACCTCGTGCGGAACTGGACGCGGCTGATCCACCGCCAGTCCGGTCTTACGTTCTTCACCTCCGGAGTTTCGCAATTCTCGGCGGTGTTTCCGACCATCGTGATGAGCCCGGCATTCTTCATGGGCGCGATCCCGTTGGGCTCGCTCATGCAGGGGGCGCTCGCGTTTCAGCGGGTCGATTTCGCCTTCGGCTTTCTCATGCACTTCTACGCGAAGATCGCGGAATGGAAGGCGAGCATGGATCGTATCGTGCAGCTCGACGCGGCGCTCGCCAAAACCGACGGAGCGCAGGAGACTGCGCAGATTTCCATCGACGATTATCACGAAGGCGCTATCGATGTCGAGAAGCTCGTGGTGACATTGCCGTCCGGCGCCGCGATTGCGGCACTCGACAGGCTATCGCTGCGGCCGGGCGACACGACGCTGATCGCCGGCCCTTCGGGATCCGGGAAATCGGCGATCCAGCGCGCGCTTTCCGGCGTTTGGCCGCTCGGAAGCGGCAAAGTCGCGCTGCCGCATGACGACGTGCTCGCCATGCCCCAGCGCTTTTACTTTCCGCTCGGCTCGCTCAAGGCCGTCATCACCTATCCGACACCCGAGAACGAAGTCGACGACGGGCGGCTGCGCGACATCCTGCATCAGGTGGGGCTCGACCATCTCGCCGGCCGCATCGACGAGGAGGCCGAATGGGGCTCGATGCTGTCCGGCGGCGAGCAGCAGCGCGTGGCCTTCGCTCGCGCGATCCTGCGCGATCCCGCGTTCCTGATGCTCGACGACTCGACGTCGAACCTGGACGGCGACGCCACCAAACAGATGTATCAGGCCCTCGAGAGGAACCTGCCCGAAACCATGATCATTTCGCTCGCGCGGACGGACGCGCTCCGCACGCTGCACAAGGATCTCGTCGTCTTGCAGCCCGCTGCGGCCCGTGCGACGTAACCGGCAAATGGAGAAAGCGCCTATGGCCAAGATGAGCTATTACACGGATGCGTGGGGCATGTTCTACGATGTCTGCCCTTGCGACGTGCATGTCACCGACTATCTCGAAGCGCACGGCGTGAAGGACGCGAACGTCTTTCATTTCGGCACCGGCACGCACCACCATGTCGGCATCCGTTCGCAGGAGAACGGTCTCGGCAACCGCGTACTCGGCATCACCGCTTCGATCGAAGAAGCCGAAGCCTATACCAAACTTGCGATCGAGCGGCCCGAAGT
>CAZFPR010000056.1:0-12489 GCA_964521045.1 uncultured Hyphomicrobiales bacterium
ACCCCCCACCCGGCTCGCGCTTTCGCGCTCGCCACCCTCCCCGCAAGGGGGAGGGAGAAAGTAGTCTCAAGCACTTGCCCTGCGGCGTTCGTTGCCTTGTATAAGCCCCGAAAAATGCTGATATTTCGTCCGTAATGACCGAAGTTCCGCACTCCCGCACGCCGCTGCTCGATACCGTGAATGCGCCGGACCAGATTCGTGCGCTGCCGGAGTCGAGCCTGCGCCAGCTTGCCGACGAGCTTCGCTACGAGACCGTGAATGCGGTGTCGGTCACGGGCGGGCATCTCGGCGCGGGACTGGGCGTCGTCGAACTGACGGTCGCCCTGCATTATGTCTTCGACACGCCGCATGACCGCCTGATCTGGGACGTCGGCCATCAGGCCTATCCGCATAAAATCGTTACCGGCCGCCGCGACCGCATCCGCACGCTCAGGATGGGCGGCGGTCTGTCGGGTTTCACGAAGCGGGCAGAGAGCGAATACGACACCTTCGGCGCGGGCCACGCGTCGACCTCGATTTCCGCCGGCCTCGGCATGGCGATCGCCCGCGACCTAAAGGGCGAGAGCCGCAACGTCGTCTGTGTGATCGGCGACGGCTCGATGTCCGCAGGCATGGCCTATGAGGCGATGAACAACGCGGGTGCTGCGGGCAGCCGCCTGATCGTGGTGCTCAACGACAACGACATGTCGATCGCCCCGCCGGTCGGCGCGATGTCGGCTTATTTCTCGCGCCTGATCTCGGGCCGCACTTATAACGCGCTTCGCACGACCGGAAAAAAAGTCACCGCGAAGCTTCCGAAACGCATCGACGACCTGATCACGCGCGGCATCGAACACTGGCGCGGCTATATCACCGGCGGCACGCTGTTTGAGGAACTCGGCTTCAGCTACATCGGCCCGATTGACGGCCACAACCTCGACCATCTCTTGCCCGTCCTGAAAAACGTGCGCGACAACGAGCCGGGTCCCGTGCTCGTCCATGTCGTGACGCAGAAGGGCAAGGGCTACGCGCCCGCCGAAGCCTCAGACGACAAGTATCATGGCGTCGTGAAGTTCGATGTCGCCACTGGTGCGCAGGCGAAAGCGAAAGCAGGCGCTCCCTCCTACACGAAAGTTTTTGCCGAAAGCCTCGTCAAGGAAGCGAGGAAGGACGACAAGATCGTTGCGATCACGGCGGCGATGCCGTCTGGCACTGGCCTCGACATCTTCGCGAAAGAGTTTCCGCACCGTACCTTCGACGTCGGCATCGCCGAGCAGCACGCCGTCACCTTCGCGGCGGGACTTGCGACCGAAGGCCTGAAGCCGTTTGCCGCGATCTACTCGACCTTCCTCCAGCGCGCCTACGATCAGGTCGTGCACGACGTCGCGATCCAGAAGCTGCCGGTGCGCTTTGCCATCGACCGTGCGGGGCTGGTCGGCGCGGATGGCGCGACGCATGCGGGCTCTTTCGACGTCGCCTATCTCGCCTGCCTGCCGGACATGGTGATCATGGCAGCCGCTGACGAAGCCGAACTCGTGCACATGGTCGCGACTTCCGCTGCTATCGGCGACAGGCCATCGGCGTTCCGCTTCCCGCGCGGCGAGGGCGTCGGCATAGCACTTCCCGCCGAAGGCAAGCCTTTGGAAATCGGCAAGGGCCGCATCGTCCGCGAGGGCACCAAGATCGCGCTGCTATCCTTCGGCGCGCGTCTCGCCGAATGCCTGCGCGCGGCGGACGAACTTGCAGCCCTCGGCCTTTCCGCGACCGTCGCGGACGCCCGCTTCGTGAAGCCGCTCGACCGCGACCTCGTGCGCCGTCTTGCGCGCGAGCACGAAGTGCTGATCACCATCGAGGAAGGTTCGGTCGGCGGCTTCGGCAGCCACGTGCTCGAGTTCCTGGCGCGCGAAGGCGCACTCGACAACGGGCTGAAGATACGCCCGATGGTGCTTCCCGATATTTTCCAGGATCACGATTCACCCGCGAAGATGTACGAGCAGGCGGGATTAGATGCGCGCGGCATCGTCGCCACTGCGCTTTCCGCGATAGGCAAGGACGAGTCGAACCTCCTGCGTCCGCGCCGCGCATAAGCCCGAGCCTCATGAAGAAAACCATGCGCGCCGATCAGTTGCTGGTCGCGCGTGGACTGTTCGAGAGCCGCGCGAAAGCGCAGGCCGCGATCGAGGCCGGCAACGTCTCGGTGGACGGCAAGCTTATTCGAAAAGTTTCGGAGCAGGTGAACGAAGACGCCGGTATCGCCGCTACGCCAGCGCATCCGTATGTTTCGCGCGGTGCCCTGAAGCTTGCAGCCGCGCTCGATCACTTCAAGATCGATCCGAAGGGAAAAATCTGTCTCGACGTCGGCGCTTCCACCGGCGGCTTCACGGAACTTCTGCTCGCGCGGGGTGCCGCGAAAGTGTACGCGGTCGATACCGGCACGGATCAGTTGCATCCGCGCATCAAGAGCGATCCGCGTGTCGTCTCGCTCGAGCAGACCGACATCCGCAAGCTCGAGGACGCGGAAATTCCAGATCACGCCCGGCTCATCGTGATCGACGTAAGTTTCATTTCGCTGGAGCACGTGATTCCGAAAGCGTTGCAGTTCGCGGCACCCCATGCCGAGCTGGTCGCGCTCATCAAGCCGCAGTTCGAAGCCGGCCGCGAGCATGTGAAGAAGGGCATCGTGCGCGATGCGGAAGTGCACATGGCGGTCTGTCAGCGGGTAGAATTACTGGTCGGCAGGCAGGGTTGGCGGCTCCGCGGAACCATCCCGTCTCCGATCCTCGGCGGCGACGGCAACGCCGAATTTCTGTTGTACGCGGAGCATTAGCTGCCTCATCCTTCGAGACGGCGGCTATGCCGCCTCCTCAGGATGAGGCCATATTCTTTTCTTGCTGATTTTGGGCTTGTCGCGGTGTCTTCAGCCGTCATTCATCCGTCGCGGAGCACATGGATAGAGGCCGAACCTTTTAATCGCCGCAAGATGAGCTAGAAGTCCCGCCTCCCATGCACGGCATGAACCCCATATCCGCCGCCGGAACCACGGCCGGCCTCAGCCCTTGGCGCGTCGAGCTGACCGAGACGGTCAGGCTCGCGCTGCCGATCGCGCTGACGCAGCTCGGCCAGGTCGCGATGATGACGACCGATCTCGCGCTCGTGGGCCGTCTCGGCGGCGATGCCATCGCGGCCGCAGCACTTGCACAGGTGATCCTGTTCACCGCTTTCGTGTTCGGCATGGGCCTGACCTCGGCGGTGGCGCCGCTCGCCGCCCAGTCTTTCGGTGCGCGTGAGCCGCGCATGGTGCGCCGTTCGCTGCGCGTCGGGCTCTGGGCCGCGACCATTCTCGGCATCCCGCTTTCCATCGGCCAGTTGTGGGGCGAGGAGCTCTTGCTCGCGCTCGGACAGGAGCCGAAGGCGGCGGCGCTTGCGAACGAATATCTGATGGGTCTCGCATGGAGCCTGATCCCTGCGTGGTGGTTCATCGCGCTGCGCGGTTTCATGGGAGCGGTGAACCGGCCGGAGCCTGCGTTCTGGATCACGCTCGCGGCGGTGCCCGCGAACTTCATTCTCGCTTATGCGCTGGTCTTCGGTGCGTTCGGTGCGCCGCAACTCGGCATTCTCGGCGCGGGCGTCGCGACTACGCTCGTCAATCTTGGCATGTGCGCGGCGGCGCTCTGGGTCTGCTACGCGCAGCATCCCTTCAAGAAGTATAAGGTGCTCGGCGGCTTCTGGCGCTATGACGGCCATCTCATGAAGCAGCTTGTCGCCATCGGCACGCCGATGTCGCTGACCTTCCTGCTCGAATACGGCCTGTTCGGCAGCGCCGGTCTGGTGGTCGGCCTGTTCGGCGCGAGCGCCTTGGCCGCGCATCAGATCGCACTCCAGATCGCCGCGATCCTGTTCATGATCCCCTTCGGCATTGCGCTTGCCGCGACCGTGCGCGTCGGACAGGAAGCGGGCCGCAGAAATCCGCAAGGCGCGCGTCTTGCCGGTTTTGTCGCGATTGGGCTCGCGCTTGCGTTCATGACCGTGATGACGGTGCTTGTGATAGCGCTGCGCGACGTGCTGCCCGCGCTATTCCTCGACGAGTCGATGAAGGACGCTCCGGAGATCGTTTCGATCGCATCCTGGCTGATCCTGCTCGGCGCGACCTTCTTTATCGCCGACGGCGTGCAGACCGCGATGGCGGGTTCGCTGCGCGGCCTGAACGACACCAAGATTCCGATGCTGTTTGCGGCGATCAGCTTCTGGGTGATCGGCTTCGGCTCGCTCTGGCTGCTCGCGTTTCCGCTCGCGCTCGGCGTCACCGGTGTCTGGATCGGCTTCACTATCGGCCTGATCGTCTATTGCATCATGCTGGTGACGCGCTTCCATCTCCTGACCGCGCGTGGCTACATTCCCGAAGCGCCGCACGCCGAGCATCATTTCCCGAAAGCGAAGCCGCTTCCGGCGGAGTGAAATCGAAGCTATTGCTCGCCGCATGAGCGAGAAAGTCCGCATCGATTCCATCGGCAGGCAGGGCGACGGCGTCGCGGATACGCCGCAGGGCCGCGTGCATGTCGCCTATACGCTTCCCGGCGAGGACGTTGAGATCGCGCGAGACGGCGAGCGCGGAACGCTCGAAGCCGTCATCCATCCGAGCGCCGAACGCATCGCGCCGCCGTGCCGTCACTTCGGTACCTGCGGCGGCTGCGCGCTCCAGCACTGGAAAGCCGAACCCTATCTTGCATGGAAGCGTCTTCAGGTCGCCGAGGCGCTTGCGCGCGCGGGCGTGAACGCCGAAGTGGTGGAAACGATCCCCGCACATGGCGCGGGAAGAACCCGTGCGGTGTTCCATGCCGGCCGCGGCGAGAAAAAAGATGCGGTAGGCTTCGCCAGGCGCCGTTCCCACGAAATCGTCGCCATCGAAGAGTGTCCGGTGCTCGATCCGAAGCTCGAGGCGGCGCTTCCGGTCGCGCGCGAGCTCGCGAAAATTCTCGCAGCTTCCGGCAAGCCGGTGGACCTGCATTTCACGCTGGCCGAGCGGGGGCTCGACATCGACATCCGCGGGCCGGGCAAGCTCGCAAAGCCGGTGGAATCGAAAATCGTTTCCTTCGCCGCAGCGAACAAGCTGTCCCGCGTTTCGCTGCACGGGGCACCGCTCGCGCAGTTGCTTCCGCCCACCCATCTCGCGGGAGACGTGCGTGTCGCGTTTCCGCCGGGACCGTTTCTTCAAGCGACGGCAGAAGGCGAGCGCGTGCTCGCGGAAAAAGTGCTCGATGCGGCGGAAGGCGCGAAGTCCGCGGCGGATCTATTCTCGGGCGTTGGCACCTTCGCGCTGCGGCTTGCTTCGAAAACGAAGGTTGCAGCCTTCGACAATCACGGGCCTTCGATCGCAGCATTGCAGGCTGCGGCGAAATCGCCGGGCCTGAAGCCCGTAAGCGCGTCGGCGCGCGATCTGTTCCGCTGGCCGCTGGTTATGGACGAGCTAAGGCATTTCGATTTCGTCGTGCTCGATCCGCCGCGTCAGGGCGCGGAGGCGCAGGCGCGCGAACTTGCGAAATCGAAGGTGAAGAAGATCGCTTATGTTTCCTGCGACGCCGATACCTTCGCCCGCGATGCGAAAGTGCTGATCGATGGCGGCTACAAGATCGGCGAAGTCACGCCGGTCGATCAGTTCCGCTATTCGTCGCACGTGGAACTGGTCGGGGTGTTCTCGAAAAAGTAGGCGTCGTCCCCGCGAAAGCGGGGACCCATAACCCCGGTATTCATGACTCTCGAATGTAGGGGTTATGGGTCCCGGCTCGCGCTCACTTCGTTCGCTTGGCCGGGACGACACGGGGAGAATACTAATTCCCCCACCGCTGCATCCACATCTGTTCACCGATGGTGCAGGAAACGCGCGGCGGTTTCACCACCGGGACCGTTCGTGCAATCGAAGGCGGCGTGATGCCGGAAACCTCGAGCACGAGCTTCTGCCGCACGGCGTTGATGAACTGGTCGCGGCTGCGCACGGGGATTACGAACGAGCCCGGCCCGCCGATCACGCAGTCTTCGTAGTAGACGTGCAGGTCGTTGATATCGAGCATGGACCCGGTCGGGGACTTTAGCTGCAACGGCAGGCCGTTGATGATGATGCCTTTGGCGACGATGTCGTCGCGCGTCGGCTCGATCAGCGGGCCTTGATTGTTGGTCCCGTCGCCGGAAATGTCGATCACGCGGCGCGTGCCCTTGAACCCGCCATTGCCGAATTGTGCGGCGGAGAAAATCAGTCCGCCCGAGATCGAGGTCCGATAGGTCCGGCGCACCGGCGCTTCCGCGAGCCTTGCCGCAAAAGCTTCCGCCGCGGCCCTGCCGTCGATCAGCGTCCACGGCACCACGACGGTCTGCTCGTGCGTGCCTGCCCATTCGATATAGATCAGCGCGATCTTGCCGTAGGCGCCGCCGCGCAGTGCGTCGATGAATTCCTTGGAGCGGAGCGCGGTGATGTAGCCCTCGCGCTGGAGCGCGAGTTCGTCGAAATCCATCGAGTAGGAAATATCGACCGCAAGCACGAGTTCGACGTCGACCTGCGTCTGCGCGTCCGCGCGGGAAGGCATCGCGAGCAGTGCTGCGAACGATGCCGCAAGGATAAGGCCGAAAGCACGCATCGCCAGAATCCTCCGCCTGAAGGATTAGCCATGCAAAAGGTGGCACGAAACGGGCGGACGCGGGAGAGGCTCTTACTAGCCGTCCAGAGATTCGGTGGAGACGATCTCGATGCCGAAGCCGGCGAGGCCGACATAGGTGCGGGCGCGCGAGGCCAGCAGGCGGATCGAGGAAATGCCGAGATCGCGCAGGATCTGTGCACCCACGCCGATTTCCCGCCACTGTTCCGCACGCTGCGCCTCGGTGGAATCGTCCTTCGCGCCGGGCTTTACCACCGGCACGCCGGCGGTGCCGTCGCGCAGATAGATCAGCACGCCGCGGCCTTCGGTCTTGAAGCGCGCGAGCGCCTTGTGGATCACGGAGCCGCCGCCGATCACGTCGCCGATCACGTCGGCGCGGTGCAGCCGCGCAACGATATTCTTCCCGTCGCCGATCTTGCCGTGCACGAAGGCAATGTGGTGCGTCTGGTCGAACGGCGTCGTGAAGGCATAGCCCGTGAGCGTTCCGATTTCGCTATGCACCGGAAATTCGGAAACCCGGGTCACCAGCTTTTCGCGAACCTGCCGGTAGGCGATGAGATCGGCGACCGAGACCTGCGCGAGTTTGTGGCTCGAAGCGAAGACCGCAACCTGCGCGCCCCGCATCACCGTGCCGTCGTCGTTCACAAGCTCGGAGATCACGCCGACATGCGGCAGGTTGGCGAGCTTGCAGAGATCGACGCAGGCTTCCGTGTGTCCGGTACGCATGAGCACGCCGCCTTCGCGCGCGATCAGCGGAAAGATATGGCCGGGCCGCACGAAGTCGGCTGCACCCATGTTGCCGTTTGCGAGCGCACGCACGGTGGTGGTGCGTTCCTCGGCGGAGATGCCGGTCGTGGTGCCGTGCTTCGCATCGACCGAAACCGTGAAGGCCGTCGTGTGCGGCGCGTCGTTGTTCGCAACCATCGGATTGAGGTTGAGCCGGTTCGCTTCCGCCTGCGTCAGCGGCGCGCATACGATGCCGGAAGTGTGGCGCACGATGAACGCCATCTTCTCAGGCGTACAGAGCGAGGCGGCGACGATCAGATCGCCCTCGTTCTCGCGGTCGTCGTCGTCGGTGACGACCACGATCTCGCCGCGCGCGAACGCGGCGATTGCCTTTTCGACGCGGCTCTGTTCTGCGGCGTTCATGCTTACTTCTTCTTCGGGAACGGCCAGCCGGACGTCGCGCCGACCTGTCCGCGATGGCGCAGAAACTGATCCGCGAGCACGATAGCCATCATGGCTTCGCCGATCGGCACCGCGCGGATGCCGACGCAGGGGTCGTGGCGGCCCTTGGTCGAAACTTCCGTCTCCGCGCCGAAACGGTCCACCGTGTCGCGCGAAGTCAGGATCGAAGACGTCGGCTTCACCGCGAAGCGCGCGACGACCGGCGCGCCTGTAGAGATGCCGCCGAGCACGCCGCCCGCATGGTTGGAAAGGAATACCGGGCCGTTGTTGCCCGCGCGCATTTCATCGGCGTTCTGCTCGCCGGTGAATTTTGCGGACTGAAATCCCGCGCCGATCTCGACGCCTTTGACCGCGTTGATGCTCATCATCGCGCTCGCAAGCTCCGCATCGAGCTTGCCGTAAATCGGCGCGCCGAGACCCGCGGGCACGTTCTCCGCTACGACTTCGATCACTGCGCCGATGGAGGAGCCGCTCTTGCGGATGCCGTCGAGATACTCTTCCATCTTCTTCGCGGCGTTAGCGTCCGGGCAGAAGAACGGATTGTTGGAAACTTCCTTCCAGTCCCAGCGCTCGCGGTCGATTTCGATTTCGCCCATCTGCACGAGTGCCGCGCGGATCGTGACGTCCGGAACGATCTTTCGCGCGACCGCGCCGGCGGCGACACGCGAGGCGGTTTCGCGTGCGGAGGCTCGGCCCGAGCCGCGCGGATCGCGGATGCCGTATTTCATGTCGTAGGTGTAGTCGGCGTGGCCGGGACGATATTTGTCCGCGATCTCGGAATAGTCCTTCGAGCGCGCGTCCACGTTCTCGATCATGAGCGCGATCGGCGTTCCGGTCGTCAGCTCCATGCCTTCTTCGTTGACATAGGTGCCCGAGAGAATTTTGACGGCATCAGGCTCGCGCCGCTGCGTGACGAAGCGCGACTGGCCCGGCTTGCGCCGGTCGAGATCGGCCTGAATATCTTCTGCCTTGAGTGGAATCCGCGGCGGGCAGCCATCGACCACGCAGCCGATCGCGACCCCATGGCTTTCGCCGAAGGTGGTGACGCGGAAGAGGTGGCCGAAAGTGTTGTGCGACATGCGGGTGCTTTTAGGAGCGAGCCGCGGCGGGGTCAAACGGCGCAGACGTTAACGACTTCAGAGCCGCTATGCGGCAGAGCGGTGGCGCAGGCTCGCGCCGATAAGCTTGCGCGCGGCTTTCGCGGCTGCCGTTGCGTAAGTGCGGTCGCCATGCACCAGGATCAGCGAGATCGCGCCCTCGGAAAGCAGCCAGATTTCCCGGGCCGTATCCTTGGGTGAGGCTGCGCCGGCCTTCGCGAGCAACTCCGCGAAATGATTTTCAAGCGCTGCCTTGTGCCGCCGTGCGATCTTGCGCGCGGGATGACCGGGCAGATCGGCCAGTTCGATCACGAGCCGTGTGAAGCCGGAGCCGGCCCAGCGCGGCGTATCGGACCAGACCTTGAGGTCCTCGAACAGGGCATCCGTGATCGCAGCCGGCGAGCCTTTCAATTTGTCGCCAAATGTCCGGAACGCGGCCAGCGCGAGTTCGCTCTGCGTTTCCATGACCGAGGCGAGCAGCGCGTCCTTGCTTTCGAAATGATAGTAGAGCGTCTTTTTCGTGAGCTTCGCCGCAAGCGCGATCTCGTCGATGGATACGCGGGAATATCCCTGCCTGCGAAACAGCTTGTAGGCGGCATCCAGAATCCGTTTCCGCGTCGGCTCCGGCGATCGTGGCATGGACCGGCCTCCTCGTATGTATACCGCTTAGTGTATTTACAACATTCTCGGGCGCGCTTGAATGGCCGGACTTTCGGGGGAAGGTCATGCGCTTCGGGAAACTCACGTTCCGTTCCGTCGATGTCCGCGCCGTATCGGTGCCGTTGCGCCGTCCGGTCGTGTCCAAAGTCGGCCTGTTCGAAGAATGGCCGGTCATCCTGATCGATCTTCATACCGAAGAAGGCGTCACCGGCCGCGCTTACCTCGAGCCTTATCTGAAGAACGCTGCGCGTTATCTGATACCTGCGATCCACGATCTTGCCGCGGCGCGCATCGGCAAGCCGGTTCATCCGGTCGATGATTTTCAGGCGATGCACCGCTCGCTCAATCTCGTCGGCTATGAGGGCATGTCGATGATTGCCGTCTCCGGCCTCGACATGGCGGCGTGGGATGCGCTCGCGAAAGCCGCGAACATGCCGCTCGCGGCTTTCCTCGGCGGTTCGCTGGCCCCGGTGCGCGCGTATAACAGCAATGTCGGGAAACTGAAAGACGAAGCGGCGGCACTCGTAGCCGAAGGCGGCTTCAAGGGGCTCAAACTGCGTCTCGGCCGCGAGCGCGTTGCAGGCGATCTTCTCGCAATCAAGGCGGTGCGCGCCGGCGCTGGCGAAGAAATAAAACTGATGGTCGATTTCAATCAGGGTTTGTCGTTCGGCGATGCACTGCATCGCTGTCACGCGCTCGACGGCGAGGGGCTTTACTGGTTCGAGGAGCCCATCGCTTACAACAATCTCGAAGGCTACCGCCGCCTGCGCGAAGAATTGAAAACCCCGCTGCAACTCGGCGAGAATTTCTACGGCCCGCGTTCGCTTCATCAGGCGCTCGCAGCCGGCGCCGGCGACTACGTGATGCCGGATTTAATGCGGATCGGGGGCGTCACCGGATGGATGCGCGCCGCCGCGATCTGCGGCGCAGCCGGGATTGAAATGTCCTCTCATCTCTATCCGGAATTTTCCGCGCATCTCCTGCGCGTCACCGAAACCGCGCACTGGCTCGAATGGCAGGACTGGGCTGACCCGATCCTCAAGGAGCCGTTCAGTTTACGCGACGGCAATCTTGAAATTCCGGATCGTCCCGGCGCCGGCATCGAATGGAATGAAGACGCGGTCAGGCGCTGGCGATATGACGCGTGATTATCGCGCCATCGCCATCTTCGGCTGCACGATCGAAGGTCTCGCGTTCAGCGCTTCGACCTGGAAGCCCGCGACCTTCTTGTAGTTGTTCGCGACTTCCTCGAGTTCCTGCTGCGAAAGCACTTCGGTCACGACATTGAAGCCGTTCGGTGCGCGCTGTTCGACCATTTCCATCACGCGCTCCGGGCCGTTGCCACGGTTCAGGAGCACAAGCTGCGAAGTCGCGGGCCGACGCTCCGCTTCATAGGCTTCGAGCGCAGCCAGTGTCTCGCCCTTGTTCTGAATCTCGCGGGCAAGCACGCGTGCATCCAGGATCGCCTGCGAGGAGCCGTTCGAACCGATCGGATACATGGGATGTGCAGCGTCTCCGAGCAGCGTCACGCGGCCGTAGCTCCAGCGCTCCCGCGGGTCGCGGTCCACGAGCGGATATTCGAAGCAGTATTCCGCGCCATGGATCAAGCCCGGCACGTCGAGCCAGCCGAAGTTCCACTGCTCGAACAGGGGCGCGAACTCCTCGAGCTTCGCCGCGCGGTTGTAATCCTCGCGCCGCCATTCGTAGGTCTCTTCGAACTCGCGCTCCGCGATCCAGTTGATCATCTGCATGCCGTTCTGGTCCGGCTTCGAGATCGGATAGGCGACGAACTTCACCTGCGGATAACCCGCCATGATCATCGACGAGCCGGTCATGAAGGGCTTCGCGACCGTCACACCCCGCCACAGGATGCGGCGGCTCCAGATCGGCGGGCCCTCGTCCGGAAACAGCTTCGAACGGATCGTCGAATGAATGCCGTCGCAGGCGATCAGGAGCGAGCCTTCCTCGCTGCCGATCGCCTTGCCGTCCTTGTCCGTGAAGTGCGCGCGCACGCCGTTCGCAGTCTCTTCCCAATGAGAGACGTGATGGCCGGTGACGATGTTCTCCTTGCCGAGGCGCTCGATGGCGGCGCGCAAGAGGATGAACTGCAATTCGCCGCGGTGGATCGAATATTGCGGCCACTTGTAGCCGGCATCGATCCCGCGCGGCTCGGTCCAGATACGCTTGCCATGCTTGGAGAAGTAGGCGAGCTCGGAAGTGCGGATGCTGGTGCGCTCGAGCTCTTCCTGAAGCCCAAGCTCGATCAGTTCGCGGCAGGCATGCGGCAGCACGTTGATGCCGACGCCGAGCGGCTTGATCTCTTTCACGCTCTCGAAGACGCGGCACTTCACGCCGATCTGATGCAGGCTGAGCGCAAGCGCGAGACCGCCGATGCCGCCGCCTGCGACAAGCACGGTCATTCGGAGTTACCGTTCTTCGTGCGCAGCGTCATGTCCGGCGCGTCCGGGTTCTTTAGGCCGATGACGTGGTAGCCGGCATCGACATGCAGCACTTCGCCGGTGACGCCGCGGGCGAGATCGGACATCAGGTACAGCGCGCTCGCCCCGACCTCTTCGTTCGATACGTTGCGGCGGAGCGGCGTGTTGTATTCGTTCCACTTCAGGATGTAGCGGAAGTCGCCGATGCCGGATGCGGCAAGCGTCTTCACAGGTCCCGCCGAAATCGCGTTCACGCGGATTTTCTTCGGGCCGAGATCGGCTGCGAGATACCGCACGCTGCATTCGAGCGCGGCCTTCGCGACACCCATGACATTATAGTGCGGCATCCACTTCTCGGCGCCGTAATAGGAGAGCGTCGTGATCGCGCCGCCGCGCGGCATGCGCTTCTCGGCGCGCTGCGCGATCGCGGTCAGCGAATAGCACGAGATCGCAAGCGTCATGTTGAAGTTGTCGGCAGTGGTG
>CAZFPR010000056.1:12499-13761 GCA_964521045.1 uncultured Hyphomicrobiales bacterium
AGTGGTGTCGACATAGCGGCCGTCGAGCTGCGCCCTGTCGGAAAACGCGATCGCGTGCACCACGAAATCGAGATCGCCGAGCAGCCGGTCGCTCTCGGCAAACACGGCGTCGATGGTCGCGGGGTCGGTGACGTCGCAGTGGCCCGCGACCTTGGCGCCCAGTTCTTCGGCGAGCGGCTCGACGCGCTTCCGGAGCGCGTCGCCCTGATAGGTGAGGGCAAGCTCGGCGCCCGCGTCGGCGCAGGCTTTGGCGATGCCGTAGGCGAGCGAGCGGTTGTTCGCGATGCCGAATATGAGCCCGCGCTTGCCGCGCATCAGCCCGCTGGTATCGCTCATTCTCTGCCCCCGGCTACGCCATACGCCCCGAAACCGGCTTCAGGGGCTGCAATTTTGTATGACATGGGGCCGCGCCGGGCTTCAAGGCGCGTCCTGTTCAAGGCTTGTAACGAATTTACGTGGTCGTCCCCGCGAAAGCGGGGACCCATAACCCCGGCCTTCAAGATCTCGAAAACAGGGGCTATGGGTCCCGGCTCGCGCTCACTTCGTTCGCTTGGCCGGGACGACGTGCGAGTTTAACCGCGTTCCTTCAGCTTCTTCGCCAGAGCCTCGAGTTCCGCGTCCGCCCCTTCCGGCAGCGCGATCTGAACGGTCACAAGCAGGTCGCCGGGCTGTCCTCCCTTCTGGGGCAGGCCCTTGCCTTTGAGCCGGAAGGTGCGTCCGCCGGAGGTCTTCGGCGGGATTTTCAGGTCCACCGCGCCGGAGAGCGTCGGCACCCGGACGGAGCCGCCGAGGATCGCGTCCGCGAGCGGCACCGAAACCTCGGCCCGAAGGTTCGCGCCTTCGGTCTTGAGATCGGGGTGCGCAGCCACATGGATCGTGACGATGGCGTCGCCCGGAACGGGGCCCGCGAAGCCTTGCCCGCGTAGCCGGATCTGCTGCCCGTCCGTGACGCCGGCCGGGATCGTGACTTCGACCTCCTTGCCGGAGGGGAGCATCACGCGCTTTTTTGTGCCGGCGGCGCTTTCTTCGAGCGTGACGGAAATCGGGAGTGCGATGTCGGCGGCCTTTGCCTGCGCGGTCTCGAATTCCTCGAACGCGGTGTCGCCATGCGCGGCCCGCCCGCCGAAGATGCTCGAAAGAATGTCCTCGAAGCCGCCGCCCTGCTGCGGCCGTGCTCCACCGCGCGCACCACGCCGCTGAAAGCCGCCGGGGCCATACGAGAAGCTTTCGAAGATGGTCTCGCCGCCGGGGAAGCCTTGCGC
>CAZFPR010000056.1:13771-17049 GCA_964521045.1 uncultured Hyphomicrobiales bacterium
CCTGGCTGGCGCGGGTCGAAGTTGAACCCTTGCGGCTTGCCTTCGGCATCGATCTCGCCGCGGTCGAACTGCGCGCGTTTCTTCTCGTCGCCGAGAATTTCGTAGGCGGTGTTGATCTCGGAAAAGCGCGCGGCCGCCTTCGGATCATCCTTGTTGGAGTCCGGGTGGTGCTTCTTGGCGAGCTTCCTGAAGCCCTTCTTGATCTCGTCGGCGGAAGCCTTGCGGGCTACGCCGAGCACCTCATAGGGGTCGCGCACGGCTGAAATTACCTCTCCGGGGCCAGTCTAGACGTCCCCGGCAGGTATTTGGGGATTGGATGACCGCAGTGCAACACTAGGGATCGAAAGGGTTTTTTGCTTCAGCTCCGATTGTTGTGAACATTTTTCTCGAAGCTGTCCGGGGTGAAAATCTGCCCGTTATTGATCTGTTAACCAAATCACGGCTAAAAGAACAAATGAAGAACATTCGGGAGACACCATGCTGACCTCAGTTGAAGTTTGCGCTGGCGCAGGAGGACAAGCGTTGGGTCTAGAACGAGCAGGCTTCGGACATGAAGCTCTCGTCGAAATAGAAAAAGACTATTGCGCGACTTTGCGTGCTAACCGCCCGCAATGGAATGTAGTTCAAGCGGACTTAGATAAGTTCGATGGCAGGCCGTACAAAGGCGTTGACTTGTTTGCTGGCGGCTTGCCGTGCCCGCCATTCTCAATTGCCGGCAAACAGCTTGGTGAAAAGGATGAGCGTAATCTCTTTCCGGCTGCACTCCGCTTGATCGATGAAATCAGACCGCGGGCAATTATGATCGAAAATGTGCGCGGCTTTTTAAGTGCAGTTTTTGAGGACTACCGCACGCATCTGAAAAAGCAGCTTAAAAAGCTCGGCTATGAAGCGGATTGGCGGCTGCTGAATGCATCGGAATTTGGTGTGCCGCAGTTGCGTCCACGCGTTGTTATTGTGGCCATACAGAAAAGCAGTGCCGAGCATTTTGAGTGGCCGTCAGTCTCTCCTCAGAATCCGCCAACGGTCGGAGAAACTTTGTACGATCTTATGGGTGAGCGGAAATGGCGTAACGTTTGGGCTTGGAAGGCAAGAGCGGATGAAATTGCGCCGACGATAGTTGGCGGATCGAAGAAGCATGGCGGGCCTGATCTAGGTCCGACGCGCGCAAGGCAAGCATGGGCGGCGTTGGGAGTGAACGGAATCGGTATTGCGGATGAAGCGCCGGAAAAAGATTTTGTCGGAATGCCAAAGTTGACAGTGAGAATGGTTGCTCGTCTTCAAGGATTTTCAGACGACTGGAAGTTTGTAGGAAAGAAAACCATCGCCTATCGGCAAGTAGGGAATGCTTTTCCTCCACCTGTGGCGTTAGCCGTGTCGCAAATGATTAAACAAGCACTTGCGTCGAGGCGGGCCAGTAGAATTGTAGCGTAGCTATCAAGGATTTTTTTGATGCCGCTTAACGAGAATGCAGCTCTTGCAGTGCGTCTCTATAAAGAACTCCTTAGGACCAACGAATGGTCGATCGAAGATGCATGGAAGGCAATCGCGAAGCTCTTCTTGACCTGTGGAGTCTATGAAAGAGGATGGTCAGTTCTTTTTGATGGCATTGTTTTCGCTGAGCGAAACATTTTCAATGAAAGCAAATCTCAGACTCAGAATTCAGCAATGAGAGCAGGGTCTGAAATTGCAGATTTGCTCGCTAAAGAATTGAAGGTTACCAGGCAGGCGCTTTGTTCTGAGATAGGTTTGTATTGGCAGGAGCCGCTGGTTAGCAACAAACAGCCTCATAATCTTATTGGGCACGCGTTCAGATCGGTAATTGCAGAAACTCTTCGAGTTTTCGGGGCTAAAGGACTGGACGTTTCGGAAGAGGAAGACCCTTACAAGCTCTTTGCTGGATTTGGGTTCACCTCGCGCAGCAAGAATCCGCGTATCGATATTGTTGTTAAGAAGAATGCGAAACCTGTTGCACTAATCTCAACGCGATGGCGTTTCCGGCACGATCGAGTTGATTTGATTGATGAGTCACGATCATATCTTACTGCGGCGCGCTCCGTAAATTCAAACTGCAAATTTTACGCTGTTATTGGAGAGTTTGCGGCTAGCAGAATTAATAAAGTTGTTGAGCACACCCCTGAAAGGGTGTCGCGGGGCGCTCCAATTGAAGCTTGCGTGCATTTCGCGCCTCAACTTACCGAGCCGGCTAACCGCAAAGCAAAAGAGAAGGAGAGTCTATCTCTTGTAAAAGACTTGGTATGGCTCACGAAAGAGTCCGTCACCTGGCATGGATAGTATTTCACAATTACGGCGCTCGGAAAACATGCGCCGAATTAAAAGCAAGGGAATGAAACCCGAGCTATTCGTCCGGAAACTAGTTTATCGCCTCGGCTATCGCTTTCGGCCTCATCGTAAGGATCTGCCCGGAAAGCCTGATCTTGTTTTTGGGCCTCGAAAAAAAGCAATTCAAGTTCACGGATGCTTCTGGCACGGACATGACGCCAAAACCTGTCCAGACCGCCGGCAGGTGAAATCAAATACTTCGTATTGGAACCCGAAGATCGCCGGCAACAAGGCGCGCGACGGGCGGCAGCTGAAAGAGCTTCGCAAGCTAGGCTGGAAAGTGCTCGTTCTTTGGGAGTGCGAAATCAATAAGAAGAAAGATCGTATTGCCCCACGAGTTGTGAAGTTCTTGGGTAAAGTGCGGCATTGATCCAAATCCGGGCACGCCACATTTCATAAGAATTATTTCCTCCGCCCGTTCAACCGCTTCCGCGTCCCCTCAAAAAATCTATCCCCGCGCACTCCGGCGCGTGGATACTGCGCGCGTCCTGATTCACGAGGGGCGCGTCGCGCGGCGTGTTCGGTGCGCGGATCGGGAGCGGTGGCTGCGAAGCGGGGCGTAACGCACTCCGTCCGCAGCGGCTGAAGTCGCGATGGTTCCGGCGAGCCTGCCGCTCGTCACAAGGGCCTTCCTTTGGCGGCTTCGTGCGCGTGCCTGCCAAGGCGCAAACGGCGAAGCCGGGGAGGTCCGCCAGCGGTGGATAGTCTGGTCAGTCCACCGGGGGCCGCGCGTATAGGCCGTAACCCACCTCGCGCGGGCGCCGGAAAGATGCCGGCTCTTCGCGGTGACGACAATTCGTCTGCACTTTTGCTTTCGTGCAGGCGGCCGTGACGGGATCGGTAATTCCCGGCGTCCGCGCCGCCCTCATGTTCGAGGGCGCGAACATAACTCGGCCTCAAAGCGCGAGAATGTGGATGGCTGCCCGGAAGGCTAGCCC